>NZ_CP010869.1:330937-661875 GCF_001305615.1 Actibacterium sp. EMB200-NS6
CGTCCGGCCCCGCGCCAGAAGCCGGGCCCCGATGCTGGGCCATTACCCCGGCCGCGCCGGTCAGTTCATCGCCAACGGAGGGTTCAAGATCGGCTTCGGAATGGCGCCCAAGGTCGCGCAGGTGATGGCCGACCTGATGCTCGACGGCAAGGACACCGTCCCCGATGCCTTCCGGGTGGCGGCAAGCCTCTGACCCTTTCGCCTTTCCGGAAATATCCCCGCCGGAGGCATGAAACTTTTCTGGCGCCGCGCCGGCGGTTGCACTTCGCCGCCGCCCCGATGCATGCTGAGGCAACCCCTTTGTGAACTGCAGGAAGCCCGCATGGCGCCAACACTTGCATCCCTTGACCATCTGGTGCTGACCGTCACCGACATCGACCATACAGTTGCGTTCTACCAGACCGTTCTGGGGATGGAACGGCTGGAGTTTCACCCGGCCGACGGGTCCACCCGCACCGCGCTGAAATTCGGCGATCAGAAGATCAACCTGCATCCGCATGGCACGGAATATGACCCCAAGGCCGCCAGCCCCACGCCCGGGAGCGCCGATCTGTGTTTCCTGTCCGATACCCCGGTGGCCGAGTGGGTGCTGCATCTGGGCGGCTGGGGTATCGCGGTCGAAGAGGGGCCGGTGCGGCGCACCGGGGCGAGGGGGCCGATCATCTCGATCTATATCCGCGATCCCGACGGCAACCTGATCGAGATCGCGAACCGGGCCTGAGCGTCCGCGCGCGCGCTGGTGCAAACCCTCACCGGCTCAGAACAGCAGGCGCACCACGATGGGCGCCAGAATCGCCGTCAGCATCGCATTCAGCCCCATCCCGATCCCGGCAAAGGCCCCGGCGGTCTCGTTCACCTGAAACGCGCGGGCGGTGCCGATGCCATGCGCGGCCACGCCCACGGCAAAGCCACGCGCGCGCCAGTCGCGAATGCGCAGCAGGTTCAGAAGCGGGGTCACCACGATCGCGCCGATGATGCCCGTGGTGATGACCAGCACGGCGGTCAGCGTGGGCGAGCCGCCGATGCTTTCCGATATCCCCAGCGCCACCGGCGCGGTCGCCGATTTCGGCACGAGCGACAGCAGCACCTCGCCCCGGATCCCCAGCGCCCAGCCCAGCCCCACCGCGCTCAGCATCGCGGTCAGCGATCCGGCCAGCAGCGCCGCCAGCAGCGGCAGCGCGCTTTTGCGGACCCGCGCGAGATTGGCGTGCAGCGGCACCGCCAGCGCCACCGTGGCCGGGCCGAGCATGAAATGCACGAACTGCGCGCCCTCGAAATAGATCGCATAGGGGGTTTGCGTGACCCGCAGCAACACCGCCAGCAGGATCACCGCGATCAGCACCGGGTTGGCAAACGGCCGCCGCCCCGCCGCGCGGAACAGCGTGTCGCCGATGACATAGGCGATCAGCGTCGCGGTCAGCCAGATCAGCGGATCGCGGGCCAGATAGCTCCAGATCTCGGGAAACTCAGGCATCTCCGGCCCCGCTCTTGCGCGCCACCAGCGTAAAGGTCAGCGCGGCCACGGCAATGGCCGCGGTGGTCGAGATCACGAGCACCGCGAAGATCGGCCCGCCCTGGGCGCCCAGCAGATCAAGATGCCCGACCACGCCCACGCCCGCCGGCACGAACAGCAGCGAAAGGTGCGACAGCAGCCCCTGCGCGGTGGTCCGCAGCGGCAGCGCCACACGCGGCGCGGCCGCGAGAAAGCACAGCAGCAGCGCCATGCCGATCACCGGGCCGGGAAGGGGCAGGGCAAAGACACGGCTGATCACCGCGCCGGTCAGTTGGAAGGTCAGCAAAAGGGCAAGGTGCAGGATCACGCGCGGGCTCCGTCTGGTTGCGGGGTGCCGGCGGATCGTAGCGGCGGGCGGCGGGTGATCAAGCGGATAGACAAAAACAGGGGGCGCCCGCCCCCCGTTTCTTGATCTTCCCATCGCGCCCCGGCTATTCGGCCGGCACCGCAACCGTTTTGCGGCCCTGCCCGAAATGACGCCGGTTCAGGTGGAACACCAGCCGGATCATTGACATCTGGAAGGCGATGGCGATGGCGGTGATCAGCCAGTAGCCCGCGCTGAACTTTGCGACCAGCCCGGCGGCGACAAGCCCCTTGTTCAGCCAGAACTGGGTCATCACCGACAGCGCGACGCCGGGGCAGATCAGCGCATAGGCACCCGGGGAATTGTCGGCTCCAAAGACATATTGCTTGAAATACTCCTGACGGCGCAGCACCAGCAGGCCGAGCATCAGAAAGACCACCTGCACCGACATCAGCCGCGTCAGGGTTACAAGCGTTTCCACCGCCACCGCATGGGCATCGAAGGCGACATGCAGCCCATGTTCCTGCCGCAGCAGCAGGATGCCCAGCACGGTCATGATCGGCACCACCACAAGCAGGGTCGGGCCGGATTCCTTCGCGGTGCCGTAATGCAGCATCGAATTGAACCCGGTGATCGCCGCGACCACCGCGTAAAGCACCGAAGCCACGCCAAAGAAGGTGGACCCGATCACAGAGATGCCAATGGTCAGCGGCGTCACGCTCATCGCGGCGGGGGCGGCAAAGCCCACGGCGACCATCGACAGGGCAAAGGCCGGCAGAAGCTGCGCGAAGGAGTTATGCGCCGTCACGTCGAACACGCCGCCCTTGGTCAGCACCCGGCCCAGAAAATCCCCCAGAAACCGGAAGGCCAGCCAGCCGATAGCGGCGAAGGCCACCAGCGCGAAGGGGAACAGGTACTCGATGATGCTCCACAGGCCCGGCATGAAAACCATGCCGGCGATGAAGGCGGCGTTGACGCTCATCGCCATCGCGAGCGGCATGGCCAGAAGCTGTGTCTCGGCATTGGTGCTGACGAGTTGCCTGAAGGCTTCGGTCTGCCGGAAACTGCGGTACCGGGTGATGTTCCAGACCAGCGACCGGAGGTTCAGCACCACGAATACGGTGATGCCGATATAGGCCGCCACGATGCCAAGCTGCATTGGCAGGCCGCCGGCGGCGAAGGCCGCGGCCACATCCTCGAACACCGGCACCGGGCGTGTCGGGTGCGGCACCCAGAACATCAGATACATGAAGAACGTCACCGCCAGGCCGCCCGCCCCGAGCGAGACGAGGAAATACAGGGGTGAATAGCGATCTGCCGGGCGTGTCATCGTCGGGTGCATGGCTGATTCCAATTGAATTCAATATTTGGAATATGATGGGGAATGGCGGCCGGCCTGCGAATGCGTCAATTCGAAGCGGTCCTTTTGCCCTGTTAAGCCCCGGTTAACCCAAATGATCTTCCATGGCGCGAAACGGGCAATGGCGGGGGCTGCGATGCGCAACGGGATCCTGGCGGCGGTGTTGCTGATGGCGGGGTGCAACAGCCCTTCGATTGATCTTTACGGCTTCCCGGCGCGAAAGGTGACGGTCGGCTCCAGCCAATTCAGCGTGTTTACTGATGGGAGAACGGCACAGGCGGTGCGCACCAGCGTGGAATTCGGCCCGGCCGCCGCAGGGGTGATCGCGCGCGGCCACCGTGCCATCGAACTGGCGACGGGCTGTCAGATCATTCCGGGAAGCTTCGGCGGTGATCCGGCCCTGATGCGGGCAAAGCTGTTTTGCCCGAACCCTGTCTGACAAAACTTCCGATGGATTTCCCAAGAAACAGGTTCGACGGGATATCGGGGTAGTCACCGAACGCGTCGCACACGTAAAAGCCCATGGTTCGGTACAGGTTCACCGCCTCGGTCAGCGCGTGCCCGGTTTCCAGGCGCAGGCAGGTCAGGCCGATATCCTCGGCCGCCGCCTCAAGCGCTGACATGAGGGCCCGCGCCAGGCCAAGCCCGCGCGCCTCGGGCGCGACGAACAGCCTTTTGACCTCGCCATAGAACACCTGATCGACAAGCGCGACGCAGCCATGCGCCTGCCCGTTCAGGCGGGCGACCAGGAACTGGGTGTTGGGCATGGCCAGTTCCTCGGCCGAAAAGCTGAAACATTCCTCGGGCGGAAAAACCGCGCGCAACGCGGCTTCGCTTTCGTCGATCAGGCGGCGGCTGTCCGGTGTCAGCGGGCTTTCGGTCCGGATCTTGATGCTCATCCTGAAATGCCCCCAAGGCACTGACTTTAAACTGTTAATTTCTTAACCCGCACACCCCGGACCGGGCCAATGAAAAACTGTCGCGCTGCCGTAACGTAAAGCGAGCCAACAACATGCGTGAGTTTCATCGATATATTGTGGAAAACCGCCGATTGGCGCGCAGATACGGTGGTCTTTGCTTGACTTGCGGGGCCACAACCCAAAGGATTTGAGACTTCTTGGAATCACGGACGCCCGCAGTTGCGCTTTACCCGCCTCAGACTCAACGGCTTCAAAAGCTTTGTTGACCCCACCGATCTCGTGATCGCCGAGGGGCTGACAGGCGTGGTTGGCCCCAACGGCTGCGGCAAGTCCAACCTGCTCGAGGCGCTGCGCTGGGTGATGGGCGAAAACCGCCCGACCGCGATGCGCGGCGGCGGGATGGAGGATGTGATCTTTGCCGGCGCCGCCACGCGGCCCGCGCGCAACTTCGCAGAGGTCAGTCTGACCATCGACAATACCGAGCGGCTGGCGCCCGCCGGGTTCAACGATCACGATGCGCTGGAGATCGTGCGGCGGATCACCCGCGATGCCGGATCGGCCTACAAGGCCAACACCAGGGACGTTCGCGCCCGCGATGTGCAGATGCTGTTCGCCGACGCCTCGACGGGGGCGCATTCCCCGGCGCTGGTGCGGCAGGGGCAGATCGCAGAGCTGATCAACGCCAAGCCCAAGGCGCGGCGGCGCATTCTGGAAGAGGCCGCCGGGATTTCCGGCCTGTACCAGCGCCGACACGAGGCCGAGCTGAAGCTCAAGGGGGCAGAGGCCAACCTTACCCGCGTGGATGACGTGGTCGAACAGCTTGCCGGCCATCTGACGCAGCTCGCCCGGCAGGCCCGGCAGGCCGCCCGCTATCGCGAGATCGGTGAAAGCCTGCGCAGGGCCGAGGGGCTGTTGCTCTATCGTCGCTGGAAAGAGGCCGACGAGGCCCGCGCGGGCACCGAGGCCGAACTGACCGAGCGAACGAAGGCCGCGGCGCAGGCCGAGGCGGCGGTGCGCCAGGCCGCGAAGCTGCGGCAGGAGGCAGATGACAAGCTGCCCGCCCGCCGCGAGGAAGAGGCGATCGCCGCCGCCGTGCTGCAACGTCTGCAGGTGCAGCACGACACGCTGAACGATCAGGAGGCGCGCGCCCGGAAGACCATCGAGACCCTGACCGCCCGCATCGGTCAGCTCACCCGCGACATGGAGCGCGAGGCCGGGCTGAACCGCGATGCCGGTGAGACCATCGGCAAGCTGGAATGGGAACAGGCGCAGCTTGAAAAGCTGAGCGATGGTCATGACGCCGCGCTGGAGACGGCCGCTGCGACGGCGCAAGAGGCGGCGCAGGTTCTGCAAGACCGCGAAACGGCTCTGTCGGCCCTGACGGAGGATGTGGCGCGGCTGGCCGCCCGGCACCATTCGGCGCATCGCCTGATGGAAGATGTCACCCGGACGCTCGCCAAGAACGAGGCCGAGGCCGGGCGCGCCCGTGCGACCGTGGCGCAGGCCGAGGCGGCGCTTGCCCGATCGGCCGAAGAGGTCGCGGCGGCCGAGGCGGCGCAGGCCGAGGCTGTGCGCACCGCCGAAAACGCCGAGGCCACGCTGGTGCAGGCCGATCAGGCCCGCGCCGACACACAGGCGCGCGAGGCAGACGCCCGCGCCGGTCATTCCGAGGCCGAGGGCGAGGCCAGCGCCCTGCGGGCCGAGGTGGCGGCGCTGGCCCGGCTTGTCGATCGCGACACGGCCGAAGGGGGCCAGATCCTTGATCGGTTCCGGGTGGCGCCGGGGTATGAAAAGGCGCTCGGCGCGGCGCTGGGCGATGATCTGCGCATCCCCGAGATCACGCCGGACGCGCCCTCCGGCTGGGTGCTTTTGCCCGGCTACAACGCGTCGCAGCCGTTGCCGGAAGGGGCCACGCCGCTTTCGGCCCATGTGACCGCACCGGGCGTGATGGCCCGCCGCATGGCGCAGATCGGGCTGGTCGATCCGGCGGATGGCGCGCGCCTGCAGCCGCATCTGAAGCCGGGGCAACGGCTGGTCAGCGTCGAGGGTGATCTGTGGCGCTGGGACGGGTTTCGCGCCGGCGCCGAGGATGCGCCCTCCGCCGCCGCGCTGCGCCTGCAGCAGCTCAATCGCCTGGTCGAGCTCAAGCGCGATCTGGAAGAGGCCGCCGCCCGCGCCGCCGGTGCTGCGCAGGCGCATGAGGTTCTGAAAAAGCGGCTGGCCGACCTGACCGAGGCTGACCGTCTGGCGCGCCAGGCCCGCCGCGACGCCGACCGTCTGGTGGCCGATACCGGGCGGGCGTTGTCGCGGGTGGAGGCCGATCGCTCGATCGCCGGAACCAAGCTGGAAAGCGCGCAACTGGCCGTCGCCCGCCACGAGGAAGAGGCGATGGCCGCCCGCGCCCGCCAGAAAGAGGCCGAGGCGGCGGTGGCCGAACTGGGCGATCTGGACAGCGCCCGGGCCGAGGTCGAAGATGTGCGGATGACGGTCGAGGCGGCGCGGATGACGATGCTCGCCAAACGCTCGGCCCATGATGAGCTGCGCCGAGAGGGTGAGGCGCGCACGAAGCGCCGGCAGGAGGTAACGAAGGAGCTGAGCGGCTGGCGCCACCGGCTGGAAACGGCCGGCAAACGCATCAGCGAGCTGGCCGAGCGCAAGGAAAGCTCTGAGGCCGATTTGAAAGGCGCCGCCGCCGCGCCGGAGGAGATCGCCGCCAAACGCGCCGAACTGGCGAGCGCCATCGCCGCGGCGGAGGCCCGGCGTCAGAAGGCCGCCGATGCGCTGGCCGAGGGCGAAACCGCCCTGCGCGAGGCGACGGTGGCCGAGCGCGAGACCGAACGCGCCGCCTCGGAGGCGCGCGAGGCCCGCGCCCGCGCCGAAGCGCGCGCCGATGCCGCCCGCGCCACGGTCAGCCAGGCCGCGCTGCGCATCGAGGAAGAGCAGGACATTACCCCGGACGCGCTGTTGCAAAGCCTGGAGGCCGATCCCGAGCGGATGCCGTCGGCAGAGAGTATCGAGCATGACGTGAACCGCCTGAAGCGCCAGCGCGATGCCTTGGGCGCGGTCAACCTGCGCGCCGAGGAAGATGCGAAAGAGGTGCAGGAGGAACATGACACGCTGGTCAATGAAAAGCGGGATCTGGAAGAGGCGATCAAGGCGCTGCGCAGCGGCATCGCCAGCCTGAACCGCGAAGGGCGTGAACGCCTGCTGACCGCGTTCGAACAGGTGAACAGCAATTTTTCCCTGCTCTTCACGCATCTTTTCGGCGGCGGCGAGGCCAAGCTGGTGCTGGTGGAATCCGACGATCCGCTGGAAGCGGGGCTGGAGATCATGTGCCAGCCGCCGGGCAAGAAGCTGGCCACGCTTTCGCTATTGTCGGGCGGTGAACAGACGCTGACGGCGATGGCGCTGATCTTTGCGGTGTTTCTGGCCAACCCGGCCCCGATCTGCGTGCTGGACGAGGTGGACGCACCGCTGGATGACGCCAACGTCACCCGGTTCTGCGACCTGCTGGACGAGATGGCCCACCGCGCCGACACGCGGTTTCTGGTCATCACCCACCATGCCGTGACGATGAGCCGGATGGACCGTCTGTTCGGCGTCACCATGGCCGAACAGGGGGTCAGCCAACTGGTGTCGGTGGATCTGAAAAAGGCCGAGCAGCTGGTGGCCTGACGCGGGGCGGGCGAGAAAGCCTGTCAGGGCCGACAAGCAGCGGGTCAGAGCCGGTTCAGAAGCGCCGGCGTCGGCCAGGCGTCGGCCGGCAGGCCCAGCCGCGATTGCTCTGCCTGAACCGCGTCGCGCGTCTTGGCGCCCAGGATGCCGTCGATCCCGCCAACATCATGCCCGTGCGCGGTCAGCTTTTGCTGCAGCGCCTTCAACTGCGGGCCGGTCAGCCCCGGCTCGGGCGTGCCTGCGTTGAATACCGGGGCGCCTTCCAGCCGGGTGGCGAAATAGGCGGCGGTGGTGACGTAGACGAAGCTTTTGTTCCATTCGAAATAGATGTCGAAATTCGGATAGGCGAGGAAGGCCGGCCCGTTGCGCCCCATCGGCAACAGCACCGAAGCGGGCAGGTTGCCCGGCCCGAATGTGCCCGTGCGCGGCCGGATGCCCAGCCTTGCCCAGTCGTCCACGCGCATCTTGTGGTTCAGCCCGGTCTTCGCCCAGTCGAGGGTCGGGGGCACAACGATCTCTTGCAACCACGGCTCGCCCGCGCGCCAGCCCAGATCGCGCAGCATGTTCGCCCCCGACATCAGCGCATCGGGCGGCGAGGTCTTCAGGCTGACATGGCCGTCGCCATCGCCATCGACACCGTTTTCCAGGATGTCGCCCGGCAGCATCTGCACCATGCCGATCTCTCCGGCCCAGGCGCCGGTGGTTGTGGCCGGGTCGAACTCGCCCTTTTCGAACAGGGTGAGCGCGGCAAAGATCTGCGGGCGGAACAGTTCGGGGCGGCGGCAATCATGGGCCAGCGTCACCAGCGAATTGAGCGTGTTGAAATCGCCCTGCACCGCGCCGTAATCGGTTTCCAGCGCCCAGAAGGCCAGAAGCACCCCGCGCGAGACCCCGTAGTCACGCTCGATCCTGTCGAAGACCCGCGCCCATTTCTGGGCGTTGCGCTTGCCGTTGTCGATGCGGTTCTGGCTGATCACCCGGCGCGAGAAGGTGATGAAATCAAGCTGAAACACGCCCTGTGCCCGATCGGCGCGCAGGGTTCGGGGATCGTGTCGCACGGGCGCCAGGAAGCGGTCGACGCTGGCGGGGCTGTGGCCCATCGCCACCGCCTCTTTCTTCAGGCCCGACAGAAAGCTGCCGAAACTGCCGCCGCAGGGGGTGGCGGCATGGGCCAGCGGGGCGGACAGAAGGCTGGCCAAGAGTGGCAGGATCAGGCGCATCGGGTTCTCCGGGTTCAGGTCCGGCGAACCTTAGCGATGTCGCGGGGGCTGGCAACCGCTCAGGCGGCTTTCAGCGTTTCGCGGCCATGCGGCGCCGCCCAGTCGAGCACCGGGTTGATCGGAATGATGCGGTTGGGATTTATCATGTCGTGGCTAAAGTGATAATGGCGGACGATATGATCGAAGTGAACAGTGTTCGCAACGCCGGGCCATTGATACAGCTCGCGCGTATAGGCCCAGAGGTTGGGGTAGTCGATCAGGCGCTTGCGGTTGCACTTGAAATGCAGGTGATAGACCGGATCGAACCGCACCAGCGTGGTGAACAGCCGCCAGTCGGCCTCTGTCACGCGGTCGCCCATCAGGTAGCGATGCGTGGAAAGCCGCTGTTCCAGCCAGTCGAGCCCGTCGAACAGGTCGGTGACGGCGCTGTCATAGGCGCTTTGCGTGGTCGCGAAGCCGGATTTGTAAACGCCGTTGTTGATCTTGTCGTAGACGCGGGCGTTCACCGTTTCGATCCCGGCGCGCAGCGGTTCGGGCCAGAAGTCACCTGTGTTGCCGGTCAGCCCGTTGAAGGCGCTGTTGAACATGCGGATGATCTCGGACGATTCGTTGGAGACGATCGTTTCGCGCTGCTTGTCCCAGAGCACCGGCACCGTGACGCGGCCCGACACGTCGGGCACGGCTTTCGTATAGATGTCACGCAGGAAGGGCAGGCCATAGAGCGTATCGCCGGTCGCGCCGGGGAAATCGGCTGCGAAGGTCCAGCCGTCGTTCAGCATGTCGGGGTGGACGACGGAAACGCTGATATGATCCTGCAAGTCCTTCAGGGCCCGGAAAATCAGGGTGCGGTGGGCCCAGGGGCAGGCATAGGAAACATAAAGATGGTAGCGCCCGCTTTCGGCGGGAAACCCGCCCGTGCCGCTCGGCCCCGCGCTGCCGTCGGGGGTGATCCAGTTGCGGAACCCCGCCGTCGTGCGCTCGAACCTGCCGCCGCTTTTCCTGGTGTCGTACCAGGCGGGGTTCCAAGTGCCGTTTTCCAGATATCCCATCACGCTCTCCTTTTCGGGGATTGACCTAGGTTTGTGCAGACCTTGGGTAAACCCGGCAAAAATGCGCTAATCCCCTGCATGAACGCACGTTGGTGAAAAACCGGAAACCGCAAAAGGGTTTGCTTGACGAAATGAGGCTTTTTGACGACCCTCGACGCGGAAGGGATGCTGCCATGTCCGAGTTTCTGCCGAGTGAGGTCCGCGAGGGTCTGGAAAAGGCGCGCAAGGCCGCGCTGAGAAAGAAGAACCGCCTGCGGGTGCGTGCCGGTGGCGAGAGCTATCCGGTGCTGCGATTCTGGTCGCGCGGCTTCGCGCTCGATGCCGATGTCGCGCCGCATCTGCGCGGGCTGGTCGATGTCTATGATGGCACGCGGCACCTCTATCAGGCGCTGATCGTAGCATCGTCGCAGGAAGAGGGCGAGTTGCTGTTCGAGTTCAAGCGAAACACCCCCGCCGTCGACAAGGCGCCGCTGGATTTTGTGCGCGACCCGGATGCGCCGGTGGCTTATCTGACGCGCTGAACGGCGTTCACACCGCTTATTGCAGGTCCCCGAAGGCCTTTTCCAGCCGCGCCACCGCGTCGTGAATGCGGGTGCGCGGCATGCCCAGGTTGAAGCGCAGGAAGGCCTCTCCACCCGTGCCGAAGGTTGTGCCCAGATTGGCGGCGATTTTCGCGTCTTGCTCCACCCGGCGGGTGAACTCTTCGGGCGCCATGCCGGTGCCGGAGAAATCGACCCAGGCCAGATAGGTCGCCTCCAGCGCCATCGCCGACAGGCCGGGAATGGCATTCACGCCCGCGTTGAAAACCCGCTGATTCTCGGCCAGATAGGCGGTCAGCGCGTCCACCCATTCGGCGCCTTCGGGGCTGTAGGCCGCCGTCGTCATCTGAATGCCGAACATGTTGGGGGAAATCCCCAGCGCGGCCATGGTATCGGCGAAGCGGGCGCGCAGATCCGCATCCTCGATGATGACATTGCCGGTGTGGCTTCCGGCGATGTTGAAGGTCTTGGATGGCGCGGTCAGCATCACCAGCCGGTCTTTCACCGACATGTCCACCAGCGCCATCGGGATGTGTTTCGCGCCCGCGAGCACCAGATCGTGGTGGATTTCGTCGGACAGGATGATCAGATCGTGTCGCTTGGCGAAATCGGCAACCCCCTGAAGCTCATCCCGAGTCCAGACCCGCCCGCCGGGGTTGTGTGGCGAACACAGGATAACGACCTTTTCCGCCCCGGTCATCTGTGCGTCATAGGCGCTGAAATCCATTTCATACCGGCCGCCCTCGACGGCCAGCGGGCATTCCACAACCTCGCGCCCCGCCGCGGCGATGACCCGCGCGAAGGCGTGATAGACCGGGGTGAACAGCACCACCCCGTCGCCGGGTGCGGTAAAGGCGTTCAGGCACAGGGCAACGCCGTTGACGAGGCCATGCGTGGCGAAAATCCATGACGGATCGACCGCCCAGCCGTGGCGGTTTTCCATCCACCAGCAGATCGCATCGCGATAGGGCGCATCGACGCCGAGATAACCATAGACGCCATCATCGGCCAGCGCGCGGACCGCATCGGAAATGCACTGGGGCGAGCGGAAATCCATATCGGCGACCCACATCGCCAGCCCGTCATCGGCGGAGACACCGAAGATCTGCTCCATCTTGTCCCACTTGGCGCAAAGGGTGCCGCGGCGATCGATGATCTCGTCGAAATTCATGCCTGTCTCCTTTTTCGATCAAGCTAGCCGACGCTTGCGCGGGTGCAAGCCCTAACGGACGTTGCGAAATGCCGCGCCTTGGCCTACATCCCTGCGCATGACAATTCGACCGATCCTCATCCATCCCGACCCGCGCCTGAAAACGGTGGCGGAGCCTGTCGGCGAGATCACCGCAGAGCTGCGCGCGCTGGCCGACGACATGCTGGAAACCATGTATGATGCGCCGGGCATCGGCCTTGCCGCGCCGCAGATCGGCGTGCTCAAGCGGCTGCTGGTGATGGATTGCATCAAGGAAGAAGGCGCCGCGCCGCGCCCCATGGCCCTGTTCAACCCGGAAATCATCTGGGCGTCGGACGACATGAACACCTATGAGGAAGGCTGCCTGTCGATCCCCGAGCAATATGCCGAGGTCGACCGCCCCGCCGAGGTGCAGGTGCGCTGGATCGACCCGAGCGGCGCACAGCACGAAGAGCATTTCAAGGGCCTGTGGGCGACCTGCGTGCAGCATGAAATCGACCATCTGAACGGCAAGCTGTTCATCGACTATCTCAAGCCGATGAAGCGTCAGATGATCACCCGAAAGATGGTCAAGCTGAAGCGGGAACGGGCGCGGGCGTGACGGTCCGGCCTTTCGTCCCCTGGCCCGACAAGCGGCTGAAAACCCCCGCCGCCCCGGTGGCCGGGATCACCGACGAGATTCGCGCGATCTGGAACGATATGGTGGAGACCATGGATGCGATGCCCGGTTATGGGCTGGGCGCGCCGCAGATCGGGGTGATGCTGCGGCTCGCGGTTGTCGATTGCTCTCAGGAACGGGGCCGGGCGGTGCGGCTGGCCAACCCAGAAATCCTGCATGCCTCGGCCCAGCCGCGCGCGCATGAAGAGGCGAGCCCCAATCTGCCCGGCGTTTCCGCCGTCGTCACCCGTCCGCGCGCGGTGACGGTTCGGTTCCTGAACGTCGAGGGCGTGATCGAGGAACGGGATTTCGTCAATCTTTGGGCCACGTCGGTGCAGCACCAGATCGATCACCTGGATGGCCGGATGTATTTCGACCGCCTGTCGCGGATCAAACGCGAGCGTTTGCTGAAGCGGTTCGCCAAGATGGGAAAACGCTGATGCGCGTGGTCTTCATGGGAACGCCCGAGTTCTCGGTGCCGGTGCTCGAGGCGCTGGTGGCCGCCGGGCATGATATCGCCTGCGTCTACTGCCAGCCGCCCCGCCCCGCCGGACGCGGCAAGAAAGAGCGCCCCAGCCCGGTGCAGGCCAAAGCCCGGGAGCTGGGTCTGCCGGTGCGCCACCCCAGGACGCTGCGCAACGACGACGCGCAGGCGGAGTTCGCCGCGCTGAATGCCGAGGTGGCGGTGGTGGTGGCCTATGGTCTGATCCTGCCGCAGCCGGTGCTGGATGCGCCGGAGCATGGTTGCCTCAACATCCATGCCTCGCTCCTGCCGCGCTGGCGCGGCGCGGCGCCGATTCACCGGGCGATCATGGCGGGCGACGCGGAAACGGGCATCTGCGTCATGCAGATGGAAGCGGGGCTCGATACCGGCCCGGTGCTGCTGCGCGAGGCCACGCCGATCGGGGCCGGGGAAACCACCGCGCAATTGCACGACAGGCTGTCGGCGATGGGCGCGCGGCTGATTGTCGAGGCGCTCCGGCGCCTGCCCGAACTGGTGCCCCAGCCGCAGCCCGAGGCGGGCGTGACCTATGCGTCGAAGATCGACAAGGCCGAGGCGCGGGTGGATTGGGCCCGGCCCGCCGTCGAGGTCGACCGGCAGATCCGGGGCCTGTCGCCCTTTCCCGGCGCCTGGTGCGAGATCGGCGGCGAGCGGGTCAAGCTCCTGCGCTCACGGGTTGCGCCGGGTGACGGCACGCCAGGGCAGGTTCTGGGCGGGCTGACCATCGCCTGCGGGACAGGCGCGGTCGAGGTGCTGCAGGCGCAGCGGCCGGGCAGGCGGGCGATGGACGCGGATGAATTCCTGCGCGGAATTGATCTGCCCGACCGGCTGAACTGACCTTTCCAAATCCCGGCGGCACAGGCATAGTCGCGCCATGAATGTGCTGTTCCTGATCATCATCGGCGCCGCCGCCGGTTTCATCGCCACCCGGGCGATGAAGGTCGAGACAGATGTCATCACCACAATCGTGATCGGCATCGCCGGCGCGCTGATCGGCGGGCTGGTGCTGCGCTTCATCCTGATGCTGACAGGCCTCGCCGCGGGCTTCGTCGGCGCCATACTCGGCGCGCTGCTGCTGATCTGGCTCTACCAGACCTATATCCGCAAACCCTGACCTGCCCCGTTCTTCTCGGCAAAAATACTCAAATCCGAAGCTGGCCGCCCGTCTGCCGCTTGAAAGGCGCCATGCCGGCGCGGGCCAGCGCGTCGGCGCGCTCGTTCTCGGGGTGGCCGGCGTGGCCCTTCACCCATTCCCAGGTCACATCATGCTGTTCGCGCGCCGCGTCCAGCCTTTGCCACAGTTCGGCATTCTTCACCGGTTTCCGGCCCGCGGTTTTCCAGCCGTTCCGCTTCCAGCCGTGGATCCAGCTCGTGACCCCGTTCTTCACATAGGCGCTATCGGTCACGATGGTGATCGCGGTGCCGCGCGTCAGGCTTTCCAGCGCGTTGATCGCGGCCAGAAGCTCCATCCGGTTGTTCGTGGTCTGCGCCTCGCCGCCCGACAGCTCGCGCTCTTTCACGACGCGGCCCCCCTCTTTCGCCTGAAGCAGCGCGCCCCAGCCGCCGGGTCCGGGGTTTCCGCTGCAGGCGCCGTCGGTATAGGCAAAATACTCAGGCATGGGCCCTCATGTAGATGGCGGAGGCGCGGGTACCGTCGAAGCCCTTGATGGCCTCGGTCTGCTCTCCGGTCAGGGTAAAGCCGGCGCGGCGCAGATGCGTCCGCAGCTCGTCGGCGGTGAAATAGCTGTAGAACCGGTCAAGCCGGTCACGGCCCTCTCCGGTGCCGAGCTTCATCGCGAGGAAAAGCTGCCCGCCGGGCCGCAGGGCACGGTGCAGCGCCGCGAGGTGGGCAGGGAAATCGGCACGCGGGGCGTGCAGCAGGCTGAAATGGGCCCAGATGCCATCATAGGCCGCAACTTGCGTCACCGCGTCGAATGTCGCCACGGTGACAGACAGCCCGTAACGTGCCTGCGCGACCTCGGCCATGGCCGGCGCGGCGTCGAGCGCGGCAACCGTCAGGCCCGCGTCGCGCATCGCGGCTGCGGCCCAGCCCGGCCCGCAGCCAAGGTCGAGCGCGCTGCCGCCTGCGGGAAGCGCCGCGATGAACGCGTCCAGCCGCGCGCGCGTGTCCGGCGTCAGCGCGATGTCGGCGTAATCCGCCGCGCGCTGGTCGTAGACCGCCACTGTCGTCTGGTCGGCGCCGCTCATGCTGCCCTGGCTCCCGCCTGCCGCATCAGGCCGGTTCCCGCAGCACGCGGGGCACCTTGAATTCGACATTCTCCTGCGCGGTTTCGACCACCTGCAGCGTCACATCGAACCGGTCGTGAAAGGCGTCGATCACTTCCTCGATCAGCACTTCGGGCGCGGACGCGCCCGCGGTCAGCCCCAGCGCGGTGATCCCGTCCAGCGCGCGCCAGTCGATCTCGCCCGCGCGCTGCACCAGCTGCGAATAGGCGCAGCCGGCCGAGCGCGCGACCTCGACCAGACGGCGCGAATTCGAGGAGTTCGGCGCACCGATCACCAGCATCGCATCCACCTTCGGCGCAATCGCCTTCACCGCCTCCTGCCGGTTGGTGGTGGCATAGCAGATGTCTTCCTTATGGGGTCCGATGATGGCCGGGAACCGCGCCCGCAACGCCGCGACGATGCCCGCCGTGTCATCGACCGAGAGGGTTGTCTGGGTGATGAAGGCGAGCTTTTGCGGGTCGCGCACCCGCAGCCCGGCGACGTCATCGGCGGTTTCCACCAGCAGCACCTCGCCCTCGGGCAGCTGGCCCATGGTGCCCACGGTTTCGGGATGCCCGGCGTGGCCGATCATCACCATCTGAAGCCCGGCGGCATGGTGCCGCTCGGCCTCGATATGCACCTTGCTGACCAGCGGGCAGGTGGCATCGACATAGATCATGTGCCGCCGCGCGGCCTCTGCCGGGATCGCCTTGGGCACGCCATGGGCCGAGAAGATCACCGGCCGGTCGTCGGGGCATTCCTCCAGCTCTTCGACAAACACTGCGCCCTTGGCGCGCAGCCCGTCGACCACGTATTTGTTATGGACGATCTCGTGTCGCACAAACACCGGCGCGCCCCATTTGCGCAGCGCCAGTTCGACGATCTTGATGGCGCGGTCCACGCCGGCGCAGAACCCGCGCGGGGCGGCGAGGAAAAGGGTCAGCGGGGGCTTGGGCATCGGCGCTCTCCTGTCGCGGCAAGACCTAGGGCGAAGCGATGCAAAGGTCCAGCCCCCGGGGCTGGTGGTGCCAGGGGGCCGCAACGGAAAACCGGGGCGCGGGGCCCCGGTTTCTGTTTACTCTTCGGCGGCCATCTCGACCGGGGCATCGGCCCGCGGTTCGCGTGGCGGGCGCCCGATCACATCGCGCAGCTCGTCCAGCTCGATGAAATTGTCGGCCTGGCGGCGAAGCTCGTCGGCGATCATCGGCGGCTGCGAGCGAATCGTCGATACGACCGACACCCGGACCCCCTTGCGCTGCAGGCTCTCGACCAGCGGGCGGAAATCGCCGTCGCCGGAGAACAGCACGATGTGATCGACATGCGGCGCCAGCTCCATGGCGTCGACCGTCAGCTCGATGTCCATGTTGCCCTTGATCTTCCGCCGGCCCTGGCTGTCGGTATATTCTTTGGCCGGTTTGGTGACCATGGAAAAGCCATTGTAATGCAGCCAGTCCACAAGTGGTCGGATCGGGGAATATTCGTCATTTTCCAGCAATGCGGTATAATAAAACGCACGCAGGAGCTTGCCACGGCGCATGAACTCCTGCCGCAGAAGCTTGTAGTCGATATCAAACCCGAGCGCCTTCGCAGCCGCATAAAGGTTTGATCCGTCAATGAACAGCGCGAGCCGTTCGTCTCTGTAAAACATATACTGTCCTTCCGGTAGATGTCCCGCAGCGTGTGAGTGAGTGGTGGGAAATGCGAGAGACTGGCACAAAAAATGCTCGGAACGTCGAGGGGAGTTAGGGTATTCGGGCCGCTGCGGCAACCCTTGGCCCGTCATCAAACTGATACATTGTCCAAAAGGCCAGTCTGGAATTCCGATTTCGGCGATTCCCGGCCTATTCACCAGATGTCAGCGGCGCTACGACGCGCCCGGGGCGGCTTGCGACACTGCAAGGCCGGATAACATAGCGCTGACAAGGCAATCTGCTCTTGTCAAGCGTTTTGCGAGTCAATAGATAAGGCACTCCACTTTCCAGATGGATTGGAGTATCCCATGGCCCGCGTGACGGTCGAAGATTGCGTTGACAAGGTTCCGAACCGGTTTGAGCTGGTGATGCTTGCTGCCCACCGGGCGCGAGAGATCACGTCTGGCAGCGCCCTGACCGTGGACCGGGACAACGACAAGAACCCGGTGGTCGCCCTGCGCGAGATCGCCGAAGAAACCCAGTCTGCCGACGCTCTGCGTGAACGCATGATCGAAAGCAACCAGACCCAGATCGAAGTGGACGAACCCGAAGAGGATTCGATGGCACTTTTG
This sequence comes from Actibacterium sp. EMB200-NS6, assembly GCF_001305615.1. Lineage (GTDB taxonomy): Bacteria > Pseudomonadota > Alphaproteobacteria > Rhodobacterales > Rhodobacteraceae > Actibacterium_A > Actibacterium_A naphthalenivorans. The sequence continues at coordinate 348,356 of NZ_CP010869.1, forward strand.
ATGGGTGGCGAGGCTGACAAACCCGCCGATGACGATATGTCTGAAGAAAAGCTGCTGCGCGCATTGATGGACGCGCAGGGCCAAAGGTAAGGGCGAACCGCCCTCATAGGATGCGGACCGGATGCCGAGGATCGATGTCGAAGACCTGATCGCTCTGGTCCGCAACTACAATCCCAAAACCAACGAAGCGCGGCTGCGCCTTGCCTATGACTATGGCGAGCGCATGCACGAAGGGCAGACCCGCCAGTCGGGCGACCCCTATTTCACCCATCCCGTCGCCGTGGCCGCCATCCTGACAGAGATGCATCTGGATGATGCGACGATCATCACCGCGCTGCTGCACGATACGATCGAAGACACCAAATCCACCTATGGCGAGATCGCGACGCTGTTCGGCGAAGAGGTGGCGGAGCTTGTGGATGGGGTCACCAAGCTGACCAACCTGCAACTGTCTTCGTCCGAGACCAAGCAGGCCGAAAACTTTCGCAAGCTGTTCATGGCGATGTCCAAGGATCTGCGGGTGATCCTCGTCAAGCTGGCCGACCGTTTGCACAACATGCGCACGATCAAATACCAGCGCCCCGAAAAGCAGGCCCAGAAAGCGCGCGAGACGATGGATATCTATGCGCCGCTGGCCGGCCGCATGGGCATGCAGTGGATGCGCGAAGAGCTGGAGGATCTGGCCTTTCGGGTGCTCAACCCCGAGGGGCGCAATTCCATCATCCGCCGGTTCATCACGCTGCAGCGCGAAACCGGCGATGTGGTGCATCAGATCACGCTGGATATCCGTACCGAGCTGGAAAAGGCCGGGATCGAGGCGGATGTCTTTGGCCGCGCGAAAAAGCCCTATGCGATCTGGCGCAAGATGCAGGAAAAGAACCAGGGCTTTTCCCGTCTGTCCGATATCTACGGCTTCCGCATCATCACCGACAGCGAGGCGGATTGTTACCGCGTGCTGGGGGCGATGCACCGCCGCTGGCGCTCGGTTCCGGGGCGGTTCAAGGATTACATCAGCCAGCCGAAATCGAACGGCTATCGTTCGATCCACACCACGGTTTCGGGGCGTGACGGCAAGCGGGTGGAAATCCAGATCCGCACGCGCCAGATGCACGAGGTGGCCGAGGCCGGCGTTGCGGCGCACTGGTCATACCGCGACGGCGTGCGCGCCGAGAACCCGTTTGCCGTCGATCCGGCCAAATGGCTGGCGGCGCTGACCGAACGGTTCGGCAATGCCGAGGATCACGATGAGTTCCTCGAGAACGTCAAGCTCGAGATGTATTCCGACCAGGTGTTCTGCTTCACGCCCAAGGGCGATGTGGTGAAGCTGCCCAAGGGGGCGACGCCGCTGGATTATGCCTATGCGATCCACACAAGGATCGGCGACAGTTGCGTGGGCGCCAAGGTCGACAACATCCGGGTGCCGCTCTGGACCCGGCTGAAGAACGGCCAGTCGATAGAGATCATCACCGCCGAAGGCCAGCGCCCGCAGGCCACATGGATCGACATCGTGGTGACGGGCCGCGCCAAGGCCGCGATCCGCAAGTCGCTGCGCGAGGAAGACCGCGAGCGCTTCATCAAGCTGGGGCGCGAACTGGCGCGGGTCGCGTTCGAGCATATCGGCAAGAAATCCACCGACAAGGCGCTGAAGACCGCCGCCAAGACGCTGGGGCTGGACGGGCCGAAAGAGGTGCTGGCACGGCTCGGCTCCGCCGAGTTGCGCGCGCAGGAGGTGGCCAAGGCGCTCTACCCCGAGCTGGCCGCTGTTACCGGTGACGAGGTGGACGCCTCTCGCGCCGTCGTCGGCCTGTCGGCGGATCAGAGCTTCAGCCGCGCGCAATGCTGCCAGCCCGTGCCGGGCGAACGGATCGTCGGCATCACCTATCGCGGCCGCGGTGTTATGGTGCATGCCATCGACTGCCCCGCCCTGGCCGAGCTGGAGGAAGAGCCCGAGCGCTGGATCGACCTGCACTGGCATTCGGGCAAGCATTCTGCCGCGCATACGGTGACGATGAATGTCACGATCCGCAACGACGCCGGCGTTCTGGGCCGGATCTGCACGCTGATCGGCGAGCAGAAGGCCAATATCTCGGATCTGCACTTTGCCGACCGCAAGCCCGATTTCTATCGCCTGCTGATCGACGTCGATCTGCGCGATGTCGAGCATCTGCACACCGTCATGACCGCGATGGAAGCCGAGAGCGACGTGGCCGCCATTGAGCGATATACCGATCCCGACCGCAAACCCTGAACCGCCGGAAGGAGCCCTGGCTTGGTTTTCAAGCGCCGCGAAAAACGCTCTGTGCTGCAATCCGTGATCGGCTTCATCTATCCGCGTGGCGGGTGGGGGCGGGCCTTTCACTACATGCGTCACAGGGTGCGGCGGCTGCCAGACAGCCCGCAGCGCATCGCACGGGGGGTATCTGCGGGGGTGTTCACCACCTTCACGCCGTTCTATGGCCTGCACTTTGTCGTCGCCGTGCTGATCGCGCGGATCATAAACGGCAATTTGCTGGCGGCGCTGGCGGGCACGTTCTTCGGCAACCCGCTGACCTATATTCCGATCGGTGTGATCTGTCTCAAGGTCGGGCATTTCCTGCTGGGCACCCGGTTCGACGAGGATCTCGACAGATCGCTCGTGGCCAAGTTCTTTGACGCGGCCTATGACCTTTATGAAAATTCCATCGCCCTCTTCACCTCTGCCGAGGCCGACTGGAGCCATCTTGCACGGTTCTTCCACGAGGTCTTCGTGCCCTATATGGTCGGGGGTGTCCTGCCGGGGCTGGTCGCGGCGGTGGTGGCCTATTATCTGAGTGTGCCGGTGATCGCCGCCTATCAAAAGCACCGCCGGGGCCGGATCGCGAAGAAGCTGAAAGAGCTGCGGGAAAAGGCGGCGGCGGCCGCGGCGAAAGAGAATTCATAGCCGCGCCTGGGCGGTTCGAACGGGAAGGGACAAGAGATGGCGGAAGGTCTGGTCAGGCCGCTGGGGCGGCTTCGGCTCGGGGTCAATATCGATCACGTGGCCACCGTGCGCAACGCGCGCGGCAGTGCCTATCCCGACCCGGTGCGCGCCGCGAAACTGGCCGAAGAGACCGGCGCCGACGGTATCACCGCCCATCTGCGCGAGGATCGACGCCATATCTCGGATGCCGATATCGAAGGGCTGATGGCGGCGCTGACCCTGCCGCTGAACTTCGAGATGGCCGCGACGCAAGAGATGCAGGCCATCGCCCTGCGCCATCGGCCCCACGCCGTGTGCATCGTTCCCGAAAAGCGCGAGGAGCGCACCACCGAGGGCGGGCTGGAGGTGGCGCGCGAAGAGAACCGGCTGGCGCATTTCATCGCGCCGCTGGCCGAGGCCGGTTGCCGGGTGTCGATATTCATCGCCGCCGACGCGCGCCAGATCGAGGCCGCGCATCGCATCGGTGCCGCGGTGATCGAGCTGCACACCGGCGCCTATTGCGACGCCCATGCCGAAGGCCGGTTCGAGGAACGCGACGCCGAGCTGGCGCGCCTGCGCGAGATGTCGGCCTATGCCCATTCGCTGGGGCTGGAGGTGCACGCGGGCCACGGGCTGACCTATGACACGGTGCAGCCCATCGCAGCCTTCCCCGAGGTGATGGAGCTGAACATCGGCCATTTTCTGATCGGCGAGGCGATCTTTCGCGGGCTTGGCCCGGCGATCGGCGAAATGCGCCGCCTGATGGATGAGGCGCGGGCATGATCGGACAAGCCGGCCTGATCTGTGATATGGCGGGCTATCCCCCCGTCTGCGCGGCGCGTTCCTGATGATCCTCGGCATCGGCACCGATCTGGCGAATATCGAGCGGATCGAGCGTACGCTCAACCGATATGGAGACCGGTTCCGCAACCGCGTGTTCACCGAAACCGAACAGCGCAAGGCCGAGCGTCGCGCCGACACGCCGGGCACCTATGCCAAACGCTGGGCCGCGAAAGAGGCCTGTTCCAAGGCGCTGGGAACCGGCCTGCGCATGGGGATTTCGTGGAAGGACATGGCGGTGTCGAATATCGACACCGGCCAGCCGCAGATGCATGTCACCGGCTGGGCGGCCGAGCGGCTGGCGCAGATGACGCCGGCGGGCCACCGCGCCATCATTCACGTGACCCTGACCGATGATCACCCCTGGGCGCAGGCTTTCGTGGTGATCGAGGCGCGGCCCGTGGCTTGACTCCCCATCCCCGCCCGCTCATGTAGCGGTGAACCAGTTAAAAGGCAGGGCAGAACGCATGGCGACCACGGACAAGAAGGCAGAAGGCGGCATCGTCGAGACGATCAAGACGGTGGTCTATGCGCTGCTGATCGCGGGTGTGTTCCGGACGCTGTTCTTTCAGCCGTTCTGGATTCCCTCAGGCTCGATGAAAGACACGCTGCTGGTCGGCGACTTTCTGTTCGTGAACAAGATGGCCTATGGATATTCGCAATATTCCTGCCCGTTCAGCCTGTGCCCGATCAATGGGCGGCTGTTCGGCTCCGAACCCGAGCGGGGCGATGTGGTGGTGTTTCGCCATCCGGTGAACGGGTCCGACTTCATCAAGCGGCTGATCGGCCTGCCGGGCGACACGATCCAGATGGTCAACGGCGTGCTGCACATCAACGGCGAGGCTGTGAAGCTGGAGGCGGATGGTACCTTTGCGGAGCCTTTCGCCAAGCAGGGGCCGGTGGGCTATTACCCGCGCTGCTCCAACAGCCCGGTGGGCGAGGGCGGCACCTGTGAAAAGGAAAAATGGACCGAGACCCTGCCCAACGGTGTCCGCCACAGCATCCTGAACGTGGGCAACGGCTTTGGCGACAACACCAAGGTGTTCGCGGTGCCCGAGGGCCAGTATTTCTTCATGGGTGACAACCGCGACAATTCCGAAGATAGCCGCTATGCGCAGGTCAGCGGCGGCGTGGGCTTTGTGCCGGCCGAATATCTGATCGGCCGGGCCGACCGGGTGATGTTCTCTTCCGCCGGACGGTCGCTGTTCTTCTTCTGGACGTGGCGCCCGGACCGTTTCTTCAAGGCGGTCGAGTGAAGCTGTCGGTCGAGATCAGCGCCTTTTCGGGCAGGCTGGGCCATGCTTTTACCCGGCCGGAGCTGTTGCTGCGCGCCCTGACCCATTCCTCGATCTCGTCGGCGACGCGGCCCGACAATCAGCGGCTGGAGTTTCTGGGCGACCGGGTGCTGGGGCTGGTGATGGCAGAGGCGCTTCTGGCGGCCGATCCGGAGGCAGCCGAGGGGCTGCTGGCGCCGCGGTTCAATGCGCTGGTGCGCAAGGAAACCTGCGCCGATGTCGCGCGAGAGATTGATCTGGGTGTGGTGCTGAAGCTGGGCCGTTCGGAGATGCTTTCAGGCGGGCGGCGCAAGGAGGCGCTGCTTGGCGACGCGATGGAGGCGGTGATTGCCGCCGTCTATCTCGATGCCGGGTTCGAGGCCGCGCGGGATGTGATCCTGCGGCTCTGGGGCGCGCGCGTGACCGCTGTCGAGGCCGATGCGCGCGATGCCAAGACGGCGTTGCAGGAATGGGCGCAGGCGCGCGGCCAGCAGCCGCCGCGCTATATCGAGCTGTCGCGCGAGGGGCCGGATCACGCGCCCGTCTTCACGATCGCCGCGCGTCTGGAAAGCGGCGAGGAGGCGACAGCCGCCGCCGGTTCCAAACGCCAGGCCGAACAGGCGGCCGCCAAGACGCTGCTGAAACGAATGGAGCCGGAACATGGCTGAGACACGCGCGGGCTTCGTGGCCCTGATCGGCGAGCCCAACGCGGGCAAATCCACCCTTCTGAACCGGATGGTGGGGGCCAAGGTTTCCATCGTCACCCACAAGGTGCAGACCACCCGCGCCCGCATTCGCGGCGTGGCGATGCAGGGCGACGCGCAGATCGTGTTCGTCGATACGCCCGGGCTGTTCCGGCCGCGCCGGCGGCTCGACCGCGCCATGGTGGCGGCGGCCTGGGGCGGGGCCGCGGATGCCGATATCATCGTTCTGCTGGTCGAGGCGCATCGCGGCGTGACCGAAGGCGTCGAGGCGATCCTGGAGGCGTTGCGCGAGCGGGTGAACGAGGGGCGCACCGTGGTTCTGGCGATCAACAAGATCGACCGGGTGAAGGCCGAGGTGCTTCTGGCCCTGTCGGCCAGGCTGAACGAGGCCTACCCCTTTGCGCAGACCTTCATGATTTCCGCCGAGCGCGGGCATGGGGTGGATGATCTGCGTGAATGGCTGGCGGCGCATCTGCCCGAGGGGCCGTGGCTGTATCCCGAGGACCAGATCGCCGATCTGCCGATGCGGATGATCGCCGCCGAGATGACGCGCGAAAAGCTGACCCTGCGCCTGCATCAGGAACTGCCCTATCAGATGACCGTTGAGACCGAGAACTGGGAAGAGCGCGACGATGGCTCTGTCCGGATCGACCAGGTGATTTATGTGGTGCGCGACGGGCACAAGGGCATCGTGCTGGGCAACAAGGGCGAGACCATCAAGGGCGTCAGCCAGGCCGCCCGCGCCGAGATCGCCGAGTTTGTCGGCCGCCCGGTGCATCTGTTTCTGCAGGTCAAGGTGCGGCCGAACTGGCTGGAGGAATCCGAGCGCTATTCCGAGATGGGGCTGGACTTCAAAGACGGGAACACATGATCCGGCTGACCGCCGATTTCTGGGTGCGGGCCTATCTGGCCCGGTTGCGGCTGGCCGACATTCCGGCCTTTGTGACGGCCAGGGGAGATCCGACCGCGGGCGCGGTTGTGGTGAAGCTGAACACGCTGGACGGGCAGGCACAGGCGTTTCAGAGGTCTTTCGATCTGACAAGCGGCGAGCGGGTCTGGGTGGTGCTGGCGCAAGGGGACGAGGCCGAGGTTGACGCCTCTGTCGCGCGGCAGCGCGGGTTTGACCCGGATCTGTGGGTGATCGAGGTCGAGGACCGCGCCGGCCGTCATTTGCTGGACGAACCGGGGCTTTCGTGACTTTCTTGCCTCCGGCGGGGATATTTTCGGAAAGATGAAGCCGGAATGCGGGTGCGGTGATGGAATGGCGGGATCAGGGGGCCTTGCTGAGCGTTCGGCGCTATGGGGAAAGTTCCGCCATCATCGAGGTGTTCACCGCCGAGCACGGGCGCCATGCCGGGGTCGTGCGGGGCGGGGCGGGCCGGAAGATCGCGCCGGTGTTGCAGCCGGGGGCGCAGCTTGATCTGACATGGCGGGCGCGGCTGGAGACGCATCTGGGCAGTTTCACCGTGGAACCGGTTCGGTCGCGCGCGGCGGCGGTGATGGGGGACCGGCTGGCGCTGTCGGGGCTGAACGCGGTGACCGCGCTGCTGGGCTTTGCCCTGCCGGAGCGCGAGGCGCATCCGGCGCTTTATGCCCGTTCGGTGACGATGCTGGATCTGCTCAGCCATGCCGATGCCTGGCCCTTGGCCTATCTGCGCTGGGAAATGGCGCTGCTGGAGGAGATGGGGTTTGGTCTCGATCTGACCCGTTGCGCGGTAACCGGCAGTCGGGATGATCTGGCCTATGTTTCGCCGAAGACCGGCCGGGCGGTCAGCGCGGAGGCGGCCGGCGAGTGGGCCGACCGGCTGTTACCATTGCCGTTTTGCCTGTTGGGGCAGGGGCCGGTCAGCGCGGCCGAGGTCGGCGAAGGGTTGCGGGTGACCGGGCATTTTCTGGCGCATTGGCTGGCGCCATCGCTGGGCAACCGGCCCTTGCCCGAGGCGCGGGCGCGGCTGATCGATCTGCTGGAGCGCGCCGCGGGCTGATCTGTCGTGCCAGTGTCATGCTGGGGCGGTTATCTGGCGGGGTGGCGTGCGTGGGGGCTGAGCATGACGTTCATTCTTGAGGTTACGGTCGCGGGGCCGGGTGCGGGGCGCCTGTTCGCGCCGATCGGCCTGATGACGCCGCATCTGCGGCCGGAGGTTTTCGTATTGGAAGGGGCCGGCTACCACCTGGCGGCCGAGGCGCGGACCGGCCAGTGGGTTGCGGTGCTCGAGGGCGTGACCGGCCCGGTGCGGTTCTGCACCAGTTTCGCGTCCGGGGGCGAGGCCTATCCCGAGGCGCTTTTCGTGCATCGGCCCAACCGTTTCACCGAGGCGGCGGAGGCATTGATCGGCGCCGCCCGCGCCACCGCGCAGGCGGCCGGCGGCGGGCAGGCCGGGCTGCGGGCCATCGTCAACGACGTGGCGGCGCAGTTTTCCTATGGTCACCCGGAGCAGCGGTTCTATGACGGTGAAGACAGTATTCCGGCGCTCTGCGGGCTGACCGAAGGTTCCTGCGTCGACATCAACACCTATCTGATCGCGTCTTTGCGGGCGGCGGGGTATGAGGCAGGCTATGTCACCGGCTATTTCTTCCCCGAGGAAAAGCGCGGGCGCTGTGACGACATGCATTGCTGGGTCGTCACCCGGCATGACGGCGCGGTGCAGGAGTGGGACATTGCCCATCATCTAAAGCTGGGGCTGCGCGAGATTGCGCCGGGGCTGAACCCGAAGCCCGGTGTGCGGGTGCCGGTGGCGCATTCGATGGGGCTGGACATTCCGGCGCTGGGGCTGACGGGGCTGAAGCTGCTGTCGCAACCGATGTGGCTGGCGCCCGACGGCACGGCGCGTTGGGCCGAGGTCGAGATTGCGCTCAAGGGTTACGACATGCTTGCCGCGCTTGGCGGAACGGGCCCCGAAAGGCCCGCCGGCGGTTAGCCCAGAAGGCGGCGCGCGATCACCTGGGCCTGGATTTCGGCCGCGCCTTCGAAGATGTTCAGGATGCGCGCGTCGCACAGGATGCGGCTGATCTGATATTCCAGTGCGAAGCCGTTGCCGCCGTGGATCTGCAGCGCGTTGTCGGCGCAGGCCCAGGCCACGCGGGCACCCAGCAGCTTGGCCATGCCGGCCTCGAGGTCGCAGCGCTTGTCGTGATCCTTTTGCCAGGCGGAGTGATAGGTGAGCTGGCGTGCGACCATGATTTCCACCGCCATCATCGCCAGCTTGCCGGAGACGCGCGGGAAACTGATCAGCGGCTTGCCGAACTGCTTGCGGTCAATGGCGTATTGCATGCCGACCTCGAGCGCGTTCTGCGCCACGCCGATGGCGCGGGCGGCGGTCTGGATGCGGGCGCTTTCGAAGGTTTGCATCAGTTGTTTGAAGCCCTGCCCCTCGACCCCGCCCAGCAGGTTCTCGGCCTTGACCTTGAAGCCGTCGAAGCCGAGTTCGTATTCCTTCATGCCGCGATAGCCCAGCACCTCGATCTCGCCGCCGGTCATGCCGGGGGTGGGGAAGGGATCGGCATCGGTGCCCGGCGTCTTTTCGGCCAGGAACATCGACAGGCCCTTGTAGTTGGCGGTGGCCGGATCGGTACGGGCCAGCAGCGTCATCACATGGGTGCGCGCGGCGTGGGTGATCCAGGTCTTGTTGCCGGTCACGACGTATTCGTCGCCCTCCCTGACCGCGCGGGTGCGCAGGCTGCCGAGATCCGAGCCGGTGTTGGGCTCGGTGAAGACGGCGGTGGGCAGGATTTCGGCGCTGGCCAGCTTGGGCAGCCAGTGTTCCTTTTGCGCATCGGTGCCGCCACACAGGATCAGCTCCGCCGCGATTTCGGAGCGGGTGCCAAGCGACCCGACGCCGATATAGCCGCGCGACAGTTCCTCGGACACCACAACCATCGAGGCCTTGGACAGGCCGAAGCCGCCGAACTCTTCGGGGATGGTCAGGCCAAATACGCCCATTTCGGCCAGTTCCTCGATGATCTCCATCGGGATCAGCTCGTCCTTGAGGTGCCAGTCATGGGCATTGGGCGCCACGCGATCATCGGCGAAGCGGCGGAACTGTTCGCGGATCATCTCCAGCTCTTCGTCCAGACCGGAGGCGCCGAAGGTGGCGTGGCCGGCATTGTCCTGCATCAGCGCCACAAGGCGGGTGCGCGCGGCCTGGCTGTTGCCCGCATTGCACAGGGTCATCACCGCGTCGGTCATCAACAGCCGCTGGTCGTCCTGGCCCAGGCCGATATCCTGCAGCCGGGCGATTTCGCCCTGGCTCATCGGGATGCCGCCGTAGATCTGCCACAGGTATTCGCCGAAGGCGATCTGCAGGATCAGCTGTTCCATCTCGCCGAACCTGCCCTCTTCGTGCAGCCGCCCGGCCCAACTGTGCATCTGCCGCAATGCCTCGACATAGGTTGCCAGCCACGACAGGGCATGCGCGCCATGCTGGTGCGCCTCCAGCGCCGCGGCGGACACGCGCCCCTCTATGCTGACGCGCGCGCGCAGCGTTTCGGTGGCCTTTTCCAGCAGCGCGCCGGCGGGGGCGATGGCGGCCTCCGTCAGGGCCAGAAGATCGGGCAGCAGGGCGTTCGCGGCGTCGTTCTGGGGCAGTTCCTGTCCGTCATGGGGCATGAGTCGGCTCCTTTTTCCGGGGTTCCGCTGGAAATAGTGTTTTTGCAGTTGCAGCGCAACAAAAATTCAATGAGCGCTGGCGTTTTGAAGCAATATGTCGCGCGTATAATTGCGGTGCGGCGTGGCACGATCCACGATATAGCCGGGGAAACCTGAAAGGCACCCGATGGACAGCATGATTTTCGGACTACCCGTTGTTTTCTTCGCGGCAGCGGTGGCGGTGGCGCTGTTTGCCGGGGTGGTGAAGGGCGCGGTGGGCTTTGCCATGCCGATGATCATGATCTCGTGCTATTCGATCTTCCTGCCCGCGCCGACGGCGCTTGCCGGGCTGATCATGGCGACGGTGCTGACCAATTTGGCGCAGGCGTTCCGGCACGGATGGCGCGCGGCTCTGGGATCGCTGCGCAAATACTGGCGGCTGATCGGCATGGTGGTGCTGTTCATCGGGCTCAGCGCGCCGCTGGTCAGGGTGCTGCCGCCGAATGTGCTCTATCTGCTGCTGGGCGTGCCGATCTTTGCGTTTTCACTGTCGCAGCTTCTGGGCCGGCAATTGATCGTCAATGCCGTGCATCGCAACCGGGCCGAGATGTTGATGGGCGCGGTCGGCGGGTTCTTCGGTGGCATTTCGGGGGTCTGGGGGCCGCCGGTCATCGCGTATCTTCTGTCGTTCAACACCGAAAAGACAGAGATGGTGCGCGTGCAGGGGGTGGTGTTCCTGATCGGCGCCATCGTGCTTCTGGCGTCGCATCTGACCACGGGGGTGCTGAATGCGCAGACCTTGCCACTGTCGGCGGTGCTGGTGATCCCGGCGCTCGGGGGCATGTGGATCGGCTTTCGCGTGCAAGACAGGCTTGACCCCGCGAGGTTCCGCAAGGCCACGCTGTTCATTCTGGCCATCGCGGCGCTGAATCTGATCCGCAAGGGGCTGATGGGATAGAAAAGGCCCCGCGCGGGGCGGGGCCTTTGTTTGTCTGTCGCTTCGGCCGGATCAGCCGATGGCGGCGGCTTTCACGTCATCGTCGATGAACGGCACGTATTGCGCGAAATTGTCGGCGAACATGGCCACCAGTTTCTGCGCCTGCGCGTCATATTCCTCGTTCACGCTCCAGGTTTTGCGCGGGTCCAGCAGAACCTCCGCCACGCCGTCCACGTGCACCGGAACCTCGAAGCCGAAGTTCGGATCCTTGCGGAACTCGGCATCGTTGAGAGAGCCGTCCAGCGCCGCGGTCAGCAGCGTCCGGGTCGAACGGATCGGCATGCGCGAGCCAACGCCATAGGCGCCGCCGGTCCAGCCGGTGTTCACCAGCCAGCAGGTGGCGCCGTGCTTGGCGATCTTCTCGCGCAGCAGGTTGCCATAGGCTTCGGGGCGGCGTGGCATGAAGGGGGCGCCGAAACAGGTGGAGAAGGTGGGCTCGGGCTCTGTCACGCCCTTTTCGGTGCCGGCCACCTTGGAGGTGAAGCCCGACAGGAAGTGATACATCGCCTGGGCCGGGGTCAGCCGCGCGATCGGGGGCAGCACGCCGAAGGCATCGCAGGTGAGCATGATGATGTTCTTGGGATGCCCGCCCAGTGAGGTTTCAGAGGCGTTGGAGATGTATTCCAGCGGATAGGCGCAGCGCATGTTGGCGGTCAGGCTGTCATCCTCGAAATCCAGTTCCTTGGTCTCGGGGTCGAACACCATGTTCTCGATCACCGTGGCGAACCTGGTGGTCGTGGCGAAGATCTCCGGCTCTGCCTCGGCGCTGAGGTTGATGGTCTTGGCATAGCAGCCGCCTTCGAAGTTGAAGGTGCCCTTGTCCGACCAGCCATGTTCGTCATCGCCGATCAGGGTGCGCGACGGATCGGCCGACAGGGTGGTCTTGCCGGTGCCGCTCAGGCCGAAAAACACCGCGGTGTCCACCGGGTTGTCGATGGCGTGGTTGGCCGAGCAGTGCATCGCCATGATGCCCTTGCCGGGCAGGATGTAGTTCAGCAGGGTGAAGACCGATTTCTTGTTCTCGCCGGCATATTCGGTGCCGCCGATCAGGATCAGCTTCTGATCGAAGTTCAGCGCGACGACGGTCGAAGACCGGCAGCCATGCTTTTCGGGATCGGCCTGGAAGCTGGGGCAGTTGATGATCGTGTATTCCGGCACGAAGCTGTCCAGCTCTTCGCGCGAGGGGCGGCGCAGCAGGTGGCGGATGAACAGGCCGTGCCAGGCCAGTTCGGTGACCATGCGCACGTCAAGCCGATGCTCGGGATCGGCGCCGCCGTAGAGGTCTTCGACGAAGTATTCGCCGCCCTTCATGTGCTCGAGCATATCGGCATGCAGCTGATCGAACGCTTCGGGCGTCATCGGCTTGTTGTTTTCCCACCAGATCGTGTCTTCGACCGACGGGGTGCGCACCACGAACTTGTCCTTGGGCGAGCGGCCGGTATGTTCGCCCGTCGACACCAGAAGGGCGCCGCCATTGCCAAGTGTCCCTTCGTTCCGCTTCAGCGCGGCTTCGACCAGCGCAGGATTCATGAGGTTGTAGTGAACCTGACCCAGCCCGCTGATGCCCTGATCTTCGAGACGCTGCTTGGGGTTAACCCGTCCAATCGTCATATGCTCGCTCCTGACGCCGTCGCTCGCGGCGGTCCCTTAAACTGACTTCGGCGGCGCGCTGGCCGCCGACCCGCGCTGAACGGCGCGGGTGGCACCGTATATCACGCAGCTTCCGTGAGGGAACAGGCTCTGGGCCGTAGGTTAGCGCAAACCGAGCGAAGTTTAGCGCAACCGGAGTCGTGAAGTGATGCAATTTAGCAATGCGTCACCTTTTTTCGGTTGTAGTCGGGCACGTGCCGCCGGTGATTCGCAGTTAGGAGTTGATTCCATGGGGGGAATTGGGAAAAATATGGCAAAAAATAGGCACAGAGCAGTATAAAGGTAATTCCCACATGTCTAGGATTGCGCTCGTTGACGACGACAGGAATATCCTGACTTCGGTTTCCATGACCCTAGAGGCTGAAGGGTTCGAGGTGGAGACCTACAATGACGGCCAGTCGGCCCTTGATGCATTCAACAAGCGGCTGCCGGACATGGCCGTGCTCGACATCAAGATGCCCCGGATGGACGGGATGGATCTGTTGCAGCGGCTGCGCCAGAAAACCAGCATGCCGGTGATCTTCCTCACCTCAAAGGATGATGAGATCGACGAGGTGCTGGGCCTGCGCATGGGCGCCGACGACTATGTGAAAAAGCCGTTTTCCCAGCGCCTTCTGGTCGAGCGTATCCGGGCGCTTCTGCGCCGGCAGGATGTGATCGCGGGCGATGAGGTGGCGACCACCGAAGAGACCAAGGTCATGATCCGCGGCGAGCTGACGATGGACCCGCTGCGCCACGCGGTGAAATGGAAGGGCAACGACGTGTCGCTGACGGTGACGGAGTTCTTGTTGCTTCAGGCTCTGGCCCAGCGGCCCGGCTTTGTCAAAAGCCGCGATCAGCTGATGGATGTGGCCTATGACGATCAGGTTTATGTGGACGACCGCACGATCGACAGCCATATCAAGCGTCTGCGCAAGAAGATGCGCCAGGCCGACGATGAGTTTTCGGCGATCGAAACGCTTTACGGCATCGGTTACCGTTACAACGAAGAATAAGCTTTCACGAAACGCCCGCACCGGGGGTGCCCTTGCGCGATTCCAGATCATCCAGCGAAGGCTATGTTCTCTTGGGAGAGGACTGGGTTGCGCCGCCTCGGGACGATGGCGAAATCCGGGCGCGGCGGCGCAAGCGGGGCATCATCTCGCTGAACCGCTCGCCGCTGGCGCGCAAGATCATGACGTTCAACCTGTTGGGGCTGATCGTGCTGGTGGCCGGTGTGCTCTACATGAACCCCGGCCGCGACAGCCTGGTGCAGCAGCGCGAAGAGGCGTTCATAAACCAGGCCGAGCTGATCGCCGATGTGTTCGAGGCGCAGCTTCCCAGGGTCGGCCCGGTCAGCTTTGCCTCTGGGGATGGTGTCGATGCGGTCGAAACCATGGCCGGTCTGGATCTCGGCCGGGGAGTCGAGGTGTTTTTGTTCGAGAACTCCGATGCGCTTGTGGCCTCTTCGGTCGGGATGCCGCGCCGCGCGCCACCCCCGCGCGAGGCGGATGAGCGTTCGACGCTGATCACCGATTTCCTTGACAGGATCCTGCGGGGCATGTCCCGCGTGATCCGCCCGCAGAAGACGCCGCCGCCGCAGATCGGCCCTGCCGACCACGCGCGCCGGCTGGTGCCTCATACCCTGGCGGGCGCGACCGTTTCCCAGACGGCGACGGATGGCAATGGCGATACGGTATTCTCGGTCGCCACGCCGGTCATGCGCGACGGGCAGGTTCTGGGCGTTGTCGCCGTCACCTCGGCCGCGGGGGCGATCGATCAGCTTGTCAGGGTCGAGCGTGAGCAGGTTCTGCAGATGTATATCATCGCGATGCTGGTTTCGGTCGGTATGTCGCTGGTGCTGGCCAGCACGATCGCCAATCCGCTGTCCGATCTGGCGGCGGCGGCGGAAATCGGGCGCGACAAGAACTCTCAGAAATTCAGCCCCAGCCGGGTGCGCATCCCCGATCTGACGGCGCGCCCCGATGAGATCGGGCGCCTGTCGGGCGCGCTGCGCGGCATGGTGACGGCGCTGTATGACCGGATCGACGCGAACGAACAATTCGCCGCCGATGTCGCGCATGAGATCAAGAACCCGCTCGCCTCGTTGCGGTCGGCGGTGGGTACGCTGCATGTCGCCAAGCGCGAGGATCAGCGGATAAAGCTGCTGAACGTGATCGAGCATGACGTGCGCCGGCTGGACCGGCTGGTCAGCGATATCTCCAACGCCTCCCGGCTCGACAGCGAGTTGGTGCGGGAGGAGGAGGAAAGCTTCAACCTGCTGAAACTGCTGGAAAGCCTGGCCAATCACCTTGGCAATGATGCGCGCGAGAAGGGCGTTGATTTCATTTCCGATCTGCCGCCGGAGCCGATCATCATCAATGGTCTGGAGGCGCGGCTGGCGCAGGTTTTCGTGAACCTGATCACCAATGCGATCTCCTTCTGCGAAGAGGGCGACGCGGTGCGCATCTGGGCGCGCAAACGTGAAAACCGCGTGCTTGTGGTGATCGAGGATACCGGCCCCGGCATTCCCGATCAGGCGTTGACCAAGATTTTCAACCGCTTCTATTCCGAACGCCCCGTGGGCCAGTTCGGCAACCATTCCGGCCTGGGGCTGGCCATCTCCAAGCAGATCGTCGAGGCGCACGGCGGCGTGATCTGGGCCGAGAACATCCGCCCCACCGATGCCGATATCACCTCTGACCCGCTCGGCGCGCGTTTCGTCGTCGGCCTGCCGGTCTAGGCCGGTTGCGGCCGGGTGACCGGAATGTCACCGCCCGATGCCCCCGCCATCCTGCACGCAAGCTGCGTGGCGCTTGGCGCGTGCGGGGTGCTGATCCTGGGTGCCTCGGGCGCGGGCAAATCGGCGCTAGCGCTGGAGCTTGTGGCGCGGGGGGCGATGCTGGTGTCGGATGACCGCACCCGCCTGGAGCTGCGCGATGACATCCCGGTGGCCACCGCACCCGACGCCATACGTGGCATGATCGAGGCGCGTGGCGTCGGGCTGCTGCGGGCCGAGACGGTGCCCTGCGCGGCCATCACCCTTGCCGTGGATATGGACCGGGTGGAAACCGAGCGCCTGCCGCCGCGACGCGAGGTCACGCTTCTGGGCCGGCCGATCACCTTGCTTCACAAAGCGGAACATGCCCATTTTCCCGCGGCGATCGTGCAATATCTTAAGGGAGGGAGAGCAGCATGAGCGATACTGTCACATCCCGCCCGCCCGCGGCGGCGGATCATCAGCTGGTGCTGGTCACCGGGCCGTCGGGCGCCGGGCGCTCCACCGCGCTTGCCGCGCTGGAGGATCTGGGCCACGAAGCCATCGACAACATGCCGCTGTTGCTGATCCCGCGCCTGCTGGAGGGGCCGCCGCACGGGCCGCCGCTGGCGCTTGGCGTCGATACCAGAAACCGCGATTTCAGCGCCGCCGCCCTGAGCGATCTGTTCGCGCAGCTTCAGTCCGATGCCCGGGTTCAGGTCGTGCTTTTGTATCTGGACTGTTCGGCCGAGGTGCTGCTGCGCCGCTTTTCCGAAACCCGCCGGCGGCACCCGATGGCGCCCGCCGAAAGCCCGGCCGACGGCGTGGCGCGCGAACTGGACCTGCTGGCCCCGATCCGGGCCCAGGCCGATATGCTGATCGACACGTCAGAGCTGACGCTGCACGATCTGCGGGCCGAGCTTGCGCTCTGGTTCGGGCAGAAGGACGGATCGCGGCTGGCGGTCTCCGTTCATTCCTTTTCCTACAAGCGCGGGGTGCCGCGCGGCGCCGATATGGTGTTCGACTGCCGGTTCCTGCGGAACCCCTATTGGGAGCCGTCGCTGCGCGGGCTGAACGGCCAGTCGGCCGAGGTGGCGCAATACGTTGCCGCCGACCCGCTGTTCCACCCTTTCTTCGACAAGGTGCGCGACCTGACGGAACTGCTGCTGCCGGCCTACCGCGATGAGGGTAAATCGCATTTCTCGATCGCCTTCGGGTGCACCGGCGGGCAGCACCGTTCCGTCACAGTGGCAGAAAAACTTACCGATGCGCTTGCGGCGGCCGGATGGCGGGTGTCTAAAAGACATCGTGAACTCGAGCGGCAGGCCGGGAGCGGCGCTGCCATTCAGCAGACGGGGAAGACCGCTTGATCGGTATTGTGATTGTCGCGCATGGAGGACTGGCCAGGGAATACCTTGCGGCGGTCGAGCATGTTGTCGGCAAGCAGGACGGAATTCTGGCCATCTCGATCGAGCCGGATCATGATCGCACCGCCAAGCAGGCCGAGATCCGCGCCGCCGCGGATTCTGTGGATGACGGGCACGGCGTGGTTGTGGTGACAGACATGTTCGGCGGCTCGCCCTCGAACCTTTCGCTGAATGCCTGTGACCGGGACAACCGCAAGATCCTCTACGGGGCCAATCTGCCGATGCTGATCAAGCTGGCGAAATCCCGGCGGATGAATGTGGACGATGCCGTTGCCTGCGCGCTGACGGCGGGCCGCAAGTACATTGATTGCTTTGATGGCCACGCAGGTTGAAAGACAGGATGGCAATGCGGACTCTGGATATCGTCAACGAAAAGGGCCTGCATGCGCGCGCCTCGGCGAAATTCGTGGAAACGGTGGAATCCTTCGATGCGCGCGCCGAGGTCCGGCGTGACGGGCTGAGCGCGGTGGGAGATTCGATCATGGGGCTTTTGATGTTGGCAGCTTCCAAAGGAACCTCTATTGAGGTTGAAACCAGCGGGAACCAGGCCGACCTGCTGATGGACGCCCTCGCGGCACTTGTCGCCGACAAGTTCGGCGAAGAGTACTGAGACTGTGGCAGGGAGATCCGGACCCTTTGGTTGAGAGCTATCGACATAAGGCAATACCGGTGGCCAGCGCCGCCAGGGGCGCCCCGCCCCCGACCGAACAGCCCTATGACAAGCGCCGCCTCTCTTATGCCAATACCTTTACCAATCCGTGGAAGGCCAACACCATCCGCACGATGGAATGGCTGACCGGCAAGCTGACCCTGCTGCGACTGATCCGCCGGTTCGAGGCGATGGGCGCGCCGCACGGGCAGGCGTTCTGGAAACAGGCGCTCGAGGTGATGGGCATCGCGATCAACACCCCGCCGGAACAGATCGCCCGCATCCCGGCCGAGGGGCCGCTGGTGGTGGTGGCGAACCATCCGCACGGGCTGGTCGATGGCATGCTTCTGGCCGAGATGGTCGGGCGGGTGCGCACGGATTACAAGATTCTGACCCGCTCGCTTCTGACCGGGGTGCAGGAGGTGGATCAGTTCATGATCCCCGTGCCGTTTCTGCATGAAGAGGACGCGCTGCAGAAGAACCTGCAGATGCGGCAGCGGGCGATGGATCTGCTGAACGCGGGCGGCGTGATCATCCTGTTCCCCTCCGGCGTGGTGGCCACGGCCGATACCCCTTTCGGGCCGGCGATCGAGGCAGAGTGGAACCCGTTCACCGCCAAGATGATCCAGCGCTCGGGCGCGAGGGTCGTGCCGATCTATTTCCCGGGCCAGAATTCGCGCCTCTACCAGATCGCCAACCGGCTGTCGCCGACCCTGCGGCAGGGGCTGTTGCTCTATGAGGTCGTGCATGCGCTGAACCGGCCGCAGGCGCCGGTCGTGGGCGATGTGATCGAGCGTACCGATATCGAAAGCTGGTCGGGAAACCCGCGCGGGTTCGTCACCTGGCTGCGCAGCCGCACCTTGTCGCTGGCCGGCTGACAGGGTGCCGGATCAGCGTGTCGGCACCGGCGTTTCGCCGCGGTAGTCGTAGAACCCGCGCTGCGTCTTGCGGCCCAGCCATCCGGCCTCGACATATTTGGTCAGCAGCGGGCAGGGGCGGTATTTGGTGTCGGCCAGCCCGTCATGCAGCACGTTCATGATCGCAAGGCAGGTGTCCAGCCCGATGAAATCGGCCAGTTCCAGCGGCCCCATCGGATGGTTCGCGCCCAGCTTCATCGACTCGTCGATGGATTTGACAGACCCGACCCCTTCGTACAGCGTATAGACCGCCTCGTTGATCATCGGCATCAGGATGCGGTTCACGATGAAAGCCGGAAAATCTTCGGCGCTGGCGGCAGTTTTACCAATGTTTTCAACAACTTTCAGGCAGGCCTGATAGGTCTGTTCATCGGTGGCTATGCCGCGGATCAGCTCTACCAGCTGCATCACGGGCACGGGATTCATGAAATGGAAACCCATGAATTTCTCGGGCCGGTCGGTGCGTGACGCCAGCCGGGTGATCGAGATCGAAGAGGTGTTCGACGTCAGGATCGTTTCGGGCTTCAGATGCGGCAGAAGATCCTCGAAGATCGCGGTTTTCACGGTTTCGCGTTCCGTGGCCGCCTCGATGATCAGGTCCGACGGGCCAAGATCGGTCAGCTTCAGCGTGGTCTTGATGCGCGCCAGGGCGGTGGCCTTGTCTTCGGCGGTGATCTTTTCGCGGCTGACCTGGCGTTCGAGGTTCTTGTCGATCTGGGCGAGGGCGCGCGACAGGTTGTCTTCGGAAATATCGTTCAGAAGAACATCATACCCGGCAACCGCCAGAACATGCGCAATCCCGTTGCCCATCTGGCCCGCGCCAACAACTCCGACCGACTTGATATCCATGGATTTCCCTCTGCGGATCACGGCCCGACCATAGGCCCCCCGCCGAGGCCGGCGCAAGCCTGAAGGCGCATCGGCATTCGATTCAAATGCACGGTTTAGGGGTTTGGAAAGGGTCGCGGCCCAGTCTTGGAATCGGGTGAGTCGAAATGCAACAGAGTGGGTGGCGTGATGTATGAACATCCGGGCGCTGGGGCGCTGAATTATTTTCCGTGCCGGTACGGCAATTCAAAGCTTATGTTCCGAGGCCCGCGGCGCAGGCTGGAAGGCGTGTTCTGCGCCATGACCGGCGGAACCGAGACCTATGGGAAATTCGTGAAAACGCCGTTTCCGGCGCTGGTGGAGGAGTTGACGGGGCACAGGATCGTCAATCTTGGCTGTGCCAACGCCGGGCCCGATATCTTTTCAGGCGAGGCGGCGGTGCTGACCCTGTGTGCGCCGGCGCGGGTGACGGTTGTTCAGGTGCTCGGGGCGCAGAACATGTCGAACCGGTTCTACGCGGTACATCCGCGGCGTAATGACAGGTTCCTGCGCGCCTCGCCGCAGCTCAAGGCATTGTTTCCAGAGGTGGATTTTACCGAGTTCCATTTTACCCGGCACATGCTGACAACCCTGAAAACCGTCTCGCTCCGGAAATTCGCGGCGGTCGAGGCAGAGCTGAAGACGGCCTGGGTGGCGCGGTTGAAATCCCTGACCGCGCCTCTGGCCGGGGCGAGCGTGCTGTTGCACGTGACCGGCGTCGGGTCGCGGGGTTTCGCGGATGGCGGGCTGGGGCCGGAGCCGCTGTTCGTCGATGACGCGATGGTGGCCGAGGTGGCGCCGGGGTTTTCGGAAACGGTGCGGGTGCGGGCCAGCGCCGCGGCGGTGGCGCGGGGAACGGAGGGGATGGTGTTTTCACCGCTGGAGGAGCCGGCGGCGATGGCGCTGCCGGGGCCGGAGGTTCACGCCGAGATCGCCGCCGCGCTGGCGCCGGCGATCGACCGGTTCATGGGCCCTGCCTGACGAAACAGGCCCGCCGGAAAGGGCGGGCCTGATCGTGCATTCGGTACATTTCGCA
The DNA here is from genome assembly GCF_001305615.1 of Actibacterium sp. EMB200-NS6. Classification (GTDB taxonomy): domain Bacteria; phylum Pseudomonadota; class Alphaproteobacteria; order Rhodobacterales; family Rhodobacteraceae; genus Actibacterium_A; species Actibacterium_A naphthalenivorans. Next base: position 368,977 of record NZ_CP010869.1, read on the forward strand.
CCGTGGTTCGGTACGAAAGCGGCTTACAGCTTGTCGATGATCTCTGGTACTGCCTTGAAGAGATCGGCGACGAGGCCGTAATCGGCGACCTGGAAGATCGGGGCGTCTTCGTCCTTGTTGATGGCGACGATGATCTTGCTGTCCTTCATGCCGGCGAGGTGCTGGATCGCGCCCGAGATGCCGACCGCGACATAGAGCGCCGGGGCCACCACCTTGCCGGTCTGGCCCACCTGCCAGTCGTTCGGCGCATAGCCCGAATCGACCGCCGCGCGCGAGGCGCCAACGGCGGCGCCCAGCTTGTCGGCCAGCTGCTCGATCAGCGCGAAATTCTCTTCCGAACCCACGCCGCGCCCGCCCGAGACCACCACGCCGGCCGAGGTCAGCTCGGGCCGGTCGGAGGCGGCGACCTTGTCTTCCACCCATTCCGAAAGGCCCGGATCGGCCGCCGCGCCGATGGGCTCGACAGCCGCCGAACCGCCCGCGCCCGCCGCGTCGAAGGTCGAGGTGCGGATCGTCAGCACCTTTTTCGCATCCGTCGATTTCACCGTCTGGATCGCGTTGCCGGCATAGACCGGCCGCTCGAACGTATCGCCCGAAACCACGCCCGACACATCGGAAATCACCATCACATCCAGAAGCGCCGCCACCCGCGGCATGATGTTTTTCGCGCTCGCCGTGGCCGGGGCAACGAAATGTTCATACTCCCCCGCCAGGCTGACGATCAGAGCGGCGACCGGTTCGGCCAGACCGTTGCCATAGATCGCATCATCGGCGCAGAGCACCCGTGCCACGCCATCAAGTTCCGCCGCGGCCCCGGCCGCATCCGCACAGGAGGCGCCAGCGCACAGAACCGTCACATCGCCCAGCTGTTTCGCGGCGCTCAGCGCCTTTGCGGTCGCGTCCACGGCCAGGGCGCCGCCCGTGAGTTCCGCCAGAAGAAGTACAGCCATCAGATCGCTCCCGCCGCTTTGAGTTTCGCCACCAGCTCGTCCACCGAGCCGACCATTTCGCCGGCCTGGCGCGCGGCGGGTTCGGCGGTGCCGACCACCTGCAGGCGCGGCGTGACATCGACGCCGTAATCGGCCGCCGTCTTTTCCTCCATCGGCTTCTTCTTGGCTTTCATGATGTTGGGCAGCGACGCATAGCGCGGCTCGTTGAGCCGCAGATCCGCGGTGACGATCGCCGGAAGCGTGACCTTGATGGTCTGCAGCCCGCCATCGACCTCGCGGGTGACGGTGGCATGATCGCCCTCGACCGTCAGCTCCGAGGCGAAGGTCGCCTGGCCCCAGCCCAGCAGCGCCGCCAGCATCTGGCCGGTCGCGTTCATGTCATTGTCGATCGCCTGCTTGCCCGCGATCACCAGACCGGGCTCCTCGGCGTCGATCACGCCCTTGAGGATCTTGGCCACCGCCAGCGGCTCGATGTCCTGATGCACGTCATCGGCGGCCACCACAAGAATGGCGCGATCGGCGCCCATCGCAAGCGCCGTGCGCAGCGTCTCCTGCGCCTGCTTCACGCCGATCGAAACCGCAACAATCTCGGTCGCGACACCCGCCTCTTTCAGACGGATCGCCTCTTCCACCGCGATCTCGTCGAACGGGTTCATCGACATCTTGACATTCGCAAGATCGACACCGCTCCCGTCCGCCTTCACGCGAACCTTCACGTTATAGTCGATCACGCGCTTGACAGGTACCAATACCTTCATTTGCGGGGTCTCCTCCGGTCTTAATCCAACTTTGCGGTTTTTGTTATCGACTCTGCGGAGGGGAAAACAGGATTAATTCGACGGGGAGCAAAATTTCGGCAAAACCGCCGCGCCGTTTTCAGATGTTTCGCCGCCGATGCCGAGAGGCGCGGGCTAGCGGTTCGCGCCCGGCACCCAGAGCACATCATCCTTGCCGCCGTTGTTGGCGACACGGGCGGCGACGAAGAACCAGTCGGACAGGCGGTTGAGGAATTTGACGGCCGCCGGGTTGACCGGCTCCGCCGCCGCCAGTTCGACGCAGAGCCGCTCGGCCCGGCGCGATACGGTGCGGCACAGGTGCAGATGCGCGGCCAGGGCGGAGCCGCCGGGCAGGATGAAGCTGCGCAGCGGTTCCAGCGCGGCGTTCATCGCGTCGATCTCGGCCTCCAGCCGCGCGACCTGGCTGTCGGCCATGCGCAGCGGCGGAAATTCCGCCTCGGCATCCTTATCCATGTCGGGCCGGCACAGATCGGCGCCGAGATCGAACAGATCGTTCTGGATCGCGGCCAGGCGGGCATCCATCGCATCGGCCGCGTGCAGGCGGGCCAGGCCGACGGTGGCGTTGGTTTCATCGACGGTGCCATAGGCGGTGACGCGCAGCGCGTGTTTGGCGATCCGCGCGCCGTTGCCCAGGGCGGTTTCGCCCTGATCGCCGGTTTTGGTGTAGATCTTGTTCAGGACAACCATCAGCGCCTCACATCCGGCGGACATAAACGAAAAGCAGGATCAGGGCCACCGCCACGGCCTGGCCGATGATGCGGTAGCGCATGATGCGGTTGGCGTGCATGCGGTTGAACGCGCCGCCCCTGGCGAAGCCGCCGATCCCCAGCAGAAGGATCGCCGCCACCGCGAGGCAGGCCACGGCGACGAGGATGAAAAACGGGTCTTGCAGCATGCGCATGTCCTTTCCTGTTCGCTGGGAAATAGCGGCCCGGCGGACAAAAGCGAACCGCTATTTCGTCGCGGTCAGCTTTTTGCCAGCACCCGGTCCAGCAGCCGTGTGGGCAGCAGGCGCCGCATCAGGTTGGCGGCATAGGTTGGCGTGGTGACGAAATAGCGCGGGTGGGGGCGGCGGCTTTCGAGGGCATGGATCAGTTTCCGGGTGACGGCCGAGGCGGGCAGTTCGAACCCGTCGGAGCCGCCGTCGTAGAGCCGTTTGAGCAGGCTTTCCCGATATTGATCGGCGCGGGCGGAGGCCTGCCAGTTCACCCATTTTTCGAAATGGGGGATGGAATTGGTGCGGATGTTCGAGGTGACGGGCCCCGGTTCGATCAGGATGATCCGGATCGGCGTATCGCGCATCTCGAGGCGCAGCGTGTCTGTCAGCCCTTCGAGCGCGAATTTGCTCGAGGCATAGGCGCCGCGCCATTTCAGCGACACGAAGCCGAGCACGGAGGAGTTGTTGACGATCCGGCCGTGACCCTGGGCGCGCATCACCGGGATCACCCGGCGCGTCAGGTCGTGATAGCCGAAAACGTTGGTTTCGTAGATCTCGCGCAGCGCGCCGCGGGGCAGATCCTCGACCGCGCCGGGGCAGGCGAAGGCGCCGTTGTTGAACAACGCGTCGAGCGTGCCGCCGGTGCGCGCCAGAGCCTCGGCCAGGGCCGCCTCGATGCTGGATTCATCGGTATAGTCGAGCGGGAAGCTTTCCAGCCCCTCGTCGCGCAGGCGGGCGCAGTCGGTTTCCTGCCGGCAGGTGGCGAAGACGCGCCAGCCGTGTTTCGCCAGCCCGTGCGCCGCGTCATATCCGATGCCCGAGGAGCACCCGGTGATGAGGATGGAATTCCGGCTCATGCGCCTGCCTGTTGTCTGCCCGCGCGCAGGCTAGGGCAAATGCGGCGGCGCGGCAATCAGCCTTCGGGGGCGAGGAAGCGCTCGGCCATGAAGCCGCGCAGGCCGGTCGCCTGGACCTGAAGCTCGACCCATCCGTCGGTGGGGGCGGAGACGAGGGTGGCCCTGGTGCCGCGGGTCAGGGCGGTGATGACCTCGGCGCCGGTGGAGGGGCCGGCGCGCAGGTTCACCCGGCTGCCGGTGACGGTATAGACCGTGCCGCCGGGTGTCGCCGGGGCGGCGGTCTGGCGGGGCTCGGCGGGCGTGTAGCCGGCAGGGGCGTCACGCTTGTCGATGGTGCGCAGGGCGGGGGCGGAGCCGGAGCCGAAGGAGACGGGCGTGACCTTTATGCCGCCGGCGTCTTCCGGCGGCAGGGCGGGGGCCGGGGCCCGGGCCTTGGCGGGCGCGGCGGCGGGGGCCGGCTCGGCGGTTGCCTCTTCGGCGGAGGTGACGAAGCGCGCGGCGCTCATCACCGGCGCGGGTTCTCCGTAGAGGGTGAGCACGGCGTAGAGCGCGGCGCAGGTCCAGAATATCAACCGAAACATTTAACTTCCCAGAATGGCACTTGTTGTGGGGCGAACTCATGACGGCGGCGTCGGTTCCGAAAAAGGGGAATGAACGGCCGTTCTGCCCCGTTTGCTTGCTTGTGGCGGCGCGCGGGCTTGGCTATCACCAGATGCATGGATGATCAGACCGACGACCCCAAGATGGAGCATTCCGAACTGGCCGAGCCACTGCGCCGGGCCATCGGTGAACGCTATCTGACCTATGCGCTTTCAACGATCATGGACCGCGCGCTGCCCGATGCGCGCGACGGGCTGAAGCCGGTTCACCGGCGAATCCTCTATGCGATGCGCGAATTGCGGCTGGCCTCGACCGGGGGATTCCGCAAATCCGCCAAGATCAGCGGCGACGTGATGGGCAACTATCACCCGCATGGCGATGCCGCGATCTATGATGCCATGGCGCGGCTGGCGCAGGATTTCAACGTGCGCTATCCGCTGGTCGACGGGCAGGGCAATTTCGGCAATATCGATGGCGATAACCCGGCCGCCAGCCGGTATACCGAGGCGCGGCTGACCGCGGCGGCCGAGGCGCTGATGGAGGGGCTGGCCGAGAACGCGGTGGATTTCCGCGACAATTACGATGGCACGCTGACCGAGCCGGTGGTGCTGCCCGCGTCTTTCCCGAACCTGCTGGCCAACGGGTCGAGCGGCATCGCGGTGGGCATGGCCACCAACATCCCGCCGCACAACATCGAAGAGCTGATCAATGCCTGCCTCTATCTGATCAAGTCGCCCAATGCCCGCGACGAGACCCTGATCGAGCATATCCCCGGCCCCGATTTCCCCACCGGCGGCGTGATCGTCGAGCCGCGGGAAAACATCATCGAGGCCTATCGCACCGGGCGCGGCAGTTTCCGTCTGCGCGCGAAATGGGAGGTCGAGGATCTGGGCCGTGGCCAGTGGCAGATCGTGGTGACGGAGATCCCCTATCAGGTGCCCAAGTCGCGCCTGATCGAAAAGCTGGCCGAGCTGATCCAGACCAAGAAGATCCCGATCTTCGGCGATGTGCGCGACGAATCGGCCGAGGATGTGCGGCTGGTGATCGAGCCCAAGACCCGCAACGTGGACCCCGAGATGCTGATGGGGATGCTGTTCCGCAACTCGGACCTCGAGGTGCGCTTCAGCCTGAACATGAACGTGCTGATCGATGGGCGCCAGCCGAAGGTGTGCAGCCTGAAAGAGGTGCTGCGCGCCTTTCTGGATCACCGGCGCGAGGTGTTGCTGCGGCGCAGCCAGCATCGGCTGGAGAAGATCGACCACCGGCTCGAGGTTCTGGAAGGGTTCCTCATCGCCTTTCTCAACCTCGACCGGGTAATCGACATCATCCGCTATGATGACGAGCCCAAGGCGGCGCTGATGCGCGAGGATTGGGGCAAGGATCATGTGCGCGCGGTATCGGAAAAGGATTACGTGTCGCCCGCTGCCGGGGGCACGGGCGAGCTGAGCGAGGTGCAGGCCGAAGCGATCCTGAACATGCGGCTGCGTTCCTTGCGCCGTCTGGAAGAGCTGGAGCTGCGGCGCGAGCGCGACGCGCTGATGGAAGAGCGCGCCGGGCTGGAGGATCTGCTGGAAAACGAGACCGTGCAGTGGGACAGCATTTCCGCCCAGCTGCGCGAGACCCGCACGAAATTCGGCAAGAGATCCGAGGGCGGCGCGCGGCGCACCCGGTTCGCCGAGGCGGGCGCGGTGGAAGAGGTGCCGCTGGAGGCGATGATCGAGCGCGAGCCGGTGACCGTGGTCTGCTCCAAGATGGGGTGGATCCGCGCGATGAAGGGGCATGTGGCGCAGGACACGGCGCTGAAGTTCAAGGACGGCGACGAGGGCCGCTTTGTCTTTCATGCCGAGACGACCGACCGCCTGTTGCTGCTGGGCACCAACGGACGGTTCTATACGCTGCCCGCCTCGCAGCTTCCGGGCGGGCGCGGCATGGGCGAGCCTGTGCGGCTGATGGTCGATCTGCCGAACGAGGCCGATATCGTGGATCTGTTCATCCACCGGCCGGGGTCGAAGCTGCTGGTGGCCTCTTCGGCGGGCGACGGGTTCGTGGTGCCGTCGGACGAGGTTCTGGCGCAGACGCGGACCGGCCGGCAGGTGCTGAACGTGCGCGGCGACACGGTGGCCAGGGTCTGCCGTGCGGTGGCGGGTGATCACGTGGCCTGTGTCGGCGAGAATCGCAAGGTTCTGGTGTTCGCGCTGGAGGAGCTGCCCGAGATGACGCGGGGCAAGGGCGTGAGGCTGCAGAAATACAAGGATGGCGGGCTGAGCGACGCGACGACCTTTGTTCTGGCCGATGGATTGTCGTGGAAGGATCCGGCCGGCCGGACCCGCACCGAAACCGATCTTGGCGAATGGATCGGCAAGCGGGCGGCAAGCGGCCGGATGGCGCCGCGCGGGTTCCCGCGGGACAACCGGTTTACGCAGTAAGGGGGGAGCATGGTTGTGACGCGGACCCGGGCGCGGGCGATTCTGGGCGCGGCGGCGCTTGTGGCGCTGGCCGCCTGTGCCGGGACACAGCCCGGCGACCCGCTGGAGCCGCCGGCGCTGCTGGGCGATTTCCGGCTCGGTCACAATATCGTGGTGGCTGACGAGGCGCAAAAGCTGCCCCCCTCGCGCAAGGCGACGGCGGATGAGTGGGAAGCGGCGGTGAAAACAGAGGTCGAGCGCCGCTTCGGCCGGTATGAGGGCGAAAAGATCTATCACATCGGGGTCAGGGTGGATGGCTATGCGCTGGCCGTGCCGGGGATTCCGATCATCCTTTCGCCCAAGTCGGCGCTGGTTTTCACCGTCAATATCTGGGACGACGCGGCGGGGCAAAAGCTCAATGCCAAGCCCGAGCAGATCGCGGTGCTGGAAAGCGTCACGGGCAAGACGCTGGTGGGCTCGGGCCTGACGCGGAGCCGCGAGGAACAGATGCAGGATCTGGCGCAGAACGCGGCGAAGGCGATCGAGCGCTGGCTGGTGAAGAACCGGGCTGACTGGTTCGGGCAGGAAGAGCCGGAGCCGGTTGCCGAAGAAGCCGCGGCGGGGGGCGGCGAGGATGCCTGAGCCTCGCCGCCGGCCGGAACCGCGAACTGGCGCTTGATTTCTCCTCCATCTGCCAATAATTAGCCCGCGATGTTGAATCGGGCCATGTCCGGCCCCCTAATCCATGAGGCGCCAGAGGAATGGCTAAGGAAAAGTTTGAGCGTACCAAACCGCACGTTAACATCGGCACGATCGGGCATGTTGACCACGGCAAGACGACGCTGACGGCGGCGATCACGAAGTATTACGGTGATTTCAAGGCCTATGATCAGATCGACGGCGCGCCGGAAGAGAAGGCGCGCGGGATCACGATCTCGACCGCGCATGTGGAATACGAGACGGAAACCCGTCACTACGCGCATGTGGACTGCCCCGGGCACGCCGACTATGTGAAGAACATGATCACCGGTGCGGCGCAGATGGACGGGGCGATCCTGGTCGTGAACTCGGCGGACGGCCCGATGCCGCAGACGCGCGAGCACATCCTGCTGGGGCGCCAGGTGGGCATCCCCTACATGGTCGTCTACATGAACAAGGTCGACCAGGTGGATGACGAGGAGCTTCTGGAGCTGGTGGAGATGGAGATCCGCGAGCTGCTGTCGTCCTACGACTATCCGGGCGACGACATTCCGGTGATCAAGGGCTCGGCGCTGGCGGCGCTGGAAGGCCGCGATCCCGAGATCGGCGAGAACTCGATCCGCGAGCTTCTGGCGGCGGTGGACGAATACATCCCGACGCCCGAGCGCGCGGTCGACCAGCCGTTCCTGATGCCGATCGAGGACGTGTTCTCGATTTCCGGCCGCGGCACGGTTGTGACCGGTCGGGTCGAGCGGGGCGTCGTGAACGTGGGCGACGAGCTTGAGATCGTGGGCATCACCGACACCAAGAAGACGACCTGCACGGGCGTGGAAATGTTCCGCAAGCTGCTCGATCGTGGTGAGGCCGGCGACAACATCGGCGCGCTGCTGCGCGGCATCGACCGTGAGGGCGTGGAGCGCGGGCAGGTTCTGTGCAAGCCGGGTTCGGTGACGCCGCACACGAAGTTCGAGGCCGAAGCCTATATCCTGACCAAGGAAGAGGGTGGCCGGCACACGCCGTTCTTCGCGAACTACCGGCCGCAGTTCTACTTCCGGACGACGGATGTGACCGGCACCGTGACGCTGCCCGAGGGCACCGAGATGGTGATGCCGGGCGACAACCTGAAGTTCGAGGTCGAGCTGATCGCGCCGATCGCGATGGAAGAGAAGCTGCGCTTCGCCATCCGCGAAGGCGGCCGCACCGTCGGCGCAGGCGTCGTTTCCAAGATCATCGAGTAAACCATTCCCAGAAAATTTGCGACGGGCCGCCCTTTGGGGCGGCCCTTTTTTCATGCCGTTGTTACAAGAATCGGGATCAGTCTTCTTTTGGACGGGTTTGCGCAGAAACGGGCGGGCATGGAGTTTTTTCAAATTGAGATTTCGGAGCAGGCTGAGCGGCTCGACTACAACGCGTTGACGGACGAAGAGAGGGGAACCCTGTTTCAGGGGCTGGTCCACAACCCGGCAACGCATGACATTTTCCGCATTCTGCTGTCGCCCGTCGAACGCCCCGCCAATCCCGACTGGAGCGAGCGGCAAAAACGCCGCAAGCGATACGATTTGGTGGACCGCATTCTGGTGGAAATGCAGCCCGGATCCAGACAGATTCGTATCGCGGGGATTTATCCGGCCTCTATCGCGGCAGACGGTGCGGGGGCGTTCGATTTCGAGGCCGAGGCCGGTGCGAAAATTCTGGAAGTTGCCGATGCCCGGCTGCGTTTTGCCGGGCCGATCAAGAACTGGTGGCGAAAGCGGCGCCCGCTTGTGGTGGCGCAACGGACGGATCGCGTTGCCCAATGGGTTTACAGCCGCGACTGGATCACCAGGGGGAGCCAGTGTCAGGGCGAGCTGTTGTGCGAAGTGCCAAAATCGCTGACGGGTGCGGCGCGCAGCATCCAGTGCTATGCGGATTTCAAGGATAGCGGCGGGCGCGCTGTCGAGCGGTCGACCCGGCGGGTCAAGGTCCCCGACCCGATTTAAGCATCCATGACGCAGTTCGTTCCGTTACACTCTTGATTCCCGCCGCGCGGTGACGTAATCGGTCACTCGGCCTTAGGGGTTTAGCTCAGTTGGTAGAGCATCGGTCTCCAAAACCGAGGGTCGTGGGTTCGAGTCCCCCAACCCCTGCCAGGCCTTTCGCGCAGAAGATTGCCGCCGCGCGCCGCGGAGGGCGCAGGTGCCGGGGCGTGACGCCGCGGCCGGGCGGAGTGCCCCTTGTAAAGCGGGCCGGATGCGCGTATCTCCGCGCCGTTGACAGACAGATCAGGAAGACACATGGCGAAGGCTAACCCTCTTCAGTTTATTCAGCAGACCCGGTCGGAGATTGCCAAGGTGGTCTGGCCGACGCGGCGCGAGGTTCTTCTGACCACGGCGATGGTGTTCGCCCTGGCCGCGCTGACGGCGGTCTTCTTTTCGCTGGTGGATCTTGCGATCCGCAGCGGGCTGGCGGCGATGCTGGGCCTTTTCGCCTGAGTTTTTTGGCAGGACCGCCCTTGAAAAGGCCTCTCAAGGCCGGTATGGCGGGTCCACCTTCATAAACCGGCGTGCATCGATTCGGGTTGCGCGCTGTTTTTTGTTCGGGGGAGGGTGGGTTAACCACCTGATGGAATTCAAAGTTTCGGCCAAAGCGCCGAAAGACGTGAGGTAACAGGCAAGATGGCGAAGCGGTGGTATTCGGTGAGCGTGCTCTCGAATTTCGAGAAAAAGATCGCCGAGCAGATCAAAACTGCCGTTGCCGAGAACGGTCTCGAGGACGAGATCGAGGAGGTTCTGGTGCCCACCGAAGAGGTGATCGAGGTGCGCCGGGGCAAGAAGGTGACGGCGGAGCGGCGGTTCATGCCCGGCTATGTGCTGGTGCGGATGGAGATGTCGGACCGGGGCTATCACCTGATCAACTCGATCAACCGGGTGACCGGGTTTCTGGGGCCGCAGGGCCGCCCGATGCCGATGCGCGACGCCGAGGTGAACGCGATCCTCAACCGGGTTGAGGAAGGCGAGGCCGCGCCGCGGTCGCTGATCACTTACGAGATCGGCGAGCTGGTGAATGTGACCGATGGCCCGTTCGAAGGGTTCTCGGGCATGGTCGAGGATGTGGATGACGACAACCAGCGCCTGAAGGTGACGGTGTCGATCTTTGGCCGGGCAACCCCGGTCGAGCTGGAATTCACCCAGGTTTCGAAAGAGGCCTGAGTGCTGTGCGTGGGAGGTGAGCGGGCGCGCCCGTGACACCGGACCACTAAACCGATGCGCCGCCCTCGCGTGGGTCTGGCGTGGTGAGAAGAAGGAGAAGGCCAGATGGCCAAGAAGCTCGCAGGTACGATGAAGCTGCAGGTGAAAGCCGGGCAGGCCAACCCGTCGCCCCCCGTGGGGCCGGCGCTGGGCCAGCGCGGCATCAACATCATGGAATTCTGCAAGGCGTTCAACGCCAAGACGCAGGACATGGAGCCCGGTGCGCCGTGCCCGACCGTGATCACCTATTACCAGGACAAATCCTTCACCATGGACATCAAGACGCCGCCCGCGTCTTATTTCCTGAAGAAGGCCGCCAAGCTGAAGTCGGGTTCGAACACGCCCGGCCGCGCGGTTGCGGGGTCCGTGACGGTTGCTCAGGTGAAAGAGATCGCCGAAGCGAAAATGAAGGATCTGAGCGCCAATGATGTCGAGGCCGCGATGCAGATCATTCTGGGTTCGGCCCGCTCGATGGGTATCGAGGTGAAGGGGTAATCGTCATGGCAAAATTCGGAAAACGGACGCGCGCGGCGCGTGAGGCATTCGCCGCCAAGGAAAACGTGACGGTCGAAGAGGCGGTTGCGCTGGTGAAGGGCAATGCCAAGTCGAAATTCGATGAGACCATCGAGATCGCGATGAACCTGGGCGTCGATCCCCGCCATGCGGACCAGATGGTGCGCGGCGTTGTCAGCCTGCCCAACGGCACCGGCAAGACGGTGCGCGTTGCCGTGTTCGCGCGCGGCCCCAAGGCCGATGAGGCGCAGGCCGCCGGCGCGGATATCGTGGGCGCCGAGGATCTGATGGAGACCATCCAGTCCGGCAAGATCGAGTTCGACCGTTGCATCGCGACGCCGGACATGATGCCGATCGTCGGTCGCCTGGGCAAGATCCTGGGCCCGCGCAACCTGATGCCGAACCCCAAGGTGGGGACGGTGACGATGGATGTGGCCGATGCCGTGAAAGCGGCCAAGGGCGGCGAAGTTCAGTTCAAGGCCGAAAAGGCCGGCGTGGTTCATGCCGGTGTCGGCAAGGCGTCGTTCGATGAGGCCAAGCTGGCCGAGAACATCCGCGCCTTTGTCAATGCGGTCGGCAAGGCACGGCCCGCGGGCGCGAAGGGGACCTATATGAAAAAGGTCTCGCTGAGCTCGACCATGGGCCCCGGCGTGTCGATCGACGTGGTGTCGGCCACGGGCAACTGAGCCCGCGGTGGGGGCAACCCCACCCGATGAGATTCCCCTGGCCTTCGGGGCGGGGGATGGCAGGGTGGCAACGCCCTGTCCTGTCCGAGACGGAGGGTGCCCCCCGGGGCTTAATTTCCTTCCCGAGATGGGGAACGAGACAGATTTCCGGGGTTATCCTCGGGCGATCCTGGCCTCGGGACCCTTGCGGACCCGAACGCCCCGGAGATTTCCGGGGCAAAACTGAGCCGGAGGGCGTAAGCCTTCCTGAATTGGAGTGAAACTGTGGATAGAGCCCAGAAAGAAAAACTGGTCGAGGAACTCGGCCAGATCTTTGAAAGCTCTGGCGTTGTTGTGGTTGCACACTACGCGGGACTCACGGTTGCTGAGATGCAGGACCTGCGCGCGCAAATGCGTGAAGCGGGCGGGTCTGTACGCGTTGCCAAGAACAAGCTCGCCAAGATCGCCCTTGAAGGAAAGCCCTGCGCAAGCATCGCGGACCTTCTTTCGGGCATGACCGTACTCACCTTCTCGGAAGATCCCGTGGCTGCTGCCAAGGTCTCCGAGAAATACGCCAAGGACAACAGCAAGTTTGTCATCCTGGGCGGTGCAATGGGTGAGACGGCTCTGGATCCGGCCGGTGTGAAAGCCGTGGCCTCGATGCCGTCCCGTGAGGAGCTTATCGCTTCGATCGTGGGCTGTATCGGCGCCCCTGCCTCGAACATCGCCGGCGCTATTGGCGCGCCTGCTTCGAACATCGCGAGCATCCTCTCGACGATCGAGGAGCGTGCGGAAGCCGCTTAAGCAACATCGGAGCTCGCGTGGGGTTGAACCACCTCGCGTTGGAACACATCTGAAAGAACGGAAACCTGAAAATGGCTGATCTGAAAAAACTGGCTGAAGAGATCGTGGGCCTCACGCTTCTCGAAGCACAAGAACTGAAAACCATCCTGAAAGACGAGTACGGCATCGAGCCGGCTGCCGGTGGCGCCGTCATGATGGCGGGCCCTGCTGGCGATGCCGGCGGTGCCGCTGCTGAAGAGCAGACCGAATTCGACGTGATCCTGAAGGCCGCTGGCGGCCAGAAGATCGCCGTCATCAAAGAGGTCCGCGCGATCACCGGCCTCGGTCTGAAAGAAGCCAAGGAACTGGTCGAAGCTGGCGGCAAGGCCGTCAAGGAAGCCTGCTCCAAGGACGAAGCCGAAGAGATCAAAGGCAAGCTCGAAGCGGCTGGCGCCGAAGTCGAGATCAAGTAATCGGGCGCGGCGGTGGCCGCGATCCTTTGAAAAAGGCTGGGCCCGGAGGTTTTTCGGGCCCGGCCGAACCTGTCTTAGAAAGGGCCTCGATCCGGGGTCGGGGCTCTTTCTAAGGCGCGGTTCAAGGTTCGGGAGCAGCCGGTGGGACGGCTGCAGGAATGGAATCTGACCCCCTTCATTCGTGAGCGGAGCGTTGCTGTGGCCCGACGGCATGGCGCGACGCGATAGACGAAAGGTGATGAAGCACATGGCGCAATCGTTTGTTGGCCAGAAACGACTCCGCAAGTTCTACGGCAAAATCCGTGAAGTTCTGGAAATGCCGAACCTCATCGAGGTTCAGAAATCCTCTTACGATCTGTTCCTGAAGTCGGGCGACCAGCTCGAGCCGACCGATGGCGACGGCATTCAGGGCGTGTTCCAGTCGGTTTTCCCGATCAAGGATTTCAACGAGACCGCCGTGCTTGAGTTCGTTCGCTACGAACTGGAGAAGCCGAAGTATGACGTCGAGGAATGTCAGCAGCGCGACATGACCTACAGCGCGCCGCTGAAGGTGACGCTGCGGCTGATCGTGTTCGATGTCGATGAGGACACCGGCGCCAAGTCCGTCAAGGACATCAAGGAGCAGGACGTGTTCATGGGCGACATGCCCCTGATGACGCCGAACGGCACCTTTGTGGTGAACGGCACCGAGCGGGTGATCGTTTCCCAGATGCACCGTTCGCCCGGCGTGTTCTTCGACCATGACAAGGGCAAGACGCATTCCTCGGGCAAGCTTCTGTTCGCCTGCCGGATCATCCCCTATCGCGGATCGTGGCTGGATTTCGAATTCGACGCCAAGGACATCGTGTTCGCCCGCATCGACCGGCGCCGCAAGCTGCCTGTCACCACGCTGCTTTATGCGCTGGGGCTGGATCAGGAAGGCATCATGGATGCCTATTACGAAACGGTTGATTACAAGCTGCAGAAGAACAAGGGCTGGGTCACCAAGTTCTTCCCGGAGCGTGTGCGCGGCACCCGCCCGACCTATGATCTGGTGGATGCAAGCACCGGCGAAGTGATCGCCGAGGCCGGCAAGAAGGTGACCCCGCGCGCGGTCAAGCAACTGGTCGATGCCGGTAATGTGTCCGACCTGCTGCTGCCGTTCGATCAGATCATCGGCAAGTATGTCGCCAAGGACATCATCAACGAGGAAACCGGCGCGATCTATGTCGAGGCCGGCGATGAACTGACCTGGGAGGTGGACAAGGACGGCGAGGTGACCGGCGGCAGCCTGAAAGAGCTGCTGGATGCGGGCATCACCGATATTCCGGTTCTGGACATCGATAACATCAACGTCGGCCCCTACATCCGCAACACGATGGCCGCCGACAAGAACATGCATCGCGACACGGCGCTGATGGATATCTACCGGGTCATGCGCCCGGGCGAGCCGCCCACCGTCGAGGCCGCGTCGGCGCTGTTCGACACGCTGTTCTTCGATTCCGAGCGCTATGACCTTTCGGCCGTCGGCCGGGTGAAGATGAACATGCGCCTCGCGCTCGACGCGCCGGACACCCAGCGCACCCTGCGCAAGGATGACATCATCGCCTGTATCAAGGCGCTGGTCGAACTGCGCGACGGCAAGGGCGATATCGACGATATCGACCACCTTGGGAACCGTCGTGTGCGTTCCGTCGGCGAGCTGATGGAAAACCAGTACCGCGTCGGCCTGCTGCGCATGGAACGCGCGATCAAGGAGCGCATGTCCAGCGTCGAGATCGACACGGTGATGCCGCAGGATCTGATCAACGCCAAGCCGGCCGCGGCCGCGGTGCGCGAATTCTTCGGCTCCAGCCAGCTGTCGCAGTTCATGGACCAGACCAACCCGCTGTCGGAAGTCACCCACAAGCGCCGCCTTTCGGCGCTCGGGCCGGGCGGTCTGACGCGTGAGCGCGCGGGCTTTGAGGTGCGCGACGTGCATCCGACCCACTATGGCCGGATGTGCCCGATTGAAACGCCGGAAGGCCCGAACATCGGCCTGATCAACTCGCTGGCCACCTATGCCCGCGTGAACAAGTACGGCTTTATCGAAACGCCTTACCGCAAGGTGGTGGACGGGCAGGTGACCGATGAGGTCAACTACATGTCCGCGACCGAGGAAATGCGCCACACCGTGGCGCAGGCCAACGCCAACCTCGATGCGGATGGCCGGTTCGTGAACGATCTGGTGTCGACCCGCCGGTCGGGCGAATACACGCTGCAGCCGAACATGAATGTCGATCTCATCGACGTTTCGCCGAAGCAGCTTGTGTCGGTCGCGGCATCGCTGATTCCGTTCCTGGAAAATGACGACGCCAACCGCGCGCTGATGGGTTCGAACATGCAGCGCCAGGCCGTGCCGTTGCTGCAGGCGGATGCACCGCTTGTGGGTACCGGCATCGAAGAGGTCGTGGCCCGCGATTCGGGCGCCGCGATCATGGCCCGCCGTGGCGGTATCATCGACCAGGTGGATGCCACCCGGATCGTTGTGCGTGCCACCGAAGATCTGGAGCCGGGCGATCCGGGCGTGGATATCTACCGTCTGCGCAAGTTCCAGCGTTCGAACCAGAACACCTGCATCAACCAGAAGCCTCTGGTGAAAGTGGGCGACACGGTCGGCAAGAACGAGGTCATCGCCGATGGCCCCTCGACCGATCTGGGCGAGCTGGCCCTGGGCAAGAACGTGGTCGTCGCGTTCATGCCGTGGAACGGCTACAACTACGAGGACTCGATCCTGATTTCCGAGCGGATCGCGCGCGATGACGTCTTCACCTCGATCCATATCGAGGAGTTCGAGGTCGCCGCCCGTGACACGAAACTTGGCCCGGAAGAGATCACCCGCGACATTCCGAACGTCGGTGAAGAAGCGCTGCGCAACCTCGACGAGGCGGGCATCGTCTACATCGGCGCAGAGGTCGGGCCGGCGGATATTCTGGTGGGCAAGATCACGCCGAAGGGCGAAAGCCCGATGACGCCGGAGGAAAAACTTCTGCGCGCCATCTTCGGCGAGAAGGCATCGGATGTGCGCGACACCTCGCTGCGGCTGCCGCCGGGGGATTACGGCACGGTCGTGGAAGTGCGCGTGTTCAACCGCCACGGCGTCGAGAAAGACGAGCGTGCGCTGCAGATCGAGCGCGAAGAGGTCGAGCGCCTGGCCCGTGACCGGGATGACGAGATGGTCATTCTGGAGCGCAACATCTACGCCCGTCTGAAGGGCATGATGCTGGGCAAGGTCGCGGTGAAGGGGCCGAAGGGCGTCAAGCCGAACTCGGAAGTCACCGAAGAGCTGCTGGACACGCTGTCCAAGGGGCAGTGGTGGCAGCTTGCCCTTGGCGACGAGGCCGAGGCGAGCCAGATCGAGGCGCTGAACGCCCAGTTCGAGGCGCAGAAACGCGCGCTGGAGCATCGGTTCGAGGACAAGGTCGAGAAGGTGCGCCGCGGCGACGACCTGCCGCCGGGCGTGATGAAGATGGTCAAGGTGTTCATCGCGGTGAAGCGCAAGCTTCAGCCGGGTGACAAGATGGCCGGCCGCCACGGCAACAAGGGTGTGATCTCGCGCGTTGTGCCGATGGAGGACATGCCCTTCCTGCAGGACGGGACGCCTGTCGATTTCTGCCTGAACCCGCTGGGCGTGCCGTCGCGCATGAACGTCGGTCAGATCCTGGAAACCCACATGGGCTGGGCCGCGCGCGGCCTGGGGCTGAAGATCGGCGATGCGCTTGGCGAGTACAAACGCTCGGGCGATCTGACCCCGGTGCGCGAGGCGATGCGCATCGCCTATGGCGACGATGTCTATGAAGAAGGCGTCGCCGGCATGGACGAGGACCGTCTGCTGGAGGCCGCGGGCAATGTGACCCGGGGTGTTCCGATCGCGACGCCGGTGTTCGACGGCGCGAAGGAGGCGGATGTCAACGACGCGCTGCTGCGCGCCGGGTTCAGCGAATCGGGTCAGTCGATCCTGTTCGACGGGCGGACCGGCGAGCAGTTCGCGCGGCCGGTGACGGTGGGCGTGAAGTATCTGCTGAAGCTGCATCACCTGGTGGATGACAAGATCCACGCGCGGAGCACGGGCCCCTACAGCCTTGTCACGCAGCAGCCGCTGGGTGGTAAGGCCCAGTTCGGTGGCCAGCGTTTCGGGGAGATGGAAGTCTGGGCGCTGGAGGCCTACGGTGCCGCCTATACGCTGCAGGAGATGCTGACCGTCAAGTCGGATGACGTGGCGGGCCGGACCAAGGTCTACGAATCCATCGTCAAGGGCGAGGATAACTTCGAGGCCGGCGTGCCGGAAAGCTTCAACGTGCTGGTGAAGGAAGTTCGGGGTCTCGGCCTGAACATGGAACTTCTGGATGCGGAGGACGAATGAGCCTGATGTCTGAGATAGACATTTCGGCGGCATACAAGGCTGGTGCCCGGTCGGAAGACCGGCGCCATGCCTTCGTGGCCGGCTGCGCCAGAAGCGGGACAACAGCGTTGACCCGTCTTCTGAACCGGCACCCGGATATCTGCATCGGGCATGAGCGTTTCGCGAAGCTGTACAAGACCGGCGGCCTGACCCCCGCCCATTTCGAGCCGGAGCGGTTTCTGAGCGTTCAGGACGGCGATACCCATTACGACGCATTGTCGGGGTTTCGCGCGGCCCACGGCGCGGGGATCGGGGCGGCGAAGCTGGTGGGGGACAAGATCCCGCGGATAACCGACGATTTCGAGACGCTGTTCGCGGCTTTCCCGGGGTGCAAGGTTGTCTATATTCTGCGTGATCCGTTCTCGGTGGCCGAAAGCTATGAGCGGCGGGCGAAAGACCCTCAGGATGGCTGGGCGCCGACGCGCGGTTTTCTTGCCGCGATGCAGGAGTGGAACGACAGCCTGCTGCGCACCAAGAAAGAGCTGGGCCGGCGCCCGGATCAGGTGGGCATCTTCTGTTTCCACGATCTGCTGATCGCGGGAACGAGCCTGCCGCGGCTTTACCGCTTTCTCGAGGTGGATGCGCCGCGGGAAGATCCGCTTGACGAGGTGATTACGCTGTCGCCGCCCACCGACCAGAACCCGATGCTGCGCAAGGCTGTGGCTGAACACGCAAATTTCCGTATCTATCGTTGGCTCCTCGACAAGGCCGACGCCCAGGACAAGAGTTTTACCTGACCCGTTCAGGAGAAGGAACGATCATGAACCAGGAACTGACGACAAACCCGTTCAACCCGCTGACCCCGCCGAAGCAATTCGACGAGATCAAGGTCTCTCTGGCCTCGCCGGAGCGTATCCTCAGCTGGTCTTATGGCGAGATCAAGAAGCCTGAGACGATCAACTACCGCACGTTCAAGCCTGAGCGTGACGGCCTGTTCTGCGCGCGTATCTTTGGCCCGATCAAGGATTACGAATGCCTGTGCGGCAAGTACAAGCGCATGAAATATCGCGGCGTCGTCTGCGAGAAATGCGGTGTCGAGGTGACGCTGCAGAAGGTGCGCCGTGAGCGGATGGGCCATATCGAGCTGGCCGCCCCCGTCGCCCATATCTGGTTCCTGAAATCGCTGCCCAGCCGCATCGGCCTGATGCTGGACATGACGCTGCGCGACCTGGAGCGGGTGCTGTATTTCGAGAACTACGTGGTGATCGAGCCCGGCCTGACCGATCTGACCTATGGCCAGATGATGACCGAGGAAGAGTTCATGGACGCGCAGGACGCGTTCGGCATGGACGCGTTCACCGCCGGCATCGGCGCCGAGGCCATCCGCGAGATGCTGAGCCAGATTGATCTGGAGGCCGAGGCCGACCGTCTGCGCGAAGAACTGAAGGAAGCCACCGGCGAGCTGAAGCCCAAGAAGATCATCAAGCGCCTGAAGGTGGTTGAAAGCTTCCTGGAATCCGGCAACCGCCCGGAATGGATGATCCTGACCGTCGTGCCGGTGATCCCGCCCGAGCTGCGCCCGCTGGTGCCGCTGGACGGTGGCCGGTTCGCCACCTCGGATCTGAACGATCTGTATCGCCGGGTGATCAACCGGAACAACCGCCTGAAGCGGCTGATCGAGCTGCGCGCGCCCGATATCATCGTGCGCAACGAAAAGCGGATGCTGCAGGAATCGGTCGATGCGCTGTTCGACAACGGCCGCCGGGGCCGGGTGATCACGGGGGCCAACAAGCGCCCGCTGAAATCGCTTTCGGACATGCTGAAGGGCAAGCAGGGCCGGTTCCGCCAGAACCTTTTGGGGAAACGGGTCGACTTCTCGGGCCGTTCGGTGATCGTGACCGGGCCGGAGCTGAAGCTGCATCAGTGCGGGTTGCCCAAGAAGATGGCGCTGGAGCTGTTCAAGCCGTTCATCTACAGCCGGCTTGAGGCGAAGGGGCTTTCGAGCACCGTCAAGCAGGCCAAGAAGCTGGTGGAAAAAGAGCGCCCCGAGGTGTGGGATATCCTCGACGAGGTGATCCGCGAGCACCCGGTCATGCTGAACCGGGCGCCCACGCTGCACCGGCTTGGCATTCAGGCGTTCGAGCCCACGCTGATCGAAGGCAAGGCGATCCAGCTTCACCCGCTGGTGTGCTCGGCGTTCAACGCCGACTTCGACGGCGACCAGATGGCTGTTCACGTGCCGCTGAGCCTCGAGGCCCAGCTGGAAGCGCGTGTGCTGATGATGTCGACCAACAACGTGCTGTCGCCCGCCAACGGCGCGCCGATCATCGTGCCGTCGCAGGATATGATCCTGGGCCTCTATTACATCACGCTGGAACGCAAGGGCATGAAGGGCGAAGGCATGGTCTTCGGTTCGGTCGAAGAGATCGAGCATGCCCTGAATGCCGGCGAGGTGCATCTGCACTCCAAGATCCAGGCGCGGATCAAGCAGATCGACGATGAGGGCAACGAGGTTTTCAAGCGGTTCGAAACCACGCCGGGCCGGGTACGGCTTGGCGCGCTGCTGCCGCTGAACGCCAAGGCGCCGTTCGATCTGGTGAACCGTCTGCTGCGCAAGAAAGAGGTGCAGCAGGTCATCGACACCGTCTATCGCTATTGCGGCCAGAAGGAGTCGGTTATCTTCTGCGACCAGATCATGACCATGGGCTTCCGCGAGGCGTTCAAGGCCGGCATCAGCTTTGGCAAGGATGACATGCTGATCCCCGACAGCAAGTGGGATATCGTCAACGGCGTGCGCGATCAGGTCAAGGAATTCGAACAGCAGTACATGGACGGCCTGATTACCCAGGGCGAGAAGTACAACAAGGTTGTCGATGCCTGGTCGAAATGCTCGGACGAGGTCGCCGCGGCGATGATGACGGAAATCTCGGCGATGCGCTTCGATGACGCGGGCGCCGAGAAAGAGCCGAACTCTGTCTACATGATGTCGCACTCCGGTGCGCGGGGTTCGCCTGCCCAGATGAAACAGCTGGGCGGCATGCGCGGCCTGATGGCCAAGCCCTCGGGCGAGATCATCGAAACGCCGATCATCTCGAACTTCAAGGAAGGTCTGACCGTTCTTGAATACTTCAACTCGACCCACGGCGCCCGGAAGGGTCTGGCCGATACCGCGCTTAAGACCGCGAACTCGGGCTATCTGACCCGGCGTCTGGTGGACGTGGCGCAGGATTGCATCGTGCGTCAGCGCGATTGCGGCACCGATCTGGCGATCACCGCCGAAGCGGCCGTGAACGACGGCGAGGTCGTTTCCTCGCTGGGCGAACGTCTGCTGGGCCGCGTCTCGGCCGAGGATGTTCTGCGCCCGGCCACCGACGAGGTGATCGTGTCGCGCAACGAACTGATCGACGAGCGCAAGGCCGATGCCATCGAAAAGGCCGGTGTCGCCAGCGTGCGGATACGTTCGCCGCTGACCTGCGAGGCCGAAGAGGGCGTCTGCGCCATGTGCTATGGCCGTGACCTTGCACGCGGTACTATGGTGAACACCGGCGAGGCCGTGGGCATCATCGCGGCGCAGTCGATCGGCGAGCCCGGCACCCAGCTGACGATGCGGACCTTCCACATCGGCGGTATCGCCCAGGGTGGCCAGCAATCGTTCCAGGAAGCCAGCCATGCCGGCAAGGTGGAGTTCCGCAACGCCAACCTGCTGGCGAATGCGGCGGGCGAGAATATCGTCATGGGGCGGAACATGGTGCTGGCGCTGATGGACGAGAACGGCGTCGAGCGGGCCAGCCACAAGCTGGGCTATGGCACCAAGGTTCATGTGGCCGACGGCGCCACGATCGCGCGCGGCGACAAGCTGTTCGAATGGGATCCTTACACCCTGCCGATCATCGCCGAGAAGGCCGGTGTGGCGAAATTCGTCGATCTGGTCTCGGGCATTTCGGTGCGCGAAGACACTGACGATGCCACCGGCATGACCCAGAAGATCGTGTCGGACTGGCGCTCGGCGCCCAAGGGCAACGATCTGAAGCCGGAGATCATCATCGTGGATCCGGCCAGCGGAGAGCCTGTGCGCAATGACGCGGGCAACCCGGTGACCTATCCGATGTCGGTGGACGCTATTCTGTCGGTCGAGGACGGGCAGGAGATCAAGGCCGGTGACGTGGTCGCGCGTATCCCGCGCGAAGGTGCGAAGACGAAGGACATCACCGGTGGTCTGCCGCGTGTGGCCGAACTCTTCGAGGCGCGGCGCCCCAAGGATCACGCGATCATCGCCGAGATCGATGGTTACGTGCGCTTTGGCCGCGACTACAAGAACAAGCGCCGGATCACGATCGAGCCCAGTGACGACACGATGGAGCCCGTCGAATACATGGTGCCCAAGGGCAAGCACATTCCGGTTCAGGAAGGTGACTTCGTTCAGAAGGGCGATTACATCATGGACGGCAACCCGGCGCCGCATGACATTCTGGCGATCATGGGGGTCGAGGCCCTGGCTGATTACATGATCGACGAGGTGCAGGATGTGTATCGTCTGCAGGGCGTGAAGATCAACGACAAGCATATCGAAGTGATCGTGCGCCAGATGCTGCAGAAATGGGAGATCCAGGAAAGCGGCGATACCACGCTTCTGAAAGGCGAGAACGTGGACAAGGCAGAGTTCGACGAGGCCAACGCCAAGGCGATCTCGAAGGGTGGCCGCCCGGCGCAGGGTCAGCCGATCCTGCTGGGTATCACCAAGGCGTCGCTGCAGACCCGGTCGTTCATCTCGGCCGCGTCGTTCCAGGAAACCACCCGCGTGCTCACCGAAGCCTCGGTGCAGGGCAAGCGCGACAAGCTGGTCGGCCTGAAGGAGAACGTCATCGTGGGCCGCCTGATCCCGGCCGGTACGGGCGGGGCCACGCAGCGCGTGCGCCGCATCGCCGCCGAGCGGGACCAGAAGGTGCTCGACGCCCGTCAGGCAGAGGCGGAGGCCGCCGCGGCCCTTGCCGCGCCGATCGACGACATGATGGGGGGCGACGATTACGGCCTGGTGGACACGCCCGAAAGCCGGAACGAGTAAGCCCCGGCCGGCCCTCGGCCAGCGCTGAAATCTGCAACGGGCGCCTTCGGGCGCCCGCTGTGTTTTGCGGGGCGCGCCCGCCGGCGGCCGATGGCGTGAATCAATCCTTGAGCGCTGTTGACAAGGCTTCCGACTCTCCATATACCGCGCCCACTCGGACCGTCGGGAAAGCCCCGTGCGGTCTGAAATCAGAACTGAAGTGGTCAAGATCCGGGCCCCAAGGCCCCGATCCTCTGGAATTCCACCGCGTCGTTCCCGCGAACGAGGGGACGCAGCGGTATTTGCGCGTTTTGTCGAATCAGGGCGCGCTTCGAATTTGAATGGTTGCAATACGGGGAACCGGTATGCCGACGATCCAACAGCTGATCCGCAAGCCGCGGCAGCCGAAAGTTAAGCGCCAGAAATCCATGCATCTGCAGGCTTGTCCGCAGAAGCGTGGTGTCTGCACACGCGTTTACACGACTACACCGAAGAAGCCGAACTCGGCCATGCGGAAGGTTGCCAAGGTGCGCCTGACCAATGGTTTCGAGGTCATCAGTTACATCCCGGGCGAAAGCCACAACCTTCAGGAACACTCTGTGGTCCTGATCCGTGGCGGCCGGGTAAAAGACCTTCCGGGTGTTCGCTACCACATTCTGCGTGGTGTGCTGGATACCCAGGGCGTCAAAGACCGTAAGCAGCGTCGTTCGAAATACGGCGCCAAGCGTCCGAAGTAAGGAGAGACTGGTATGTCCCGTCGTCACGCTGCCGAAAAGCGCGAAGTCCTGCCCGACGCCAAATATGGCGATCGGGTTCTGACCAAATTCATGAACAACCTGATGATCGACGGCAAGAAATCGGCCGCCGAGCGTATCGTGTACAGCGCGATGGAGCGGGTTGAGACCAAGCTGAAGCGCTCGCCGATCGAAGTGTTTCAGGAAGCGCTTGATAACGTGAAGCCCTCTGTCGAGGTGCGTTCGCGTCGTGTCGGCGGTGCCACCTATCAGGTGCCCGTTGAGGTGCGCCCCGAGCGCCGCGAGGCGCTGGCGATCCGCTGGCTGATCAAGGCCTCCCGCGCGCGGAACGAGAACACGATGGAAGAGCGTCTGGCCGGAGAGCTGATCGACGCCGTTCAAAGCCGTGGCTCCGCCGTGAAGAAACGCGAAGACACCCACAAGATGGCCGACGCGAACAAAGCGTTCAGCCATTACCGCTGGTAACATTTCAGGCCTAGGACCGAACCAATGGCACGTGAATATCCCCTCGAACGGTACCGCAACTTCGGTATCATGGCGCATATCGATGCAGGCAAGACCACCTGCTCGGAGCGTATCCTGTTCTACACCGGCAAATCGCACAACATCGGTGAGGTGCATGATGGCGCCGCCACCATGGACTGGATGGAGCAGGAGCAGGAACGCGGCATCACCATCACCTCGGCTGCGACGACCACGTTCTGGGAACGCACCGAGGACGGCAAGACGCCCGACACGCCCAAGCATCGCCTGAACATCATCGACACCCCCGGCCACGTGGACTTCACCATCGAAGTCGAGCGTTCGCTGGCCGTGCTCGACGGTGCGGTCGCGGTTCTGGACGCCAACGCCGGCGTCGAGCCCCAGACCGAAACCGTCTGGCGCCAGGCCGACCGGTACAAGGTTCCGCGCATCGTGTTCGTCAACAAGATGGACAAGATCGGTGCCGATTTCTTCAACTGCGTTCACATGATCGCAGACCGCACCGGTGCGCGCCCCTGCCCGATCCAGCTGCCGATCGGCGCCGAGACCGAGCTTGAGGGGATCGTCGATCTGGTGACCATGAAGGAATGGGTCTGGGCCGGCGAAGACCTTGGTGCTTCGTGGGAACTGCGCCCGATCCGCGCCGAGCTGGCCGACAAGGCCGCCGAGATGCGCAGCGAGATGATCGAGATGGCCGTCGAGATGGATGACGATGCCATGGAAGCCTATCTCGAGGGCGACGAGCCCGACGTGGCGACCCTGCGCAAGCTGATCCGCAAGGGCACCCTGTCGATGACCTTCGTTCCGGTTCTGTGCGGTTCGGCGTTCAAGAACAAGGGTGTTCAGCCGCTGCTGAACGCTGTTGTCGATTACCTGCCCAGCCCGCTGGACGTTGTCGACTACATGGGCTTCAAGCCCGGCGACGAAGAAGAGACCCGCAACATCCCCCGCCGTGCGGATGATGACATGGCGTTTTCGGGCCTTGCGTTCAAAATCATGAACGACCCGTTCGTCGGCTCCCTGACGTTCACCCGGATCTATTCGGGTCAGCTGAAGAAGGGCGACACCATGCTCAACTCCACCAAGGGCAAGAAAGAGCGTGTGGGCCGGATGATGATGATGCATTCGATCAACCGCGAGGAGATCGAAGAGGCATTCGCCGGCGACATCATCGCGCTGGCCGGTCTGAAGGACACCACCACGGGTGACACGCTGTGCGCGGTCAACGATCCGGTGGTTCTGGAAACCATGACCTTCCCCGATCCGGTGATCGAGATCGCTGTCGAGCCCAAGACCAAAGCCGACCAGGAGAAGATGTCTCAGGGTCTGGCCCGTCTGGCCGCCGAGGATCCCTCGTTCCGCGTGGAAACCGATCTGGAATCCGGTCAGACGATCATGAAGGGCATGGGCGAACTTCACCTGGACATCCTGGTCGACCGCCTGAAGCGCGAATTCAAGGTCGAGGCCAACATCGGTGCGCCGCAGGTGGCCTACCGCGAGACGATCGGTCACGAGGCCGAGATCGACTATACCCACAAGAAACAGTCGGGTGGGTCCGGTCAGTTCGCGCGCGTCAAGATGGTCATCTCGCCGACCGAGCCGGGCGAAGGCTATTCGTTCGAATCGAAGATTGTCGGCGGCAACGTCCCGAAGGAATACATTCCGGGCGTCGAGAAGGGGATCAAGTCGGTCATGGATTCCGGCCCGCTGGCTGGCTTCCCGGTGATCGACTTCAAGGTCGCGCTGATCGACGGTGCCTATCACGATGTGGACTCCAGCGTTCTGGCGTTCGAGATCGCGGCACGGGCTGCCATGCGCGAAGGTCTGAAAAAGGCCGGGGCCAAGCTGCTGGAGCCGATCATGAAGGTCGAAGTGGTGACCCCGGAGGAATATACCGGCGGCATCATCGGCGATCTGACCTCGCGTCGGGGCCAGGTGCAGGGGCAGGAGACACGCGGCAACGCCAATGTCGTCAATGCCTTCGTGCCGCTGGCCAACATGTTCGGCTACATCAACAACCTGCGCTCGATGTCTTCGGGCCGGGCCAACTTCTCGATGCAGTTCGACCATTACGAGCCGGTTCCGCAGAACATCTCGGACGAAATTCAGGCGAAATACGCTTAACCGGGTGGCGGGGTGAACCCCGCCCTACCCACCAACTGTAGGGCGGGCTCCCCGCCACCCGAAGAATAGAGGAGGCCATCATGGCTAAGGAAAAGTTTGAGCGTACCAAACCGCACGTTAACATCGGCACGATCGGGCATGTTGACCACGGCAAGACGACGCTGACGGCGGCGATCACGAAGTATTACGGTGATTTCAAGGCCTATGATCAGATCGACGGCGCGCCGGAAGAGAAGGCGCGCGGGATCACGATCTCGACCGCGCATGTGGAATACGAGACGGAAACCCGTCACTACGCGCATGTGGACTGCCCCGGGCACGCCGACTATGTGAAGAACATGATCACCGGTGCGGCGCAGATGGACGGGGCGATCCTGGTCGTGAACTCGGCGGACGGCCCGATGCCGCAGACGCGCGAGCACATCCTGCTGGGGCGCCAGGTGGGCATCCCCTACATGGTCGTCTACATGAACAAGGTCGACCAGGTGGATGACGAGGAGCTTCTGGAGCTGGTGGAGATGGAGATCCGCGAGCTGCTGTCGTCCTACGACTATCCGGGCGACGACATTCCGGTGATCAAGGGCTCGGCGCTGGCGGCGCTGGAAGGCCGCGATCCCGAGATCGGCGAGAACTCGATCCGCGAGCTTCTGGCGGCGGTGGACGAATACATCCCGACGCCCGAGCGCGCGGTCGACCAGCCGTTCCTGATGCCGATCGAGGACGTGTTCTCGATTTCCGGCCGCGGCACGGTTGTGACCGGTCGGGTCGAGCGGGGCGTCGTGAACGTGGGCGACGAGCTTGAGATCGTGGGCATCACCGACACCAAGAAGACGACCTGCACGGGCGTGGAAATGTTCCGCAAGCTGCTCGATCGTGGTGAGGCCGGCGACAACATCGGCGCGCTGCTGCGCGGCATCGACCGTGAGGGCGTGGAGCGCGGGCAGGTTCTGTGCAAGCCGGGTTCGGTGACGCCGCACACGAAGTTCGAGGCCGAAGCCTATATCCTGACCAAGGAAGAGGGTGGCCGGCACACGCCGTTCTTCGCGAACTACCGGCCGCAGTTCTACTTCCGGACGACGGATGTGACCGGCACCGTGACGCTGCCCGAGGGCACCGAGATGGTGATGCCGGGCGACAACCTGAAGTTCGAGGTCGAGCTGATCGCGCCGATCGCGATGGAAGAGAAGCTGCGCTTCGCCATCCGCGAAGGCGGCCGCACCGTCGGCGCAGGCGTCGTTTCCAAGATCATCGAGTAAACCAAGACCTCCGGGTTCGACGTGGGGCGGGGAATGACCCTCGCTCCACCTATCAACTCTAAGCCGCGAAAGGCACCGACATGCAGTCGCAAAACATTCGCATCCGGCTGAAGGCCTTCGATTACCGTGTGCTGGATGCCAGCACGCAGGAAATCGTGAACACTGCCAAGCGCACCGGCGCTCAGGTTCGTGGCCCGATCCCGCTGCCGAACAAAATTGAAAAATTCACGGTTCTGCGTGGTCCCCACGTTGACAAGAAATCCCGTGATCAGTGGGAAATCCGCACGCACAAGCGGCTTCTCGACATCATCGACCCGACCCCGCAGACCGTGGACGCGCTCATGAAGCTCGACCTGGCCGCCGGTGTCGACGTCGAGATCAAGGTTTAAGGAGGGTATCCCGAGATGCGCTCTGGTGTAATCGCGAAGAAGGTCGGGATGACCCGGCTGTTCATGGAGGACGGGAAGCAGATTCCCGTGACCGTCCTTCAACTCGACAACCTGCAGGTCGTGGCACAGCGCACGGCCGAGACGGATGGCTATACCGCCGTTCAGCTCGGCGCGGGCACGGCCAAGGCCAAGCGGACATCGGCCCCGATGCGCGGCCATTTCGCCAAGGCCAATGTTGCGCCGAAGCGGAAGATCGCGGAATTCCGCGTGGCCCCGGAAAACCTGATCGGCGTGGGTGAGGAAATCACCGCCGACCATTATTTCGCGGGTCAGTTCGTGGACGTTTCGGGCACCTCGATCGGTAAGGGCTTTGCCGGTGCGATGAAGCGGCACAACTTCGGGGGTCTGCGGGCTTCTCACGGTGTGTCGATCAGCCACCGCTCGCACGGTTCGACGGGTCAGTGTCAGGATCCGGGCCGGGTGTTCAAGGGCAAGAAGATGGCCGGTCACATGGGTGCTGCCCGTGTCACCACCCAGAACCTTCAGGTCGTCAAGACCGACGCCGACCGTGGCCTGATCATGGTCAAGGGCGCGGTTCCCGGCTCCAAGGGGGGCTGGGTCACGATCAAGGACGCTGTCAAGAAGCCGGTTCCCGAGAATCTGGTTCTGCCGGCGGCTCTGAAATCGGCCAAGGTTGAAGCCGCCGCTGAAGAAGCGCCCGCCGAAGGAGGCGAAGCATGAAACTTGAGGTGATCAATCTGGACGGCGGCAATGCCGGCACCGTTGATCTCGGCGACGAGATCTTCGGCCTGGAGCCGCGTGCGGACATCCTGCACCGTGTGGTCCGCTGGCAGCGCAACAACGCGCAGGCCGGCACCCACAAGGTGAAGACCCGCTCGGAGACCAGCTACTCGACCAAGAAGATCTATCGCCAGAAGGGCACCGGCGGCGCACGCCACGGTGACCGCAACGCGCCGATCTTCCGCAAGGGTGGTATCTATAAGGGCCCGACCCCGCGCAGCCACGGCCACGAGCTGACCAAGAAGTTCCGCAAGCTTGGCCTGTGCCATGCGCTGTCCGCCAAGGCGGTTGCGGGTGAGCTGGTCATCATCGACACCGCCGATCTGGCCGAAGCCAAGACCTCGGCGCTGGCCAAGGCGGTGAAGAACCTGGGCTGGAAGCGCGCGCTGGTGATCGACGGGGCGCAGGTGAATGAAAACTTCGCCAAGGCCGCGCGGAACATCGAAGGTCTCGATGTGCTGCCGTCGGTCGGCGCGAATGTTTATGACATCCTGAAGCGTGACACGCTGGTGCTCACGAAGGCGGGTGTCGAAGCACTGGAGGCTCGACTGAAATGAGCGCGAAGGCAGAACATTACGACGTGATCCGCAAGCCGGTCATCACCGAGAAGGCCACGATGGCGTCCGAAAACGGCGCCGTGGTGTTCGAAGTGGCGATGGAGGCGAACAAGCCGCAGATCAAGGAAGCCATCGAAAACCTGTTTGGTGTCAAGGTGAAGGCCGTGAACACGACCATCACCAAAGGCAAATCCAAGCGGTTCCGCGGCATGCTGGGCAAGCGCAAGGACGTCAAGAAGGCCTATGTCACCCTGGAAGAGGGTAACACTATCGACGTCTCTACGGGCCTCTGATAGAAGGCTGCGAATCTTCGGCCCCGGTTCTCCGGGGCCGAGGTTGTTTCTAACCGGGGCATAACGCCTCCAAGCTAACGGAAGACAGAAAGCATGGCACTCAAGTCGTATAAGCCGACGACGCCAGGCCAGCGTGGGCTGGTTCTGATCGACCGTTCGGAGCTTTGGAAAGGACGTCCGGTCAAATCCCTTACCGAGGGTTTGGCCAAGAAGGGCGGCCGGAACAACACCGGACGGATTACAATGCGCCGCCGCGGCGGTGGCGCGAAGCGTCTTTACCGCGTCGTGGATTTCAAGCGCACGAAATTCGATGTGGCCGCAACCGTCGAGCGGATCGAATATGACCCGAACCGGACGGCCTTCATCGCGCTGATCAAATATGACGACGGCGAGCAGGCCTATATCCTGGCGCCGCAACGTCTTGGCGTTGGCGACCAGGTGATCGCGTCGGCCAAGGCTGATGTGAAGCCGGGCAACGCGATGCCCTTCAGCGGCCTGCCGATCGGTACGATCGTGCACAACGTCGAGATGAAGCCCGGCAAGGGCGGCCAGATCGCACGTGCCGCCGGCACCTATGCCCAGTTCGTGGGCCGCGACGGTGGCTATGCCCAGATCCGCCTGTCTTCGGGCGAGCTGCGGATGGTGCGTCAGGAATGCATGTGCACCGTCGGTGCCGTGTCGAACCCCGACAATTCCAACCAGAACCTCGGCAAGGCCGGCCGCAACCGCCACAAGGGCATCCGCCCGTCGGTGCGTGGTGTGGTCATGAACCCGGTTGATCACCCGCATGGTGGTGGTGAGGGCCGCACCTCGGGTGGCCGTCATCCGGTCACGCCCTGGGGCAAGCCCACCAAGGGTGCCCGCACCCGTGATAGGAACAAGGCGTCGGGCAAGCTGATCATCCGCTCGCGTCACGCCAAGAAGAAGGGCCGCTAATCATGTCGCGTTCTGTTTGGAAAGGCCCCTTCGTCGACTCTTACGTGCTGAAGAAAGCCGAGAAGAGCCGCGAATCCGGCCGCAACGAAGTTATCAAGATCTGGTCGCGCCGCTCGACGATCCTGCCCCAGTTCGTGGGCCTGACGTTTGGCGTCTACAACGGCCAGAAGCACATTCCGGTCAACGTGTCGGAAGACATGATCGGCCAGAAATTCGGTGAATACGCGCCGACGCGGACCTATTACGGCCACGCGGCCGATAAAAAAGCGAAGAAGAGGTAATCGGTCATGGGTAAGGAAAAGAACGCCCGCCGCGTGGCCGAGAACGAGGCAATGGCGAAAACCCGCATGCTTCGCACCTCGCCGCAGAAGCTGAACCTGGTGGCGCAGATGATCCGTGGCAAGAAGGTGGACAAGGCTCTGGCCGATCTGACCTTCTCGAAAAAGCGGATCGCCGATGACGTGAAGAAATGTCTTCAGTCCGCCATCGCCAATGCCGAGAACAACCACAATCTGGATGTGGACGAGCTGGTCGTGGCCGAGGCCTATGTTGGTAAGAACCTGACCATGAAGCGCGGTCGCCCGCGGGCCCGTGGGCGGTTCGGCAAGATCGTCAAGCCGTTCTCGGAACTCACCATCAAGGTGCGTCAAGTTGAGGAGCAAGCGTAATGGGTCATAAGGTCAATCCGATCGGCATGCGCCTGCAGGTCAACCGCACCTGGGACAGCCGCTGGTACGCCGACACGAAGGACTACGGGAACCTCCTGCTGGAGGATCTCCGGATGCGTGAGTTCATTCGTGAAGAGTGCAAGCAGGCCGGCGTCAGCCGCATCATCATCGAGCGCCCGCACAAGAAGTGCCGGGTGACGATTCACACAGCGCGCCCGGGCGTGATCATCGGCAAAAAAGGCGCCGATATCGAAACCCTGCGCAAGAAGCTGGCGGCGATGACCGACAGCGAGCTGCACCTGAACATCGTCGAGGTGCGCAAGCCCGAGCTGGACGCCCAGCTGGTGGCCGAAAGCATCGCACAGCAGCTGGAGCGCCGGGTTTCCTTCCGCCGCGCCATGAAGCGCGCCGTGCAGAACGCCATGCGCATGGGGGCCCTGGGTATTCGTGTGAACGTCGCCGGCCGTCTGGGCGGTGCCGAGATCGCGCGGACCGAGTGGTACCGCGAGGGCCGGGTGCCGCTGCACACGCTGCGCGCCGACATCGACTATGCCAACTACGAGGCGGAAACGCCCTATGGCATCATTGGTATCAAAGTCTGGATCTTCAAAGGTGAGATCATGGAGCATGACCCGTCTGCCCGTGACCGTCGCCAGCAGGAGCTTCAGGAAGGTCCCGCGCCGCGTGGCGCCGGCGGCCGGCGCTAAGGAGTAGATGAGATGCTGCAACCAAAGCGTACAAAATTCCGCAAGATGCACAAAGGCCGCATCAGCGGGCAGGCCAAGGGCGGGTTCGACCTGAACTTCGGCACCTTCGGTCTCAAGGCCACCCAGCCCGAGCGTGTGACCGCGCGTCAGATCGAGGCGGCTCGCCGCGCGATGACCCGGCACATGAAGCGTCAGGGCCGTGTCTGGATCCGTATCTTCCCCGACACGCCCGTGTCGTCGAAGCCCACGGAAGTCCGGATGGGTAAGGGCAAGGGCTCGGTCGATTACTGGGCCGCCAAGGTCAAGCCCGGCCGCGTGATGTTCGAGATCGACGGCGTGACCGAGGCTGTCGCGCGCGAGGCTCTGCGCCTGGCCGCGATGAAGCTGCCGCTGAAGACCCGCATCGTTCAGCGCGAAGACTGGTAAGTTCCGGTCAACGGAAATCGAAAGCCCCCGCCGAGCGATCGGCGGGGGCTTTTGCTTGTGCGTACGTCGCGCGGGGGGGGCGGCTGGCCGCTCACTCCCAGCTATAGTTGAAGCTGACCGAGATCCGCTCTTCTTCGGCCATGTTCATCGGCACCTCGTGGCGCAGCCAGCTTTCCCAAAGCAGCACTTCGCCGGCGGTGGGCGCCACATAGATGAACTGCCGCAACTCTTCGCGCGCATCCTTGCGGCGGGCGGGGGCGGCCATCATCCGGGCCGAGCGCGGATCCTCCAGCTTCAGCGCCGAGGCGCCGCCGGGCATCGCCACATAGGTGGTGCCCGAGATCACCGAATGCGGATGCAGGTGAGAGCTGTGGCTGCCACCCTCGGGCAGGATGTTGATCCAGATATCCTCGAGCTTCAGCTTGCGGCCCTCGAGATCGAATTCCAGATCCTCGGCGAAGGCGGCCACGTGTTTGTCGAGGGTCGTCACCAGATCCTGAAACACCGGAAAGCGCCAGGGCAGGTCGGTCAGCGAGGCATAGCTTGTGTAGCCGGGATAGCCGTTGGCTTCGCACCAGTCGTGCCCGGCCTCGTCATCCTCGGCGATGGAGTAACACGCGGCCTCCAGTTCGGAGGTTTCAATGGCGTCGCCGAACTCGGTCAGGGCGGCGCGGTAGAGGCGGGTGACGAAGAGGGAATCGATCTTTGGCATGGGATGTGTCATAGACCAGCGCGCCCGGCGGGGCGAGGGGGGATGGTTGCGCCGGAGCCCGGGCCGGGGCGGAGTTTTCCCTCAGATCCGGCTTTTCCGATCAAAGGGGTTGATGTGGAGGCGAACCCCGTGTATTGCGCAGCCTTCACCAAGAACTCCACTGGAATCAGGGTGACCCGCGCAGTTGCGCGTAGGGGCCTGCCGGTGATGTTGAAAGGACGAAACCATGAACGCACAAGACCTGCGTGACAAATCGCCGGACCAGCTTCGTGAAGATCTGGCCAGCCTGAAGAAAGAGGCGTTCAACCTGCGCTTTCAGCAGGCCACCGGCGCGCTCGAAAACACCGCCCGCATGCGGATCGTCCGTCGTGACGTTGCCCGTGTGAAGACGGTTCTGAACCAGAAAGCCGCTGAAGCGGCGGCGAATTAAGGAGCACGACACATGCCCAAACGCATCCTCGCAGGCACCGTGACGAGCGACCAGAATGACCAGACCGTAACGGTTTCGGTCGAGCGCCGCTTCACGCATCCGGTTCTGAAGAAGACCATTCGTAAGTCCAAGAAATACCGGGCTCACGATCCGAAGAACGAATTCAAGGTTGGCGACGCCGTCCGCATTCAGGAATGCGCGCCGATTTCGAAAACGAAACGCTGGGAGGTGGTTGCCAACTGATCCGACGCGGCGCGCGTCAATCCTTGTGGCTCTCTTCGCTGAATACGGCGATGAAGCGGGCAAGGGCTGAAGCGTGTCTCTGAAGATTATCGGTTATCACATTCCGGTTTGATCGAAACCCTGGGGGAAGTCCCCAAAGGTCGGGAGAAACCACATGATCCAGATGCAGACCAATCTGGATGTAGCTGACAACTCCGGCGCTCGCCGGGTGCAGTGCATCAAGGTTCTGGGTGGTTCCAAGCGTAAATACGCCTCCGTCGGCGACATCATTGTCGTCTCGGTGAAGGAAGCCATCCCGCGCGGTCGCGTGAAGAAAGGGGACGTCCGCAAGGCCGTCGTCGTACGCACCGCCAAAGAAGTTCGCCGCGAAGACGGCACCGCCATCCGGTTCGACCGGAACGCCGCGGTGATCCTGAACAACAACAACGAGCCGATCGGCACCCGTATCTTCGGCCCGGTCGTTCGTGAGCTGCGCGCCAAGAACTTCATGAAAATCATCTCGCTTGCTCCGGAGGTGCTGTAATGGCTGCCAAACTCCGCAAAGGTGACAAGGTCATCGTGCTGGCCGGCAAGGACAAGGGCAAGTCGGGCGAGATTTCGTCGGTTGACCCGAAGGCCGGCAAGGCCGTGGTCGAGGGCGTGAACATCGCCATCCGCCACACCAAGCAATCGCAAAACAGCCAGGGTGGCCGCGTTCCCGTCGCCATGCCGATCGACCTGTCGAATCTGGCCCTGAGCGACGCGAACGGCAAGGCCACCCGCGTCGGCTTCCGCGTGGAAGAGGGCAAGAAGGTTCGTTATGCCAAAACCACCGGGGAGGCTGTCTGATGCTTGACGTTGCAACCTATACCCCGCGCCTGAAGGCGGTCTACAAGGATCAGATCCGCGCCACTCTGAAGGAAGAGTTCGGCTATTCCAACGACATGATGATTCCGCGCCTCGACAAGATCGTGCTGAACATCGGTTGTGGCGCCGAGGCGGTGAAGGATTCCAAGAAGGTCAAATCGGCCGAAGCCGACCTGACCGCGATTGCCGGCCAGAAGGCCGTGATCAACAAGGCCAAGAAGTCGATCGCCGGTTTCCGTGTCCGCGAAGACATGCCGCTGGGCACCAAGGTGACCCTGCGCGGCGACCGGATGTATGAATTCCTGGATCGTCTGATCACCGTCGCCATGCCGCGTATCCGCGACTTCCGCGGCGTTTCCGGCAAATCCTTCGATGGCCGCGGCAACTATGCCATGGGCCTGAAAGAGCACATCGTGTTCCCCGAGATCGATTTCGACAAGGTCGATGAGGTTTGGGGCATGGACATCGTGATTGCCACCACCGCGAAAACCGACGCGGAAGCGAAGGCGCTGTTGAAGCATTTCAACATGCCCTTCAACAGCTGAAGCAGCGGGAGAGAGAGAACATGGCTAAGAAAGCAATGATCGAACGCGAGAAGAAGCGCCAGAAGCTGGTGGACAAATACGCCGCCAAGCGTGCCGCTCTGAAAGAGATCGCGAATAACGAAGACCTGCCGATGGAAGAACGTTTCAAGGCGCGTCTGAAACTGGCGAAACTGCCCCGCAACTCTTCCGCGACCCGGCTGCACAACCGTTGTGAGCTGACCGGTCGTCCGCATGCGTATTACCGCAAGCTGAAAGTGTCGCGGATCATGCTTCGGGAACTCGGCTCTCAGGGCCAGATCCCCGGCATGGTTAAGTCCAGCTGGTAAGGAGGGTTTGATATGTCAGTAAACGATCCTGTCGGCGATATGCTCACCCGTATCCGCAACGCGCAGCTGCGCGGGAAATCCACCGTCCGCACGCCGGCCTCCAAGCTTCGCGCCTGGGTTCTGGATGTGCTCAAGGACGAAGGCTATATCCGCGGCTATGAAGAAGCCACCAGCACCCTCGGGATGCCGGAGCTTGAAATCAGCCTCAAATATTACGAGGGCACCCCTGTGATCCGCGAGCTCAAGCGGGTCTCGAAGCCGGGCCGCCGCGTTTATATGAGTGTCAAGGATATCCCGTCGGTCCGTCAGGGCCTGGGTGTCTCCATCGTCTCCACGTCCAAGGGCGTGATGTCGGATGCAGCAGCACGGTCGGCCAACGTTGGCGGCGAAGTGCTCTGCACGGTCTTCTAAGGGGGTTTGGTATGTCTCGCATTGGTAAAAGACCGGTCGAGCTGCCGTCGGGTGTTTCGGCGTCCGTCTCCGGCCAGACCGTTGAAGTGAAGGGCCCCAAAGGCGCCCGCAGCTTCACCGCGACCGACGATGTCACCCTGAAGGTGGAAGACAACACGGTCACCGTCACCCCGCGCGGGTCGTCCAAGCGGGCGCGCCAGCAATGGGGCATGTCGCGCACCATGGTTCAGAACCTGGTGCAGGGCGTGAGCGGCGGTTTCACGAAAGAGCTTGAGATCCAGGGTGTGGGTTACAGGGCGCAGATGCAGGGCAACACCCTGAAGCTGTCGCTGGGCCTGAGCCACGAGGTCAACTTCGAGGTGCCGGCCGGTGTAACCGTCACCGCCCCGAAGCAGACCCAGATCATGATCGAGGGCACCGACGAGCAACTGGTCGGTCAGGTCGCAGCAAACATTCGCGAATGGCGCAAGCCCGAGCCTTATAAAGGCAAGGGTATCCGCTATAAGGGCGAATTCATCTTCCGCAAGGAAGGCAAGAAGAAGTAAGGACGCAAAATGGCAAACAGTAAACGAGATCTGTTTCTGAAGCGCCGTCTGCGCGTTCGGAACAAACTGCGGAAGATGGCCAATGGCCGTCCGCGCCTGTCGGTGCATCGCAGCAACAAGAACATCAGCGTGCAGCTGATCGACGATGTGAACGGCGTGACGCTCGCCTCGGCCTCCTCGCTCGAGAAGGATCTGGGCGTCGTTGGCAAGAACAACGTCGAAGCTGCGGCCAAGGTTGGTGCGGCAATCGCAGAGCGGGCCAAGAAGGCCGGCATCGAAGACTGCTTCTTCGATCGTGGTGGTTTCCTCTTTCACGGGAAGGTCAAGGCTCTGGCCGAAGCTGCCCGTGAAGGCGGCCTGAAGTTCTAAGGAGACGACAGATGGCAAGAGATCCAAAACGCCGGGACAATCGTCGCGAACGCGAGGAAACCCCGGAATTCGCCGATCGTCTCGTGGCGATCAACCGCGTATCCAAGACCGTGAAGGGTGGTAAACGCTTCGGCTTTGCCGCGCTTGTGGTCGTGGGTGATCAGAAGGGCCGTGTCGGCTTCGGCAAGGGCAAGGCCAAAGAGGTGCCCGAGGCGATTCGCAAGGCCACCGAACAGGCCAAGCGCAACCTGATGCGTGTGCCGCTGCGCGAAGGCCGCACGCTGCATCACGACATGGAAGGCCGCCATGGCGCCGGCAAGGTCGTGATGCGCACCGCGCCGCAGGGTACCGGCATCATCGCCGGTGGTCCGATGCGGGCTGTGTTCGAAATGCTGGGCATTCAGGATGTGGTCGCCAAGTCGATCGGCAGCCAGAACCCCTACAACATGATCCGCGCCACCCTCGACGGCCTGACCAAGGAAAGCTCGCCCCGTCTGGTCGCGCAGCGCCGTGGCAAGAAGGTCGCCGACATCCTGAAAAAGCCTGAAACCGACGCCGAAGCGCCGGTTGCGGCCGAAGCGTAAGGAGAGGGTCACATGGCAAAGACCATCGTTGTAAAGCAGATCGGCAGCCCGATCCGCCGCCCCGCCATCCAGCGCCAGACGCTGGTGGGCCTGGGCCTGAACAAGATGCACCGCACGCGCGAGCTGGAAGACACTCCGGCAGTGCGGGGCATGATCCGCAAGATCCCGCATCTGGTGGAAATCGTCGAAGAGCGCGGCTGAAGCCGGGCCGGCCTCCCCGCGCAAGCGGGGATCGCCGGCTTTCGCCGCTGCATTAGAAGCGTTGTTCCCCGCCGGGGCGGGGATGACAGTCAGAAACGCCGTGGTCGGCCGCTCCCGTCGCTGGGGGCCGCATCCGGCAAAGGAGAAGCGACATGAAACTGCATGAACTGCGCGACAACGCGGGCGCGACCAAATCCCGCAAGCGGATCGGCCGGGGCCCCGGCTCGGGCACCGGCAAGACCGGTGGCCGTGGTATCAAGGGTCAGAAATCCCGTTCGGGTGTGGCGATCAAGGGCTATGAGGGCGGCCAGATGCCGCTTTACCAGCGTCTGCCGAAGCGTGGCTTCAACAAGCCCAACCGCAAGAAATTCGCCGTGGTGAACCTGGGTCTGATCCAGAAGTTCATCGACGAGGGCAAGCTGGACGCCGGCGCGGCCATCACCGAAGACGCGCTGATCGCAAGCGGCCTGGTTCGCCGCAAGCTGGATGGCGTCCGGGTGCTGGCCAAGGGCGATTTCACCGCCAAGGTCGATCTCTCGGTCACCGGCGCGTCGAAGTCTGCCGTGGACGCGGTGGCCAAGGCTGGCGGCTCTCTTTCGGTCACGTCTGCGACTGCGGCCGAATAAATGGTTGTGGGCGGCGCGTTCGCCGCTTACATCACACTCAGGTTTTCCTAGCGCCGCCTGACCGGAAACCGGTTTGGCGGCGCCGTCATGAAAGAGACAGGGCATGGCATCTGCAGCAGAGCAAATGGCCGCGAACATGAGCTGGGGGGCCTTCGGCAAGGCCACCGAGCTGCGGCAGCGGATCTTATTCACCATCGGCCTTCTGATCGTCTATCGCCTTGGCACCTATATTCCGGTTCCGGGCATCGACGGCGGCGCGCTGCGTGATTTCATGGAACAGGCGGCGGCCGGCATCGGCGGCATCCTGTCGATGTTCACCGGCGGCGCGCTGGGGCGGATGGGTATCTTCGCCCTGGGCATCATGCCCTATATCTCGGCCTCGATCATCGTGCAGCTTCTGACGGCGATGGTTCCCCAGCTCGAGAGCCTCAAGAAAGAGGGCGAGCAGGGGCGCAAGAAGATCAACCAGTACACCCGCTACGGCACGGTGCTTCTGGCCACGTTCCAGGCCTATGGCCTGGCCGTCAGCCTTGAGGCGGGCGGGCTTGTCACCGATCCGGGCTGGTTCTTCCGCGCGGCCACCGTGATCACGCTGGTCGGCGGTACCATGTTCCTGATGTGGCTGGGCGAGCAGATCACCGCGCGCGGCGTGGGCAACGGCATTTCGCTGATCATCTTCGTGGGCATCATCGCCGAGGTTCCGGGCGCGGTGGCGCAGTTCCTGAGCCAGGGCCGGTCGGGCGCGGTTTCGCCTGCCGTGATCGTCGGGGTGATCGTGATGGTGATTGTCGTCATCGCCTTCGTGGTGTTCATGGAGCGCGCCCTGCGCAAGATCCATATCCAGTATCCGCGTCGTCAGGTCGGGATGAAGATCTATGACGGCGGCTCCAGCCATCTGCCGATCAAAGTGAACCCGGCCGGCGTGATCCCGGCGATCTTCGCCTCGTCGCTGCTGCTGATGCCGACCACGATCGCCACTTTCTCGCACGCGCAGACCGGGCCGTTCATGTCGACGCTGCTGGCCTATTTCGGGCCGGGGCAGCCGCTCTATCTGCTGTTCTTCACCGCGATGATCGTGTTCTTCACGTATTTCTACACCTATAACGTGGCGTTCAAGACCGACGAGGTGGCCGACAACCTCAAAAGCCAGAACGGCTTTGTGCCCGGTATCCGGCCCGGCAAGAAAACCGCGGAATATCTCGACTACGTGGTGGCGCGGGTTCTGGTGCTGGGCGCCGGTTATCTGGCGCTGGTCTGCCTGTTTCCGGAAATCCTGCGTTCGCAGCTCAACATTCCGTTCTACTTTGGGGGCACTTCGGTGCTGATCGTGGTTTCCGTGACGATGGACACGATCAACCAGGTTCAGTCGCATCTGCTGGCACATCAGTATGAAGGGCTGATCGAAAAATCTCAGCTGCGGGGCAAACGCCGCAGCGGCAAGAAGGGGACAGCTCGCCGATGAACATCATTCTTCTGGGCCCGCCGGGTGCGGGCAAGGGAACCCAGGCCCGCAAGCTCGTGGACGAGCGGGGCATGATCCAGCTCTCGACCGGGGACATGCTGCGCGATGCACGCAGCTCGGGAACCGAGATGGGCAAGCGCGTGGCCGAGGTGATGGATCGCGGCGGCCTTGTCACCGACGAGATCGTGATCGGCCTGATCAAGGAGAAGCTGGAAGGCGAACAGGCCGGCGGCTTTATCTTCGATGGTTTCCCGCGGACCCTGGCCCAGGCCGATGCGCTGGCGGAACTGCTGGGCAACCTGGATCAGAAGCTTGATGCGGTGATCGAGATGCGCGTCGACGATACGGCGCTGGTGGCCCGTATCACCGGCCGTTACACCTGCGGCAATTGCGGCGAGGTTTATCACGACGAAACCAGGCCCACCAAGGTTGAGGGCATTTGCGATGTCTGCGGCTCTACCAACCTCAAGCGCCGCGCCGATGACAACGAGGAAAGCCTGCGCACCCGCCTGATGGAATATTACAAGAAGACCTCGCCCCTGATCGGCTATTTCTATGCCAAGGGCGATCTTTCGGTGGTGGACGGTCTGGCCGATATCGATGTTGTGGCGAAGTCGATCAAGGCAGTGCTTGACAAAGCGTAAATACGCCCCTTGACCCGGCGCGGAAAACGCCATAGGCACAGCGTCTCGAACAAGAATCGCTTTGCCTGTCGTGGAACAGCGCCCAGCCGACAGCAAGAGATTTAAGCATGGCACGAAGGCAGGACGCCTTCGTGTGACAGTTGTGAAAAAAGGTTCTGGCGCTACGGAACCGCAACAAAAGGAAAAACCGTCTTGGCACGTATTGCTGGCGTCAACATCCCGACGGGGAAACGCGTCCCCATCGCACTGACCTATATCCACGGCATCGGCCCGGCCGCCGCAGGCACGATCTGCGAAGCGGTCGGCATCGAAGCCTCCCGCCGCGTGAACGAACTGTCGGATGCCGAGGTTCTGGCCGTTCGCGAGTACATCGATGCGAATTTCACCGTCGAAGGTGACCTGCGCCGCGAAGTGCAGATGAACGTGAAGCGCCTGATGGATCTTGGCTGCTATCGCGGCCTGCGCCATCGTCGCGGCCTTCCGGTCCGCGGCCAGCGCACCCATACGAACGCCCGCACCCGCA
This sequence comes from Actibacterium sp. EMB200-NS6, assembly GCF_001305615.1. Classification (GTDB taxonomy): domain Bacteria; phylum Pseudomonadota; class Alphaproteobacteria; order Rhodobacterales; family Rhodobacteraceae; genus Actibacterium_A; species Actibacterium_A naphthalenivorans. Next base: position 409,146 of record NZ_CP010869.1, read on the forward strand.
AGGGCCCGGCAAAAGCCATCGCCGGCAAGAAGAAGTAAGGGGAGCGCTCAGACATGGCACGTGAAAAGACACGCACGAAGAAGAAAGAGCGCAAGAACATCGCCGCAGGTGTGGCGCATGTGAACAGCTCGTTCAACAACACCAAGATCCTGATCTCCGATGTGCAGGGCAACGCGATCTCGTGGTCGTCCGCCGGTACGATGGGGTTCAAGGGATCGCGGAAATCGACGCCCTATGCCGCTCAGATGGCTGCCGAAGACGCAGGCAAGAAGGCACAGGAACATGGTGTGAAGACCCTCGAGGTCGAGGTGCAGGGCCCCGGCTCGGGCCGTGAGAGCGCGCTGCGCGCTCTGGCTGCCGTCGGGTTCAACATCACCTCGATCCGCGATGTGACGCCGATTGCCCACAATGGTTGCCGCCCGCCGAAACGCCGCCGGGTCTGACCAGACTTATCAATTTCGGGCCGTGCTGACGCGCGGCCCGAATCCGTATTATTACCTCGGGCGTTTCCTGCTTTGGACATGGGCCGGAAACAGGGATTGAGGAGACACGCATGATCCACCGAAATTGGCAAGAACTGATCAAGCCGACCCAGCTGGAAGTGAAGCCGGGCAACGATCCCGCGCGTCAGGCGACGGTGATCGCCGAACCGCTGGAGCGCGGTTTCGGCCTGACCCTTGGCAACGCGCTGCGCCGGGTTCTGATGTCGTCGCTTCAGGGTGCCGCCATCACCAGCGTGCAGATCGACAACGTGCTGCATGAGTTTTCCTCGGTCGCGGGTGTCCGCGAGGATGTGACCGACATCGTTCTGAACCTGAAGGGGGTTTCGATCCGCATGGAGGCCGAAGGGCCCAAGCGCCTTTCGATCGCCGCCAAGGGCCCCGCCGTAGTGACCGCCGGCCAGATTTCCGAATCGGCCGGGATCGAGGTTCTGAACAAAGACCACGTGATCTGCCACCTGGACGAGGGCGCCGACCTGTTCATGGAGCTGACCGTGAACACCGGCAAGGGCTATGTCGCCGCTGACAAGAACCGCCCCGAGGATGCGCCCATCGGTCTGATCCCGATCGACGCGATCTATTCGCCGGTCAAGAAGGTCGCCTATGACGTGCAGCCCACCCGCGAGGGCCAGGTGCTGGACTATGACAAGCTGACCATGAAGGTGGAAACCGACGGCTCGCTGACGCCGGATGACGCGGTGGCCTATGCCGCGCGTATCCTGCAGGATCAGCTTTCGATCTTCGTGAACTTCGAAGAGCCCGAGCAGGCCGGCCGCATGGACGAGGACGACGGGCTCGAGTTCAACCCGCTGCTTCTGAAGAAGGTCGACGAGCTGGAGCTTTCGGTGCGGTCCGCGAACTGCCTGAAGAACGACAACATCGTTTACATCGGCGATCTGATCCAGAAGACCGAGGCAGAGATGCTGCGCACGCCGAACTTCGGCCGCAAATCGCTGAACGAGATCAAGGAAGTGCTGTCTGGCATGGGCCTGCACCTGGGCATGGATGTCGAGGAATGGCCGCCGGAAAACATCGAGGATCTGGCCAAGAAGTTCGAAGACCAGTTCTGAGATTGACAGATTCGGGGGCCGTGGCGTAAACGGCCCCCGTAAAATGCCCGCGCAGGCGGGGAACATATGGGCCAAAGCCCCAAGGAGAGCGGCGCCAGGACCAGGCACCGCCGGACAAAGCAAAACGACGACTTAGGAGATTAACATGCGTCACGCTAAAGGCTACCGCCGCCTGAACCGCACCCATGAACACCGCAAGGCGCTGTTCGCGAACATGGCCGGCTCTCTCATCGAACACGAACAGATCAAGACGACTCTGCCCAAGGCCAAGGAGCTGCGCCGGATCGTCGAAAAGTTGATCACGCTGGGCAAGAAGGGCGATCTGCATTCGCGCCGTCTGGCCGCATCGCGGCTGAAGCAGGATGCCTATGTCGAGAAACTGTTCGAGGTGCTCGGCCCGCGCTACAAAGACCGCAACGGCGGCTATGTGCGCATCCTGAAGGCCGGTTTCCGCTATGGCGACATGGCACCGATGGCGATCATCGAATTCGTCGACCGTGACGTGGATGCCAAGGGCGCCGCGGATCGCGCCCGCCTGGAAGCGGAAGAGGCGATGGAAGGCTGAGCCTTCCCCATCGACCGGAAATGAAAAACCCCGCCAGTTGATGGCGGGGTTTTTTCGTTGTGTCAGACGGGCTTACTGCGCGCGGCGGGCGTCTTCCTGCACGGGGCCGATTTCCAGCCGTCTGGTCACATCTGCGATCATTTGTCTGAGCTGCTCATCCACGACGGGGGTTGCGCCCAGGAACTCCAGCAGGTCTGTACGCACGCCCTCGGGCAAACGCATGACCTGTGTGAAAAGGTTGGGATGTATCGCCTTCACTGGCTACTCCGGGGTCTGAATTAACTGCGAGTCACGGTGTTCAATTTATGGTTGACCGCGTTTCCTGCAACTTGTCTAAAAAGACATGTTCGAAAAGTCAGTCTTTGATCGGGAACTTCAGACGCTGGATGCCTTGGCGCCCATGGGGTATTTTCTCGGACTTCATATCCGGTTTACCGCGCCGCTGATGACGTTGCAGACCTATGACCAGGCTTGGATGGACCACTATACCGAAAACGGCTATGTCCTTCGCGATCCGATGACCGCGTGGGGCTTCAGCGCCACCGGCTCGACCCGGTGGAGCAGTGAAAACGTACCGGACCCGTTTGGCATATTCCAGCAGGCGGCAAAGTTCGGATTGAGGTATGGCGCGACGATCTCCTGCGGGCCCATAAGCTCCAGGACTATTGCAAGTGTGGGGCGAGCAGATCGGGAATTTTTTGATGCCGAGATCGAACAGATAGAAGCACTGGTCCATCGGCTTCACGACATGACCGAGCCACCGCAAGAGCTTACCAAAGCTCAGATCGAAGCGCTTAAATGCATTGCGGATGGCGACAGGCATGCGGCTGCGGCCGCAAAACTCGGAATTTCGGAAAGTGCACTCAAGGCACGGCTGTCGTCAGCTCGACTGCGGCTCATGTCACGCACCACTGCCGAAGCCATTCAGCGCGCAAAGGACTACAGGCTGCTCTGAACGGCACACGCCTTCCGCAAGGTTCTGACGACTTAACCCAACCCTGCAGGAGGCTATCATGCTTACCACCACTCTCTCGTTCGAAAACCTTCACAACCATGGCGAACTTTTTGCGAACATGCTTCGCGCCCGGCGCGAACTGTTCATTGTCCACAACAAGTGGGACCTGCCCGAAGCCATGGGCATGGAATATGATCAGTACGACACCCCGGCCAGCCGCTGGGTCGTCGTGCATGATGAACTGGGGCAGGTTCTGGCGGGCAACCGCCTGACACCGACCACTGCGAAATGCGGCATCTACACCTACATGATCCGCGATGCGCAGAAGGGGCTTCTGGAAACCATCCCGTCGCATCTTCTGTACGAAGAGGCGCCGGTTTCGGAAACCGTCTGGGAAAGCTCCCGCCTGTTTGTGTCTCACAACGTGCCGGCGGGGATCCGACGGCGGGTTCATGCGCAGCTCGTGCTCGAGATCTCCAAGGCGGCCCGGAACCTGGGTGCGACCCAGTGCCTGACCCTGCTGAACGCGAACTGGCCCCGCTGGGCCGGGCGCGTCGGCGTGGACATGACAGCGATGGGGCCGGTGATGAACATCGCCGAGGTCGATAATCAGGTTGTTTCGATGAACTTCGCATCCAACCTGCACTGACCCCTGCGCCGCCTGCCGCCCTTCGGGGCGGCGGGCACCACGATCTTCGGTTGAACTTGGCCGCCGCGCTTCGCATATCCGGGGGGCATCCTTGCAGGAGCCTTCGATGACCCGGTTCGCGCCTTTCCTTATTGTCCTTCTGTCCGCCCTGCCGCTTCGGGCGGAAACCACCGTGCCGCGATCGGCGGCCGAGATCACGCTCAGCTTCGCGCCGATCGTGAAACAGGCCGCGCCTGCCGTGGTCAACATCTATGCCAAACGCGTGGTGGCCACCCGGGTCAGCCCCTTTGCGGATGATCCGTTTTTCGGTGAGTTTTTCCGCGGGCAGGGGCGCACCGTGCCACGGGTGCAAAACTCGCTCGGGTCGGGGGTGATCCTGTCTGCGGATGGCATCGTGGTGTCGAACTATCACGTCGTCGGCCAGGCCACCGAGATTCGCGTGGTGCTGAACGACCGGCGCGAGTTTGACGCGGAGGTTCTGTTGGGGGATCAGGAATCCGACCTCGCGGTGCTGAAGCTGAAGGATGCAGAGAACCTGCCCGCGCTGGCGCTGCGCGATTCCAATACGGTCGAGGTGGGCGACCTGGTGCTGGCCATCGGCAACCCCTTTGGCATCGGCCAGACGGTTTCCAGCGGTATCGTGTCGGGGCTGGCGCGCTCGGGCATTTCGGTGGGCAGCGGGCGCGGCTATTTCATCCAGACCGACGCGGCGATCAACCCCGGCAATTCCGGCGGCGCGCTCGTTGACAGCCAGGGGCGGCTGGTGGGGATCAACACCGCGATCCTGACCCGTTCCGGCGGGTCGAACGGTATCGGCTTTGCGATTCCGGCCAATCTGGTTCAGCGTTTCGTTGCCGCGGCGGCGGCGGGGGAAACCCGGTTTGCCCGGCCCTGGGCGGGCGTGTCTGGCCAGGCGGTGGACGGGGCGATGGCCGAAGCCCTGGGCATGACCATCCCCGGCGGCGTGGTCCTGACCGAACTGCACCCCGACAGCCCGTTCCGCAAGGCCGGGCTGAGCGTTGGAGATGTGGTGATCGAGATGGGCGGCGAGCCGGTGAACAGCCCGCAGGAGATGATCTTTCGCATGACCGCCGAGGGGATCGGCGGCGGGCTGGATATCGTTTACCTGAGCGATGGCGCCGAACGACGGGCCCGTGTGGCGCTTGTCGCCGCGCCTGAGATGCCGCCGCGCGCGCCGCTGACGGTGCCCGCCCGAAGTGTGCTGGGCGGGCTGAGCGTGGTCAACATCAACCCCGCCGTCGCCTCCGAATACGGGCTTGCGATGGCGGCGGAGGGCGTGCTTGTCACCGATCCGGGCGATGTGGCCGGGCGGGTTGGCCTGCGCCCGGGCGATGTGCTGCTGCGGGTCAATGACACGGCCGTCCGCCAGACCCGCGACGTGCAAGATGCCGCGCGCGCCACCAGCCGCACCTGGCTGATCGAATACATGCGCGGCGGTCAGCGCGGCGTGTTGCGCTTTCGCGTCTGAGGCGCATGGATTAGGCTCTGCCAATGGCTGACCTGTTTGACCAGACCCCGGCGCCCGACGCCGCGCACAGCGCCCCGCGCCCGCTGGCCGACAGGCTGCGGCCAAAGCGGCTTTCAGAGGTTATCGGACAGGAGCATATCCTTGGCCCCGAGGGGCCTCTGGGGGTCATGCTGGCCTCGGGCAGCCTGTCGTCGGTGATCTTCTGGGGGCCGCCCGGTGTCGGCAAGACAACGATCGCGCGACTGCTGGCCGATGAAAGCGATCTGACCTTTATCCAGATCAGCGCGATTTTCACCGGCGTGCCGGAGCTGCGCAAAGTGTTCGAGGCGGCGAAGATGCGGCGCGCCAACGGGCAGGGCACGCTGCTGTTCGTGGATGAGATCCACCGTTTCAACAAGGCGCAGCAAGACGGGTTCCTGCCGCATATGGAGGATGGCACCATCCTTCTGGTCGGGGCCACCACCGAAAACCCGAGCTTCGAGCTGAACGCCGCGCTGCTGTCGCGCGCGCAGGTTCTGGTGTTGCAGCGGCTGGATCTGGCGCATCTGGAGCTTTTGGCCCAACGCGCCGAGCAGGAGCTGAGCCGGGCGCTGCCGCTGACCGGCCCGGCGCGCGAGGCGTTGCTGGAAATGGCTGATGGTGACGGGCGTGCGCTGTTGAATCTGATCGAACAGGTGATGGCGTGGAAGGTGGCCGGGCCGCTCGATCCCGATGCGCTGGCCACCCGGCTGATGAAACGGGCCGTGAAATACGACAAATCGGGTGACGAGCATTACAATCTGATCTCGGCCCTGCACAAATCGGTGCGCGGGTCCGATCCCGATGCCGCGCTCTACTGGTTCGCGCGGATGCTCGAGGGCGGCGAAGATCCGCGCTATCTGGCACGGCGCATCACCCGCATGGCGGTCGAGGATATCGGGCTGGCCGATCCGCAGGCCCAGACGATCTGCCTGCATGCCTGGGAAACCTATGAAAGGCTGGGCAGCCCCGAGGGCGAGCTGGCGCTGGCGCAGGCGTTGATCTACCTGTCGCTCGCGCCGAAATCGAACGCGGGCTACAAGGCCTACAAGAACGCCCGCGCCGCAGCCCGGAAAACCGGAAGCGAACCGCCGCCCAAGCATATCCTGAACGCCCCGACCTCGCTGATGAAGGAACAGGGCTATGGCGACGGCTACGCCTATGACCATGACGCCGAAGACGGGTTTTCGGGGCAGAACTATTTCCCCGACGGCATGAAGCACGGTGTTTACTACCTGCCGGTCGAGCGCGGGTACGAGCGTGAGCTGAAAAAGCGCGTGGACTACTTCGCCAAGCTGCGCGCGCGGCGGCAGGGCGGTTGACAAGCCCGCCCGCCCGGATGACAGAGGCGGCATGACTTGGACATTGGCACAAGTTGCACTCGGCGGCGCGCTCGGCGCGACCTGCCGCTATCTTACCGGCATCGCGGCGACGCGGGTGATGGGGCATGGCTTTCCCTGGGGGACGCTGGCGGTGAATATCGCCGGCTCGTTCCTGATGGGCGCGCTGGTGGTGGTTCTGGCCGAAAAGGGCGGCACCCGGTTCGCGCCGTTTCTGATGACCGGCCTGCTGGGCGGGTTCACCACGTTTTCGGCCTTTTCGCTGGATGCGATAACATTGTTCGAGCGTGGGCCGCATGGCATTGCGGCGGGTTATGTCGGGGCGTCGGTCGTATTGTCGCTTCTGGCGATTTCGCTGGGCCTGATGGCGGCGCGGGGGGTATTTGCATGAGCGGTGTTCAGACAGTCGAGGTGACGGCAGACGAGGATGATCAGCGGCTGGACCGCTGGTTCCGCCGCCGCTTTCCCCATATCGCACAGGGGCGGATCGAAAAGATGTGCCGCAAGGGCGAAATCCGGGTCGATGGCGGGCGGGTGAAGCCCGCCACGCGCGTCGGTGCCGGGCAGCAGGTGCGCGTGCCGCCCCTGCCGGAACCGGGCGAGATCGTATCGCAGCCGCGGACCAATATTTCGGACGATGACGTGAAGATGATCCAGGGCTGCGTGCTCTATCGTGACGATTACATCATCGCGCTGAACAAGCCGCCGGGCCTGCCCACGCAGGGCGGTTCGAAGCAGACCCGCCATGTGGACGGGATGGCCGAGGCGCTGCGCTTCGGGCTTGAGGAAAAGCCGCGCCTTGTGCACCGGCTCGACAAGGATACATCGGGCGTGCTGATCCTGGCGCGCACGCGGGCGGTGGCGGCGGCGCTGACCACCGCGTTCCGCGCGCGGGAGACGCGCAAGATCTATTGGGCCGCCGTTGCGGGCCAGCCTTCGCCGCCGATGGGCACCATCCGCTTCGGTCTGGTCAAGGCGCCCGGCCACGGCGCGCATGGCGAGGGCGAAAAGATGCTGTGCATCCACCCCAACGAGGTGGACCGGACGGAGGGCGCCAAGCGCGCCACGACCGATTACGCGGTGCTGACCTCGTTGGGCAAGCGCGTGTCCTGGGTGGCGCTGGTGCCGGTAACGGGGCGCACCCATCAGCTGCGCGCGCATATGGCGGAACTGGGCCATCCGATCATCGGCGACGGCAAATACGGCGGTTCCGGGCAGGAAAACCTCGGCGACGGCTGGGGCGCGCAACTGGGAGGAGAGATCAGCCGCAAGCTGCACCTGCACGCCCGCTCGCTCTCGCTTCAGCACCCGGTTACGGGCGCGAGGCTGCAGATCACGGCGCCGCTGCCGCCGCATATGAAAAAGACGTGGGAGACGTTCGACTGGCACGAACGGGATGTGCCCGCCGACCCGTTCGAGGATCAGGAATGAGCGATTTGCGGCTGGTTATCTTCGATGTGGACGGCACGCTGATCGACAGTCAGGCCCATATCAAGGGCGCGATGGCGGCGGCGTTTCTGGCCGAAAGCCTGCCGGGCCCGACGGATGAGGCGGTTCTGGGCATTGTCGGCCTGTCGCTGCCGGTGGCCATCGCCCAGCTTGTGCCCGAGCTTGAGCCCGCGCTGACCGATCGTCTGGTCACGGCCTACAAGGAGGCGTTCCATTCCCTGCGCGCGGCGGATTTCCCCTCGCCGCTTTATCCCGGCGCGCTGGAGGTGCTGGAGGGGCTGGCGGCGCAGGAAAACCTGCTGATGGGCGTGGCCACGGGCAAATCCCGCCGCGGGCTGGATCATGTGCTGGAGGCGCACGGGCTGCGGCGGTTCTTCGTGACCGAGCAGGTGGCCGACCACCACCCGTCGAAGCCGCATCCTTCGATGGTGCAGGCGGCGCTGGCCGAAACCGGCGTGGCGCCGGAAGATGCCGTGATGATCGGCGATACCAGCTTCGATATCGATATGGGCCAGGCGGCCGGGGTGCGCACCGTCGGCGTGGGATGGGGCTATCACGGCGCTGACCGGCTGGAGCGCGCGGATATCGTGATCGATGCCTTTTCCGCGCTGCCTGCCGCGCTTGAAACGGTCTGGAAGAGGTAAGCGATGAGTGAGTGGAAGCGGAAACGGTTCTGGAAGCAGGCCACCGAGACCGAGGCTGAGGGCGGGTTTTCCGTGCTGCTGGACGGGCGCCCGATCATGACCCCGGCCAAGGCCGCGCTGATCCTGCCGACCCGCCCCATGGCCCGCGCCGTGGCCGCCGAATGGAACGCGCAGGGCGATGAGATCGACCCGCGCGCCATGCCGGTGACCCAATCGGCCAATTCCGCGATCGACAAGGTGACGCCCCAGCGCGACGAGGTCGCTGCCCTGATTGCCGCCTATGGCGAGACCGATCTGCTGTGCTATCGCGCCGACGGGCCGGAAGGGCTGATTGCGCGGCAGGCCGAAGCCTGGGACCCGCTCTTGCAGCGCGCCGAGGCAGAGCTTGGCACCCCGCTTCTGGTTACCACCGGGATTATCCATCAAAGCCAGCCGGCCGAAAGCCTGAGCCGGTTCGCGGCGCTTGTCGCCGGGCAATCCGTTTTCGGGCTGACGGCGCTGCATGATCTGGTGGCGCTGTCGGGCTCTCTGATCATCGGGCTGGCCGCGATCCGGGGCTGGGATCTGCCCGAAAACCTCTGGCCCGTCTCGCGGATTGATGAGGCCTGGCAGGCCGAACATTGGGGTGTAGACGAGGAAGCCGCCGCGCTGGCCGAATCCAAGCGCGCGGCCTTTATGCAGGCGCACCGGTTTTTCACTTTGACACGTGCTGCGGCATAGGCGGCCAATTGCGCGGTGTACTGCACAGCGATTAATCAATCGGTAAAAAAACGGACCATAGAGGGTCGCTGTCCGGGCTTCCCCTACAGTACCCTTGACGGCATATGTTGATTTTGCCCAAACTTGCGGCGCTCCAGAGGCGAATTCCTATGCGGTTTCGCTTCGCCCTTAGGGGTTTGAATAAGCCTAAGCCATCCGCAGGGATGGATCATCAGGAAGAGGTAAACATGAATAAATCCGTATTTTTTGGCGCGCTGGCATTTGTCGGCCTGGCGGCCGGCGCTTCGGCCGCCGCGACGCTGGACGATGTCAAGGCTCGCGGCAAGCTGAACTGCGGCGTGAACACCGGGCTTGTCGGCTTTGCCGCGCCGGACGCGAACGGCGTGTGGGGCGGCTTCGACGTGGCCCTGTGCCGTGCGGTCGCCGCCGCCACGCTGGGCGATGCCTCCGCGATTGAATTCGTGCCGCTGACCGGCAAGACCCGCTTTACCGCGCTGGCCTCGGGTGAGATCGACATGCTGTCGCGGAACACCACCTGGACCTTCTCGCGCGATGTGGACCTGAAGTTCGAATTCGTCGGCGTGAACTATTATGACGGTCAGGGCTTCATGGTTCCCAAGGCGCTTGGCGTGTCTTCGGCCAAGGATCTGGACGGCGCGACCGTCTGCATCCAGACCGGCACCACCACCGAGCTGAACCTCGCCGATTTCTTCCGCGTCAACAACATCAGCTACGAGCCGGTTCCGATCGAAACCAACGCCGAAGCGCAGCAGCAGTATCTGGCCGGCGCATGTGACGTCTACACCACCGACGCATCCGGCCTGGCCGCCACCCGCGCCACGTTCGAAGCGCCGGGCGATCATGTTCTGCTGCCCGAGATCATTTCCAAAGAGCCGCTGGGCCCGCTTGTGCGCCACGGCGATTCCGAATGGGCTGACATCGTGCGCTGGTCGTTCAACGCGATGGTTTCGGCCGAAGAACTGGGCATCACCTCTGCCAATGTCGAAGAGATGGCGAGCGGCACCAACAACCCCGAGATCAACCGTATCCTGGGCACCGAGGGCAACCTGGGCGAGATGCTGGGCCTCGACGCGGAATGGGCCAAGCGCATCATTCTGTCGGTCGGCAACTATGGCGAAGTGTTCGAGAAGAACCTTGGCGAAGCCACTCCGATCGGCCTGGCGCGCGGCCTGAACGCGCAGTGGACCGATGGCGGCCTGCTGTACTCGCCGCCGTTCCGGTAAAAAATTCGAAGGGCGCGGTCATTCCGCGCCCTTCTCCTATCTACAGTATCCAAAAAAATCACCTGGGGCCGGAACGCGCAAAGAACGCGTCGGGGATCACCAGGGAAACGGGGAAAGCCTGAATGACCACATTATCCGACGCTCCGAAGGAGTCGTTTCGGCTGAGTATGCTGATATACGACTCCCGGTACCGGTCTTTGACGATCCAGTTCGTCGCGCTTCTCGGGTTCATGCTTGTCGTGGCCTGGCTGGTCAGCAACACGCTCCAGAACCTGGAAGCCTTGGGAAAGCCCATCGATTTCGGCTTTTTCAGCGAACCGGCAAGCTATGACATCAACCAGCGCCTGATCGACTACAACTCGCGCGATTCGCATCTGCGGGCGTCTTTCGTCGGGCTTCTGAACACGCTGCTGGTGGCGGTGATGGGCTGTGCGCTGGCCACCGTGATGGGCGTTGTCATCGGGGTGATGCGGCTTTCCAAGAACTGGATGCTGTCGCGGATCATGACAGTGTATGTCGAGCTGTTCCGGAACGTGCCCGTCCTGCTGTGGATCGTGTTCTTCATGGCGATCCTGATCGAGACTCTTCCCCCCCCGAACGCGTTCCGGGGGGAAACGCCCTCTGCGTCGATGTGGCTGTGGGATTCGATGGCCGTGACCAACCGGGGCATCTATATGCCCGAACCACTGTTCAGCCGCGGGCTGGGCGATGTGTCGTTCTTCGGGGCGTTCAACATCAGTCTGGAACTGATTGCGCTGGTGGTGGCGCTGATCGCGGGCTTCTGGGCCTCTGGCCGGATCAAGGCCCGCGCCGACCGCATTCAGGAAGCTACCGGCGACCGCCCGACAACATGGTATCTGCGCCTTGCCGTCGTGGTGCTGCCGTTCGCGGTAATCCTGATCCTGCTGGGCTTTCATCTTGGCTACCCCGCGCTCAAGGGCTTCAACTTTCAGGGCGGCATCCATATGCGCAATTCGCTGATCGCGCTGTGGCTGGCCCTGTCGTTCTACACCGCGGCTTTCATAGCGGAAAATGTGCGCGCCGGTATTCTGGCCGTATCCGGCGGCCAGACCGAGGCGGCAGAGGCCCTGGGCCTGCGTCCGAACCGGATCATGAGCCTTGTGGTGCTGCCGCAGGCGCTGCGGGTGATCATCCCGCCGCTGATCTCGCAATATCTGAACCTGACCAAGAACTCCTCGCTCGCCATCGCGGTGGGGTACATGGATATCACCGGCACGCTCGGCGGGATCACCATGAACCAGACCGGGCGCGAGCTGGAATGCGTGCTGCTGCTGATGCTCGTCTATCTGATCATCTCGCTGAGCATTTCGCTGGTGATGAACTGGTACAACAAACGCGTAAAGCTGGTGGAGCGGTAATATGGCAAATGTCTCGTATGTCCGTAAGACGATGCTGCCCGAAAAGGCGCCGCCGGTTACATCGTCGGGGGTTCTGGGCTGGATCCGGGAGAACCTGTTTTCCACCCCGCTGAATGTCATCCTGACGCTGCTCTCCGCGGGATTCGCGTTCTATGTTCTGGCGTCGATCCTGCCCTGGATTTTCCAGTCGAGCTGGACCGCCGGTTCGCTCGGCGAATGCCGCGAGGTGATCAAGGCGACCTATGGCCCCGACGCGCATGGCGCCTGCTGGGCCGTGATCCGGGAACGCTATCTGCAGCTTATCTTCGGCTTCTACCCGGCCGAGCTTTACTGGCGCCCGATCCTGGCCTTCGTGCTGGCGCTGGTGGCGCTGGCGCCGGTGCTGTTCAGCGGCCTTCCGCGCCAGATGATGCGGTTTTCGGCCGTTGCCCCGTTCCTCGTGCCGTGGCTGTTGTGGGGCGGTACGTTCTGGGTGCCACTGATGGTGATCGCCGGTATCGCCGTGGGCGTGATTGCCTATAACCTTCTGTCCAGAACCGTCGGAAGCCTGGCCGGAATCATCGCCGCAGGCGTGTTGCCGGTGCTGTGGTGGATCTTCGTCACCAGCCCGCTGGCGTCCGGGCTGCAATCGATCATCCCGCTGGGGATCGAGGCGATCCCGAGCCGCAGTTTCGGCGGCTTCCTGCTGTCGATCACCATCGGGCTTGTCGCCATCACTGCTTCGCTGCCCATCGGCATTGTGCTGGCGCTGGGGCGGCAATCCGATCTGCTGATCGTCAAGACCCTGTGCGTGGGCTTCATCGAGTTCATTCGCGGCGTGCCGCTGATCACCCTGCTGTTCGTGGCGTCGGTTCTGCTGAACTATTTCCTGCCGCCGGGCACGGATTTCGACATCATCGTGCGGGTCATGATCATGGTGACGCTGTTCGCATCGGCCTATATGGCCGAGGTGGTGCGGGGCGGGCTTGCCGCCCTTCCCAGCGGCCAGTACGAAGCCGCCGATGCGCTGGGGCTGGACTACTGGAAGTCGCAGCGGCTGATCATCATGCCGCAGGCGCTGAAGATCTCGATCCCCGGCATCGTCTCGACCTTCATCAGCGTGTTCAAGGATACCACGCTGGTGTCGATCATCGGCCTGCTTGATCCGCTGGGCCTGTCGAAAGCCATTCGGGCAGATGTGAACTGGAACGGCATCGTGTGGGAGCTTTACGGCTTCATCGCGTTCGTCTTCTTCATCTTCTGTTTTTCCATGTCCCGCTACTCGATGTATCTGGAGCGCAAGCTTCAGACAGGCCATCGCTAAAGGAGTGACGTAATGTCTGAACTTGCAGTCAGCCGCGAAGTCGATCGCAGCAAGATGACGATCTCGGATGAGGTTGCCATCCAGATTATCGAAATGAACAAATGGTACGGCACGTTCCACGTGCTGCGCGACATCAACCTGACCGTCAACCGGGGCGAGCGGATCGTCATCGCCGGCCCGTCCGGTTCCGGTAAATCCACGCTGATCCGCTGTATCAACCGGCTGGAGGAACATCAGGCCGGCAAGATCATCATCGACGGTACCGAACTGACCTCGGATCTGAAGAATATCGACAAGATCCGATCCGAGGTCGGGATGGTGTTCCAGCATTTCAACCTGTTCCCGCATCTGACGATTCTGGAAAACTGCACACTGGCGCCGATCTGGGTGCGCAAGGTGCCGAAGAAGGAAGCCGAGGAAACGGCGATGCATTTCCTTGAAAAGGTGAAGATCCCCGAGCAGGCGCTGAAATATCCCGGCCAGCTTTCGGGTGGTCAGCAACAGCGCGTGGCGATCGCCCGCAGCCTGTGCATGCGTCCGCGGATCATGCTGTTCGACGAGCCGACCTCGGCGCTTGATCCCGAGATGATCAAGGAGGTTCTCGATACCATGATCGAGCTTGCCGAAGAGGGCATGACCATGCTCTGCGTGACCCATGAGATGGGCTTTGCCCGTCAGGTGGCGAACCGGGTGATCTTTATGGATCAGGGCCAGATCGTGGAACAGAACGAACCCGAAGAGTTCTTCAACAACCCCAAATCCGATCGGACCAAGCTGTTCCTCAGCCAGATTCTGGGGCACTGAGACCGGGGCCTCTTACGATTTCTGTCGGCAATTCACGTATCTCTTGTCGAATTGCCGACAAAACTCTGCCCGCGCCGCGTGGCGACACTTCGCAAAACACTGAACCTGCTGCCTTTCGCATGGCTGGCCCGCTTTTTGCTTGTGGGTTGGGTGCCGGCCGCTTCCCGCGCCGGTCTTGACATGCAAGGCCCGAGGCGCGCGCAAGATCGCCGCGCCCCGGGCCGCGATCTGAAAGGCAGGTTTCCAATGGCAACTATCACGTTTTCTTCGCCCATCATGAAGAGAGACAAGACCGTCTACGCCGTCGCCGGCAACACGGACACGATTCTCGGCCTTGCCGAAGAGCACGGCATTCCCATCCCCTTCGAATGCCGTGATGGCAACTGCGGTTCCTGCCTGATCGAGGTGACCTATCTGGAGGACAAGCCGAAGATGGCCGTGGCCCTGACCGAAAAGGAAAAGGCGCGTCTGAAGGAGTTGAAGAAGGTCACCCAGAAAGAGATCACCGAGGCCGAGGTGAACGACCTGCCGCCGCACTACCGGCTGGCCTGCCAGTATATCGCCCGGCACGAAGACATCCGGATCACCTTTACCGGCGAGCCGGGCGGTGCCTGAGCCGGGGAGGGTGGCATGAAGAACGTCGAGGAATTCCTGGTCTATGCGATCCGGCTGGAGTTTGACGCGGCCCAGCGGTGCGACGAGCTGGCCGAGGTGATGGAGAGTTTCGACAACAAGGACTGCGCCAGACTGTTCCGTACCCTGGCGAAATTCGCGCGGCTTCATCTGGAAGATGCCAAGAACCGGGGTGGATTCCGCGACTTGCCCGATTGGCAGACCTATGATTTCAAATGGCCCGAGGGTGAAAGCCCCGAGGCCGCCGAGATCTGGGCCGCTGACCCGATGCTGGCCAAGGTTGATGCGCTGGAAAACGCGCTGCGCAGCGAAAAGCGCAGCCACGATTTCTACAAGCATATCCGTGACACCACCACAGACCCCGAGATTCGCGCGCTGGCCCGCGAGTTCGTCGAGGAAGAGGCGGAGCATGTGGCCATCCTCGAAGGCTGGCTGCGGGGCGAAGAGGTGCTGCCGGCGGCCTGATCGGGGAGGCCTATTCCGCTTCCTGCAACTCGCGCGGAACGATGAAATCCACCGCGCTGCCGGCGCCAAAGTCGATGTCGGCCCAGTCTCGCCCCTCGAATTCCGCGACAAGCGTGGCGCAGGTCGGGTAACGGGTGAAATCCCTGTGATCGGGCGGAGCGGCCAGCAGGCGCGCGGCAAATTCACCGATGCCGGGGTTGTGGCCCAGCATCAGAACCGGGCTGGCGGCGCAATGGCGCAGCACCTCGAGCATCTGTTCGGGCGCGGCGTGGTAAAGCGCGGGCTCGCGCCGCATCAGCGTGGTGTCGGGAAACAGGGGGGCCATCCGATCCCATGTCTCCAGCGTGCGGCGTGCGGTCGAGCTGACCACCTCGGCCGGGACATGGCCATGCTGGTTCAGCCAGGAGGCGATGGCCGGCGCGGCGCGCTGGCCGCGCTTGTTCAGCACACGGTCGTGATCATCCTGCAACGGGTCATCCCAGCTGGATTTTGCGTGGCGGACAAGGATCAGGCGCAGGGTCATGTGTGAAAAGCTGCCATGTGGAAAGCCGATTGTTCGGGCATCCTGCCATAGGTTTCGCTGACAGGACAGGCCCGCCGGACCGCGCAGCCCCGGGCCATGCAATCCTGCCCGGCGGGGCCGTCCAGAAAGGCATGGCAGGCGTTCAGATCATAGCCCTGATCGGTCAGGGCGCCAGCGGGGCAAGCGCTGCGGCAGGGTTGCCCGGCACATGTGTCACAGGGGCGGGGCGGCGGCGGGGGCAGCGCCAGGCGTCGCGGCAGGGCCAGCGCGCCGCGGTAGGATACGAACAGCCCCGCCACATCATGCACCAACAGCGAAACCGGCGAAGGCCAGGCCCGGCCCGACCGTTCTGCCCAGCGGATGAAAGGCTGGAACGGCGGCCCGCCGAAGGGAAACAGCGCGGTCGCGCCCAGTTCATCCGCCAAGGCGCCGATGACGCGTGTGGACCAACGGTCGAGCGGGTCGGGGGCGCCGTCGCCAAATTCCGGCGCGGCGCTGACGCGGGGCCAGAAGCCCGGCTCATCCGGCCCCAACAGAACCAGTGTCGCGCAGCCTGCGGGCGCGGCATCAGCCGGGCCGGGATGGAAGGCGCCGAAAATGTCCAGAGCCTCGGCCCGGACCCGTGTGCGAAGGGCGGCGAAACCCGGCACCTGCCTAGCGCGGCTGCCGGATCAGAGAGCCCGCGCCGTGTTCGGTGAACAGCTCCAGCAGGCAGGCGTTGGGCGCGCGCCCGTCCAGGATCACAACCGCGCGCACGCCGCCCTCGATCGCGGCCAGCGCGGTTTCGGTTTTCGGGATCATGCCGCCGGCAATCACGCCTTCCGTGGTCAAGGCGCGAATCTGGTCGGGCGTCAGCTCGGTCACCACCTCGCCGCTGGCATCCTTGACGCCGGCCACGTCGGTCAGCAGCAACAGCCGGTCGGCCTTCAGTGCGGCGGCGATGGCCCCGGCGGCGGTGTCGCCGTTGACGTTGTAGGTCTCGCCGTTGCGCCCGGCGCCAAGCGGCGCGACAACCGGGATCATCTCTGCCGTGAAAAGCTGGCGCAGCACGGCGGGGTTCATCTCGGACGGGGTGCCGACAAAGCCCAGATCGGGATCGGTCTGATCGCAGATCATCATGTTGGCATCCTTGCCCGACAGGCCCACGGCCTTGCCCCCCTGGCGGTTGATCGCCTGCACGATGCGCTTGTTCACAAGGCCGGAGAGCACCATTTCGACCACTTTCACAGTGGCCTCATCGGTGACGCGCTTGCCCTTCACGAAGTCAGACTTGATGTCCAGCTTGGCCAGCATCTCGTTGATCATCGGGCCGCCGCCATGCACGATCACGGGATAGACCCCGACCTGCTGCATCAGCACGATGTCGCGCGCAAAGCTTTCCATCGCCACGTCATCGCCCATGGCGTGGCCGCCGAACTTGATGACGACGACGGCCTCATCGTAGCGCTGCAGATAGGGAAGCGCTTCGGAAAGCGTCCGGGCGGTGGCGATCCAATCGCGGTTCATGGCGGTCTGCTTCTTCATGGGTCGGGTCCTTGGCTGCCCGTTGGTAAACCGGCACCGCCCGCGCGGCAAGGCCCCGCGGGCGCCGCGCGGGTTACTCCAGCGTGGCGATGATGGCGCGCAGCGTTTCGATCCCGTCGCCCTTTTCAGAGCTCGTCACGACGATCTCGGGGAAGGAGGCGGGGTGTTTCGACAGGGCACCGCGCACCTGGTTCAGCACGTTCTCAAGGTCTTTGGGCTTTACCTTGTCGGCCTTGGTCAGCACCGCCTGAAAGGTCACGGCCGATTGGTCGAGCAGGGTCAGAATCTCTTCGTCCACCGCCTTTACCCCGTGGCGCGCGTCGATCAGAACGAAGGCGCGGCGCAGGGTCTGGCGGCCGGAAAGATAGGCTTTCAGCAGGCGTTGCCATTTCTGGACGACGGGCAGCGGCGCCTCGGCATAGCCATAGCCGGGCAGATCGACCAGATAGTGGCTGTCGCCCAGTGTGAAGAAGTTGATTTCCTGGGTCCGCCCGGGCGTGTTGGACGCGCGCGCCAGCGCCTTGCGCCCGGTCAGCGCGTTGATCAGGCTGGACTTTCCGACGTTGGAACGCCCGGCGAAGCAAACCTCGAGCCGGTCGGCGGGCGGCAGCCCGTCCATCGCGACGACGCCTTTCAGAAACTCGGTCTCTCCGGCGAACAGCAGGCGGCCACGTTCGGCGGTGGCGGCATCGGGGGCGTCGGCGACGGGGAAGGGAAGCTGCATCACAATACCTCTACCGGGTCGTTCACGGCAATTCGCCCGCCTGTCACAACCCTTGCGTTAACGCCGAAATCGCGGTGGCCCCAGGCATCCTGCAGCACCCGCAGGGTGGGGGCATCGCGCAGGCCGGTTACGGGGCTGGCCTCGGTGGCGCGGCAGCGCTCGATCCGCTCGACCACCTCAAGCTCGGCGGTGCCGATGCGCAGGGTCCGGCCGATCCAGTCGAACTCCGCCCAGGGGGCGGGCCCGTCAAGCCACAGGTTGCCACGAAACCGGCGTGGATCGAGCGGCTGGCCGATCTCCTGCGAAAACGCCCGCAGCGACGCCAGGCTCATCAGCGAGACCGAGGCGAAGGGCGCATCCGTCATCCCCTGCTCGGGCGCACGCACCAGCCGCGTCGGCGCGGGCCGGTCCGCAGGGCAGAGCGGGGCGATCCACGCGACCAGCTGCGCCCCGTCATTGTCGGGGTCGATGGTGATCTCGGGCCGCTCGGGGTGGCTGAACGTGATCCGCGCGCCCGACATGCGCGCAGACACCGCCATCAGCCGGGGCGCGGCGGCGCATTGCGCAAAGTTGCGGCGCGGCTGCCATTGGCCGGTATCGCCGGTATCGCCCGTCAGCACCGCCCATGCCCTGTCCAGCGGCAGGGGGCGCGCCGGGCAGAGCGTGGTGGCCGCGATCTCTTCCTGGCCGATACCCTTGACCGGATGGCGCCGGATATGCGCCAGCCGCGCCATCACTTGGCGTCCGGTTTGGGTTTCTTGCGGAAGGTCGACTTGATGTTGCCGAACACGTCAGGCTTGTAGCCCTGGCTGCGCATGATCAGGTATTGCTGGGTGAAGGTGATCGTGTTGTTCGCGATCCAGTAAAGCACCAGCCCGCTGGCGAACCGGCCCAGCATGAACATGAAGATCCAGGGCATCCAGCCGAAAATCATCGCCTGCGCCGGGTCGGTCGGGGCCGGGTTCAGCTTTTGCTGCAGCCACATCGACAGGCCCAGAAGGATGGGCAGAATGCCGATCGACGCGATGGCCAGAATGGAATTCGCATCCGGCGCCGCATAGGGCAGCAGGCCGAACAGGTTGAAGATCGAGGTCGGATCGGGCGCGGAAAGGTCGCGGATCCAGCCGAGCCAGGGGGCGTGACGCAGCTCGATCGTGACGAAGATCACCTTGTAGAGCGAGAAGAAGATCGGGATCTGCAAAAGGATCGGCAGGCAGCCCGACGCGGGGTTCACCTTTTCCTTCTTGTAGAGCGCCATCATCTCTTGCTGCAGCTTCTGGCGATCGTCGCCGGCGCGTTCCTTCAGCTTCTCCATCTCGGGCTGAAGCTCTTTCATCTTCGCCATCGAGACGTAGGATTTATACGCCAGCGGGAACAGCAGCGCCTTCAGCAGGAAGGTCAGCGCGATGATCGACCAGCCCATGTTGCCGATGAACCCGTTCAGGAAATGCAGAACCGCGAAAATCGGCTTGGTGAGGAAGAAGAACCAGCCCCAGTCGATCGAATCGACGAAACGGAAGATGCCCGTGTCATTCTGATAGTGGCGGATTTCTTCCCATTCCTTGGCGCCGGCAAAGAGCATCGTGTCGGCCTGTGCGGTCGCGCCCGGCGCGACGGTCATCACCGGCAGGCGCGATTCGACCTGATAGATATCGGCCTGGGCCACGTATTTCGCGACAGAGGTGAAGGGCTGGCCGGGCGCCGGGATCAGCGTGGTCATCCAGTATTTGTCGGTGAAGCCGACCCAGCCGTTTTCCTGCACCTCGGTCACCTCGGCGCGGGCGCCTTCACGCTCGACGAAATCCATGTCGGGCATCTTGCCGTATCCGATCTCTTCCAACGAAGTATCGTTCTGGCGCACGACGCCCTCGTGCAGGATGAAGAATTTCTTCGTCTCCGGCTCACCATGGCGGGCGACGATGCCATAGGGCGCCAGGCGAATGGGGGCGCCGGTGTTGTTTTCCACGCTCTGGGTGATGCTGAACATGAAATTGTCATCCACGGCGATCACGCGGGTGAAGGTGAGGCCGGCACCATTGTCCCAGCGCAGGGTGATCGGGCTGTCGGGTGTCAGCGTGTCGCCCTGCGCGAGCGTCCAGCGCGTTTGCGGGCCGGGCACGGCGGCGCTGTCCAGATCTCCGGCGGGGGCCCAGCCGTAGAGCGCGTAATAGGGGCGGGCGGTGCCGACCGGCGAGAGCAATGCGACCTTCGGCGAGGTCTTGTCGAGGGTTTCGTGGTAATCGCTGAGCGACAGCGTGTCGATCCGCCCGCCCAGAAGCGAGATCGAGCCCGACAGGCGCGCGGTGTCGATCGTGACGCGAGGGGCATCGGCGGCGGCGGGAGCCGTGGCGGCGGGCACCGGGGTGGGGGTGCCGGAGACAGAGGCCGGCGGCACGGGCGCGATGCCCGGCGCGGTGGCGGTTACCTGATCGGCGGGCGCCGGGCTTTGCTGTTCCGGCGGGAACAGAAGGAACCAGCCCACGATCACCAGAAAGCTGAGCGCGGTTGCGAGGATGAGGTTTTTGTTCTGATCGTCCATTCTTGGCCGCCATCTGTCCTTGGAAAGGTGATGGAGGTTCAACAGAACGCCGCCCCGAAGGTCAAGCGGTTTTCCCACCGCACCCGGGCTTAGCCCGCCTGCCGCCCAAGGCTGGCGGCCTGTTCCAGCTTTTCCTGATGTTTCAGCATCCAGGCAATGGTGTCTTCGAAGGGAATCGGACGGGCAATGCCGAAGCCCTGCACATGGCGGCAACCAAGCTGGGCCAGCATCGCATGTTCACCCACGGTTTCGACGCCCTCGGCCAGCGTGTCCAGGCCCAGCCCCTCGGCCATGGTCAGGATGGCCGCGACCATATCCTGCTGTTCACGGTCCTGGTCGACGCGGGTCACGAAGGAGCGGTCGATCTTCAGCCGGCCCACGGCGAAGCGCCGCACCGAGGCGATAGAGGCGTGGCCGGTGCCGAAATCATCCAGATCAATCCCGCATCCCAGTGCCGACAGGGCGGAAATATTGCGCGATATCATATCGTCCCCGGCATCCGAGACGACGCTTTCCAGCACCTCGATCGTCAGCCGTTCCGCGGTCAGGCCGAACCGGTCCAGCTCCCACCGGATCTTGTCGACCAGCCGCGGGTTGCGCAGCTCTTCGCCCGAGAAGTTCACCCCCACCGCCGGCACATGCACGCCGGCCTTGTCCCAGGAGCGCACCGCGGAAAGGGCGTTGAACAGCATCTCTTCGCTCAGCCGTTCCGACAGGCCGGCACGGGCGATGGCGCCAAGAAAATCCGATGGGGGAATCGGGCCACGCTCGCGCTGCGGCCAGCGCGCCAGCGCCTCGAACCCGGTGACCGCGCCGGTATCGGTCGAAATCTGCGGCTGGAACCATGCGACGATCTGGCCGCTCTCCAGGGCGGCGGATACCTCATCGGCCAGGTCGTGGCGCAGGTCTGCCGCCACCTGCATTTCGGCGGAAAACGCGCGGATGGCGCCCGGCCCGCTTTGTCGTGCGGTGCGCATCGCGGTTTCGGCGGCGGCCAGCATCGCGGCGCCATCGGCGGCGGGGCTGCGGCTGGCAAGGCAGAACCCGACCGAACTGGACAGATGCGCCGCGGTCGCATCGATGCTGATCGGCTCGCGCACCACATCCTGAAGCCGCCCGGCGATCTGCAGCAGCGTTTCCAGATCGGCGCGGCGGACCGGGCCGAGGGCAATGGCAAAACGTCCCTCGCCCAGGCGGGCCACGATATCGGAGCCGCGCAGCGCCCCGGCCAGCCGGTCGGCGACCCGCCCCATGGCAAGCTCCGCCGCCGGTGTGCCGAAGCGTTCGCCCAATCCATCCAGCCCCTCGACCGCGACCACCAGGCAGGCGGTGGTCAGGCCGCGGTCAGATGGGTTTTTCAGCGTCTTGTCCAGCAGCGCGACCACGGTTTCACGTGCAGCCCCTTGGCCCGCCGCAGGCTCGCCCCGCGCCGCGGGCGCGCCGAAGAGCGAATAGAGCAGGGGAAACATCAGAGCCGCCACCAGAAGCGCCTGTTCGCCGCCGATCCAATAGGCCGCCAGCGTGATCGCGGGCAGAAAAGCCATGCTTTGCGGCGGGCCAAACAGCGCGGCCCCGGCAGCGCGGGCGCGGTGCGGCACGAAACCAGAAAACCGAGACATCGGCGAAGCGTCCTCTTGCGGCGTGACCTTTTGGATCACCACTTGCCGCTCAGGCTAGGGCCGGTCTCTGTTCGGGAGATTAATCGAGCCGGGGAATCTGATGAGAATTTTCATCAACTTCGGCGCTTCCCCGCACCAGCCCGGCGAAGTCGAACAGTTTCGGGTCCAGCAGGTGCGAGGGGCGGGCGTTCATCAGCGCACGGAACATCACCTGGCGGCGGCCGGGGCTGTTGGCCTCCCACCCGTCCAGGATCGCCTTGACCTGCTGGCGCTGCAATCCGTCCTGGCTGCCGCACAGATCGCAGGGGATGATGGGATAGTTCATCGCCGTGGCGAAGCGTTCGCAATCAGCCTCGGCCACATGGGCGAGCGGGCGATAGACGAACAGGTCGCCCTCTTCGTTCACCAGCTTGGGCGGCATGGTGGCCAGCCGCCCGCCGTGAAAGAGATTCATGAAGAAGGTTTCGAGAATATCGTCGCGGTGATGGCCCAGCACCACCGCCGAACACCCTTCTTCGCGGGCGATACGGTAGAGGTTTCCGCGCCTCAGCCGCGAACACAGGGCGCAGAAGGTGCGGCCTTGGGGCACCTTGTCCATCACGACCGAATAGGTGTCCTGATACTCGATCCGGTGCGGCACCTGCATCTTTTCCAGAAACTCCGGCAGCACGGTGGCCGGAAACCCCGGCTGGCCCTGATCGAGGTTGCAGGCCAGCAGATCGACCGGCAACAGTCCGCGCCACTGCAGCTCATGCAGGGCGGCCAGCAATGTATAGCTGTCCTTGCCGCCTGACAGGCATACCAGCCAGCGCGCGCCGCGTTCGATCATGCCATATTGCTCGATCGCCTCGCGCGTATAGCGCACGATGCGTTTGCGGAGCTTCTTGAACTCCGTCGTCGAGGGCGCGCCGTGGAACAGCGGGTGGATGTCATCAAGATCGTCGAGCATGAATCCGGCTTTAGTGGAGTTGCGGATTTCGGGCAAGGGGGCCGGTGGCGCGCCGCGCTTCAGCCCTTGTCTGCGTCCTGCTCCGGCACCGGGTCATAGCCATCGCCGCCGAACGGGTGGCACCGCCCGATGCGGCGCAGCACCAGCCAGCCGCCCCGGATCGCGCCGTGCTTTTCCAGCGCCTCCAGCGCATAGGCCGAGCAGGTCGGCTGATAGCGGCAGCTCTTGCCGACCCAGGGGCTGAGAATCAGCCGGTAGGCGCGCACCGGAAGCGACAGGAGCCAGGCAAGCGGGGTCATGTGGGGTTCCCGTGGATTTTCTGCAACGCGCGTTTCAGGTCGCGTTCCATGTCCAGATAGGGATGGCTGGCCGTGGTTTCAGCGCGGCCGATCAGCACATAGTCCCAGCCGGGCTGCCCGTCCGTGGGCAGAACGGCGCGGGCGATGGCGCGCAGGCGGCGCTTGGCGCGGTTGCGCGCCACCGCGTTGCCGACCTTTTTGGAACAGGTATAGCCGATGCGGATCGCGCCGCTTTCGCCCTCTCCGGGGGCACGTTTGCGGGCCTGAAGGACGAACCCTTTGCTGGCCTGCCGTTTCGCCCGTGCCGCGCGCAGGAAATCGGCGCGTTTGGTCAGGGTCGTCAGACAAACGGAAACCGCCGGGGGCCTTGTCGTGGCGTCCGGCCTGGTGCCTGCCACGTCTGCCTCCGGCGGTGTCATGTCGAAATGCCTTCCGGCAGGTCTCAGGCGCTGAGCGACTTCCGGCCCTTCGCACGGCGTGCGTTCAGGATCTTGCGGCCGGCCTTGGTGGCCATGCGCGCACGGAAGCCGTGGCGGCGGCTGCGAACAAGGTTGCTCGGTTGAAAAGTGCGTTTCATCGCTTTGGCTCCGTCAGGACAGGCCCAAACCCCGTATGGATTCGAAGGCCGTTTACGTTCGAAGCCCGTCCTTTAGGGGCTGCGCGCGCGTAAGTCAATTCGCAGTATGCGGGTTTTGTGCAACATTTCCGGGCGGCCTGCGCCCGCATGTTACAAAGGCCGGGAAATACGCCCCGATCCTGCAACATTGGATCACCCGTGATCAAGGCACCGTGAAAGGGCTGTCGCACGGGGCGGTGCCGCCGCATGTTAGGGCAAAGCCGAGGACATCAGATGGACAAGCCCCCGATGAGCGATGCGACCCAGCCCCGAAAATCCGCGACCCTGCGCCGCCTGCCGCTGATCGCGGTCGTCGTGGTGGCGGTGATCGGGGCGTTCACGCTGCGTGACTATCTGTCGTTTCAGGCGCTGGCCGAAAACCATGAGGCGCTGATGGCCTTTCGCGATGCGCATTACCTGTGGACGGCGCTGGGTTTCATGGCGTTTTACGTGGTGATCGTGGCGTTCTCGCTTCCGGGGGCGACGATCGCCACGCTGACCGGCGGGTTCCTGTTCGGGCTGGTCCCCGGCGTCCTGTTCAACGTCACGGCGGCCACGATCGGGGCCACCGGCATTTTCATGGCCGCGCGCTGGGGCATGGGCGAAAGGCTGGCCGCGAAGATGGAGGCCAGCGGCGGGCTGATCAGGCAGTTGAAGGCGGCGATCCGCGAAAACGAGCTTTCGGTGCTGTTCCTGATCCGGCTTGTGCCGGCGGTTCCGTTTTTCGTGGCCAATATCATCCCGGCGCTGGTGGGGGTGTCGGTTGCCCGGTTCGTTGTCACGACCTTTTTCGGCATCATACCGGGCGGCGTGGTCTTCACCTGGGTCGGCGCCGGGCTGGGAGAGGTGTTCGCGCGGGGCGAGACCCCGGATCTGGGCATCATATTCGAGCCGCATATCCTGGGCCCGATTCTGGGCCTGTGCATGTTGGCGGCGCTGCCGATGCTGGTGAAAGCGCTGCGCCGAATGGGAGGGTTGTAAGATGGAACGGATCGAAACCGATCTATGCGTCATCGGTGCCGGGTCCGCCGGGCTGTCTCTGGCGGCGGGGGCGGTGCAGATGGGCGCGCGGGTGGTGCTTGTCGAGGGGCACAAGATGGGCGGCGATTGCCTGAACTATGGCTGCGTGCCGTCCAAGGCGCTGCTGGCGGCGGGGGCGCGGGCGCAGGCGGTGCGCGATGTGGCCTTCGGCGTCACCGCAGCCGCGCCGCAGGTGGATTACGCCGCCGCGAAGGATCATGTGGCCCGCGTGATCGCCACCATCGCCCCGCATGACAGTGTAGAGCGGTTCGAGGGGCTGGGGGTGACGGTGATCCGCGCCTACGGGGCTTTCACCTCGGGCCGCGAGCTTCAGGCGGGGGACACGCTGATTTCGGCGCGACGCTTCGTGATCGCCACGGGCTCGTCGCCCTTCGTGCCGCCGATCCCCGGCATCGAGGATGTGCCCTGTTTCACCAATGAAACCATTTTCGATCTGCGCGAGAAGCCGGAGCATCTGATCATCATCGGCGGCGGGCCCATCGGCATGGAGATGGCGCAGGCGCATCTGCGGCTGGGCTGCGCGGTGACGGTGATCGAAGGCGCGAAGGCGCTGGGCAAGGACGACCCGGAACTGGCGGCGGTGGTGCTGGAACAGCTGCGGGCCGAGGGGGCGGAGATTGTCGAGGGCCAGCAGGCCGCGAAGATTTCGGGCGGGGCGGGGAACATATCCGTCGAAACCGGGGGTGGCGCGGTTTACACCGGCACGCATCTGCTGATGGCGGTGGGGCGCAAGGCCAATACCGATCGGCTGAACCTTGCGGCGGCGGGGGTCGAGGTGACGAAGGCGGGTGTCAAGGTCGGGCCGGATCTGCGCAGCACCAACCGGCGCATCTATGCGATCGGCGATGTGGCGGGGGGGATGCAGTTCACCCATGTGGCGGGGTATCACGCCGGTGTGGTCATCCGGTCGATCCTTCTGGGGCTGCCGTCGAAGGCGCGCACCGATCACATTCCCCGCGTGACCTATACCGACCCGGAACTGGCGCAGGTCGGCCTGACCGAGGCAGAGGCACGCGCGGCGCATGGCGAGAAGCTCAGCGTGGTGCGGTTCGATTACAGCGGCAATGACCGTGCCATTGCCACCGGCAAGACCACCGGCCTGATCAAGGTGATGGTGGTGAAGGGGCGCCCGGTGGGGGCCTCGATCGTGGGGGCGGAGGCGGGCGAGCTGATCGGGATCTGGGCGCTGGCCATCGCCAACGGGCTGAAAATGAGTGCCGTTACCAACATGGTGGCCCCTTATCCGACCCTGGGGGAGGTTAACAAGCGGGCCGCGGGTGCCTATTTTTCTCCGAAGTTGTTTGATAATCCCTGGGTCAAGCGGGCGGTGGGCCTCGTCCAGAAGGTTCTGCCCTGATCCGCCGTCAGAGGCTGCGCATGTTCCTGAAATCACTTTCCGGCCGGTTCCTGATGCTGACGGTGGCTTTCGTCATGCTGGCCGAAGTGCTGATCTTTGTGCCCTCGATCGCCCGGTTCCGCGAAGATTACCTTTTGTCGCATCTTGAACGGGCGCAGATCGCCTCGCTGGCGCTGCTGGCGGGGGAAGACATGATCGACGACGCGCTGGAGCAGGAGCTTTTGCGCAACGCCGGGGTCTTCAACGTGGTGCTGCGCCGCGACCAGGCGCGGCAACTCGTGCTGTCTTCGCCCATGCCGGGCGAAATCGCGGAAAGCTTTGATCTGCGCGCCGACAGTTCGCTCGATCTGATGCGCGATGCTGTGCTGCGCCTGCTGGACCCGCAGGACAGGGTGATCCGCGTGATCGGCCAGCCGGTGCAGGATGCCGGGCTGCTGATCGAGGTCACCATGGCCTCGGGGCCGCTGCGCATGGCGATGATCGACTACGGGTTGCGCATTCTTGCCCTCTCGGCGGTGATTTCGGTGATCACGGCCTCGCTGCTGTTCTTCGCGGTGCGCCGCATTCTGGTGATGCCAATCCGCAGGTTGGTGGACGCGATCCAGAGCTACGCCGGCGCGCCGGAGGACAACCGGCGGATCATCGAGCCCAGCTCGCAGGTGTCGGAACTGCGCGAGGCCGAGATTGCCCTGCAATCGATGGAGCACCAGCTGACCTCGGCCCTGCGCCAGAAAGAGCGGTTGGCCCAGCTTGGCGGGGCGGTGGCCAAGATCAGCCACGATCTGCGGAATATCCTGACCACCGCCCAGCTTTTCGCGGACAGGATGGAAAACAGCCAGGACCCGGCCGTCAAGCGCGCCGCGCCCAAGATCGTCGGCTCGATCTCGCGCGCCGTGAACCTGTGCGAAACGACGCTGGCCTTCGGCAAGGCCGAAGAGCCGCCTCCGGCGCTGAACCGCATCTTTCTGGCCGCCATCGTCAACGATGTGGTCGACAGCGAGCGGCTGGCGGCCGGCGACCACGACATCAGCTTCAGCGAGGATGTGCCGGCGGGGCTGGTGCTGCGGGCGGATGGCGAACAGTTGTTCCGGGTCTTGTCCAACCTGATCCGCAACGCGCGGCAGGCCATCGTGGCCAGCGGCCGCACCGGCGAGATCAACATCCGTGCCGACGAGGATCTGCATGAATGGACGATCCAGGTCGCCGACACCGGCCCCGGCCTGCCGCCCAAGGCGCGGGACCATCTGTTTCAGCCGTTCCAGGGCGGCACGCGCAAGGGCGGCACCGGGCTCGGCCTTGCGATTTCCGCCGAACTGATCCGCGGGCACGGCGGGCGGCTGGCCCTCGAACGGTCCGACGGGGAAGGGACGGTGTTTGTGATCCACCTGCCCAAGGGTGTGGCGATACATGAGGCGGCAGCGGAATGATTTCTGATTTCGCTCTTGCAAACCCCGCGGAGCGCCGCTAAATCACGCCTCCACGCGCTGGTAGCTCAGTTGGATAGAGTACTTGACTACGAATCAAGGGGTCGGGGGTTCGAATCCTCCCCAGCGCGCCAATTTACCAGTGTGGGATTTCAGGCAAAGCTGACTTTCATGTCAGTTGCCTTGGCGGCGAAGTCGCCGGAAACCATGGCCTTCATCGCCTCCTCCATCATCCGGGCCCACCAACACGCAGCCGGCAGAAAAAAGGCGGCGCGGATCACGCCATCGGTCGCTCTCGTGGCGGACTGAGTACCAAGATCAACGCGGTCGTGGATGAGGTGGGCCTGCCGATCCGGCTGACACTCCGCCCCGGCCAGGCCAGTGACAAAGCCGCCGCGCCTGAGCTGATTGACAGTTTCACGCGCACGGCCCATGTCGTGGCCGACCGCGGCTATGATGCGATGGCCCTGGTCGAGCGGATCGAGGCCGGGACTGAACACCTTATGTGTCTCGGCCCTGCTATAAATGCCCCGTCACCGATCCCGGCCAGGACCGGCGACGGGGTGGGATTCAGCGCTGAACATCTTGTGGCCTGACCACGTTTTCTAGCAGGCTGATCCCGCCTCTCCTCACCGTCTCGAACAGTTGACGGCGGCCCGCTGTGCGGGACCGCGAAGCATAAGGAAGAGAGAGTGACATGATAGCAGCAACGACTGTGGTCGGGATAGATGTGTCCCGCGACTGGCTGGACGGGTTTTGCGTTCCCGGCGAGCAAAGGTTCCGGTTGGCGAACTCGGTCGAGGGTCACGACCAGCTGATCGCGGCGATCCGGGAGATGCCCGGTGCGGTCAAGACCGGCTTCGAGGCGACAGGGGGTCAGGAATGGGTACTCTGGGCCAGGCTCGTCGCGGAAGGGATCGAGGCAACGCAACTGCCCCCGGCACAGATCAAGGCCTTTGCCCTTTCCCGGGGGACAAGGGCGAAGACAGACCGGATCGATGCCGAACTCATCGCCCGGTTCATGCTGTCCCGACCAGAAGCAGGGCGAATGCTGCCGAGCGAGAACCTGCGTATTCTCAGAGCCTTGACGACACGGAGGGCCCAGATCGTCGACATGCGCAAGCGGCTGTTGGCGCAGATCGCCGCGCGCAAAAAGCAAGACGTCCCCGCCGGGGTCGAGGGCATGGACGAGGATCTCAAGGCCATGCTGGATACCCAGGTTGGTGACCTTGAACGCCGGATCGAATGCGCCATCGCGCAGGAGGAGACTTCTGCTGCTAAGGCAAGGCTCCTGCGATCCATCCCCGGCATCGGTCCGGTCTCTGCGGCCATGTTGATTGCGGAAATGCCGGAGCTCGGCCGGATGACCGCCGGCGAGGCCGCCGCCATGACCGGCCTCGCGCCAGTGCCTCACGACAGCGGAACGATGCGCGGCAAGCGCACGATCGCCGGAGGACGGCGGGCGCTGCGCCATGTGCTGTTCCAGGCCGCACTCGCTGCCGCCTGTCACAACCCGGTTCTGAAGCCAGTCGCACAGCGCCTCAAGACACGTGGCAAACCACACAAACTTGTCATCATCGCCATCGCCCGCAGGCTCGTCACCATCGCAAACGCCATCCTCAAAGCCGGAACCCCATGGCGGTCCCAACCCGTCCCGTAGACACAGTTGCTAGGCGAAGGCGTCGGTGCAACGGTCATGGCGAACAAGGCGGCAAGTGCCGCCCATCCGGTCATGATGCCAGACGCCAGCATTGGTGCTCCTCGGCCCGCGACGCGACTGGAACCGACCATCCCGAAAAATCGGGACTCGGGAAAAACGTCGCTTCAAGACCACAAGTACCGCAGAGGCAGAATATTCCGAAACAGGCGGCTGATGTACAGCCTGTGGTGGTCGGTGGAGCGATCAAGCCAGCATCGAGCGCAGCGCCTCCATCAGCTCGTTTTCGTCGATCGGTTTCTTGACGAATGGCACGTTCTGATAGCTGAAATCGCACATCATGGTCGTGTATCCGCTTGTCACGACGAAAGGGATGCCGCTCTGGTGAAGGGCATCCGCCACGGGTTGTGAGGACTGCCCGCGCAGGTTGAGATCCAGCGTGGCAACATCAGGCCTGAGATCCGCGACCGCCTGGAGGGCTTTCTGGACGCTCGGAACGATACCGACCACCTCTAGACCCTTTTCCTCGAGCAGGTTCTGCAGGTCGATGGCAAGGAGGATCTCATCCTCCACGATCAGAATTCGACGCCCTCTGAGTGCGTCAGGAGTGATCGGCACTGCGGCATCTTCCTTTCATGCCAATGGAAATTCTAGTCTCATGGTCAAACCGTCCGGCGCAAGGTTATGTTCCACCGTGCCGTCAAGTTCGTAGCTTCCCGCCTGTTCGATCAGCTTCATTCCGAATCCCGACGACGCGCTCGCCGCCACCCTGGGGCCGTCCCTTTCCCGCCAGATCAGGAACGCCCGCCTGTCGTTGTCCGCTCCGCCGATTTTCCAGGTGACTTGCAGCCTGCCTTCTTCGTTTGAAAGGGCGCCGTACTTGGCGGCGTTGGTGCCGAGTTCGTGCAGAACCAGCGCCAGGGACAAGGCCTGTCGGGGCGACAGCGCGACTGATGGCCCGTCAAGATCCAGCCGGCCGTCGCCCGGGCGCCCGTAGACCGAAAGCGTCGCCTCTGCCAGCCTGCCCAGGTCCGCGACCTTCCAGTCCGTCTCGAGCAACTGATCGTGGGCATGGGCCAGGGCGCGGATCCGGCCGACAAGCTGATCCCTGTAATCCTCGACCGTTCGTCCCTCGGTGGAGGGTTGCCGGGCAAGGGCCTGAACCACGGCCAGCGTGTTTTTCACCCGGTGGCTGAGCTCGTGTTTCAGCATTTCCTGATGGGTTTCCGCGCGCTTCCGGTCGCTGATATCGCGGAACAGGATACCCAGTTTCCGTTCGTTAACCGTACCGACGGGGAAGATATAAGCCTCGAAGTACCGGCCAAGCGCCCGCGCCGGGGCTTCAAAACGCTCCGCTTCGCGAGTCATCGAGATGCGGCCGAGAGTTTCGTACCAGTCCTGCTCCAGATCGGGAACGATCTCTCTCGCCGTCTTGCCGACCGGCGCATCCAGCCCGGTCTGCCGGTGAAAGGCCTCGTTGACCTCGAGGAACCGGCAGTCCGTGACGGTGTCCGTCCCGTCGAAGAGAACTTCGAGAACGCTGAACGCCTCGTCAATCGAGTTGAAGAGATCCTGGTACTCCTGCTGACTCGACTGAAGCCGCCGTTCGGTTTCCCGCCGTGACGTCACGTCGATGAAACTGAGGACGACGCCCTCGATCCGGTCCTCCACCGTCCGGTAGGGCCTGAGCCGCATCATGAACCACCGGCCGTCCTGGCTCTGCACTTCGGCCTCGACCATGGTCAGGTCGCGCAGCACGCGCCGCGCCTCGTCCTCGATTCCGTCATGGCGCAGGCGGTGCGTGAAGTCGGTGATGTTCCGTCCGACGTCCATGTCGGTGATGTTGAAAAGATCTGCCGTCGGCGGGGTGAACATCCGGATCCGGAGCTTGGAGTCGAGAAACAGCGTGCCGATCTCGGTCGCCATGGTGAGGTTGCGCAGGTCGCTGTGCGCGGTCGAGATGTTATCGAGCTTGCTCTTCAGCTCGGCATTCACCGTCTGAAGCTCCTCGTTCATCGACTGAAGCTCTTCCTTCGACGTCTCCAGTTCTTCCGACGTGGAGCGATATTCCTCGTTGATGGATTGCAGTTCCTCGTTCGCCGCCCGCAAATCCTCGATCGCCGTTTCATGTTCGGCCCGGCTGACGACCAGGGCCTCCTGCGCCGCCTCCAGCTCACTTATCAGGCCTCGCATGTCGTCGCTGTCCGAGGCCAACCTCTCTTCCGCGGTGGTGTCGTCCGAAAGCGCGGGGCCCGCGTCCAGGAACAGGACGAGTCCGCGGGCGGGACGGGAATCCGTCGACGGCACACGCGAGATCTGCATCGCGACGCGCCGGCGGTCTCCGTCGATGTCTATGGGAACAGGATGTGTCAAAAGGCCCGACTTGCCCAGGAACGCCCGGTCCAGTCCGACCTTGAGGTCAAGCCGCAGTTCGGGGCGCACGACATCTGAAAGCTTGCTCGAGAAAGAGCCGGCAGGGTGCAGGATGAACCGTCCGACATTGGGCGACAAGTGCAGGATCTGACCGCTTTCGTCGACCAGCACGCTTGGCGGTGCGTTTGTTTCGAGCGCGCGGGCATGTGTTTCCGCCGGGACCGGCTGCCGCGACTGCGCGGCGTCCACCGGGCGTCCGCCTGGCCGGTATACGTCTTCGGTGGATACGTGCGGCAGCGCGGGCATCTGCCGCCGTCCCGTGGCTTTCGCCCGGAAGATGCGCGCTTCCCGGTCGATGATGGCAAAGAATCTCGTCGCCGGATCCGCCGATTCAGCCGATCCCAGGAACAGGCATCCATTCGATTTCAGCCCGTAGTGGAACAGGTTCAGCAGCTGTTCCTGCAGGGCGCGTTCCAGGTAAATCAGCAGGTTACGGCAGACGATAAGGTCCAGCCGCATGAACGGCGGATCCTTCAGGACGCTGTGAGAGGCGAACAGCACGATGCCCCGCACCTCCTTGCGCACCCGGTAGTGCGTGCGCTCGTCCACGAAGAACCGGCTCAGCCGCTCCTCCGAGACGTCAGCCGCGATCGACTTGGGATACCGGCCTTCGCGCGCGGTCCCTAGGGCACCTTCATCGAGGTCGCTGGCGAAGATCTGGATCTGCGGGCAGACCTTGAGCTTTTCGGCCTCCTCCAGCAGGATGATCGCGAGGCTGTAGGCTTCTTCCCCTGTCGCGCAGCCCACTGACCAGACGCGCACATCCTGCTGCAGGCTGCCGGCGTCCTCGACCAGCGGGGAAAGTACCTTCGTCGTCAAGCACTTGAAATGGTCCTCATCCCGGAAGAACTGCGTGACCGAGATCAGCAGGTCGCCGAAAAGCTCCTGCGCCTCTTCGGGTGCGGTCCTCACGTATTCGCCGTATTCCCTGAGATCGGTGATCCGGCACACCTGCATCCGGCGCAGGACGCGCCGCATCACGGTGGCCCGCTTGTAACTTGAGAAGTCATGCCCGGTCCGGGCACGAAGGAAGGCAACGATCCTGCGCAGGTCGTTGGATGCGCTGTCCTGGTCCAAGGATCGCACCGCTTCTTTGCTTCTGGCAACCTCCGAGATCCGCTCGGCGAGGGTGCTGAGGGGCGCGATGAAACTGACAACTCCTGTCGCGATCGCGTTCTGCGGCATCGCGCTGAATTCGGCCTCCGACGGTTCCTGCGCGAAGACGACGCCGCCGGCCTCCTGTATGGCCCGGACGCCGGAGGATCCGTCATCGCCTGCGCCGCTCAGGATCACCGCCATGCCGTCGCCACGGGCCGAGGCGACAGACCGGAAGAACACGTCGACCGGCGCACGCCGGCCGCGCGGTTCCGTGAAATCGCGGGCATGAACGTTGTCACCTTCGATCACCAGTTCCTCGTCCGGGGCGATGACGTAGACGTGGTTTGCGCAGAGTTCTGGCGTGTCGTTGACCTGGTGCACCGGCATTCCCGTGCACCCGCCAATGATCTGGGCAAGAACGCTCGGATGCTCCGGGGACAGATGGACGATAATGACGTAGGCCAGCCCGAGATCCTCGGGCAATTGGCTGAAAAGGTGTCGAAGAGCTTTGACGCCTCCGGCCGAGGCTCCAATGGCGCAGATTGGGATATTGCTGCTGATGGCAGCTGAGGTGGGCGGCGGGTTTTCCGGGGCGCTCATGTATTCTCCATGGCGGCCCCGCACCGCTGCCGAATGCAGACTGGCAGGGCCACCGTTCGTCAATCTGTAACGCCGATCGGCCATTCTCTCCAGCCTTCGCGTATTCCATGTGATCGTGCGTTGCCTACTGGCCAGGGCCGCTTTCGTCCTGATTGCACTGGCCGGCCATTTCATCGTGGCCTTGAAACCCTGGCGCAATCAGTGCTGAAACCCCAACAGTCGCGCTCCGCAAATGTTCCCGGTGACGTGCGGAACCATCACTGGTTCAGAAACGTTTTGTTCCCGAAGCGAAACAATGGATAAGGGTCATGCAGCAGAATGTCCGTCGCGTTCTCGTGGTCGAGGATGATTATTTGCAGGCTCAGGACATCAGTCACTTTGTGCGCGGCACAGGTGGCCATGTTCTCGGACCGGTGCCTTCTCTGCAGCGCGGGTTCGATTTCGCCGACAAGGCCGATGCCGCCGTGCTGGACATCGATCTTAGCGGACAGAAGGTCTTTCCGCTCGCGGATTTGCTCATGTCGCGGAACGTGCCGATCGTGTTCTACAGCGGCCTCCCGGCCGAGGTGAACCTTCCCAGGCGCTTCTGGCGGGTTCCGATCGTCCGAAAGCCGGTAGTGAACCTGTCCGATGCCGCCATCATCACGATGTCCAATTTTAGTGGCGGCTCGGAAGACGATCTGTTGGTGATCCTGCCGAAGTTACGTCTTGCCGCGCGATTGATATACAATGACCCTGTGGTCGCCGACCGCCTCGTGGAGCGGCTCCTCGAGGACGCGATCGCGTATCTCAAGTCGGGTGGTGACATGTCGGGCGGGGACGTCAAAGTCCGGTGGCTGATGGACCGCCTGCGCCGGATCGTTTCTGATGGCGGCCGCGATTTGCTCAACTGACCTCTCCCCGACATAGCCATCACTTTTCGCCCCTGAACATTTCTCCGGACGACGGGGGGACTTGGCCCCCTGTCGCCGCCGGCACGAAGCACTGGTCTTGGGCAGCGTCGCCAAGGCCGGGAAGATCACGCGCCCGTGTCACGGTCCACGAATTTGTTGAACCGGCTAGGCTGACCGCCTTCGGTCTTATTCAGATGCAGAAAGGCCAGCTTGCGGTCCTCGAAGACGGTGAAGAATTCGCCCCATTCGATGGTCTTGAGACCGTCGTCGGGCGGGTGGAAATCGATCCGCAGCACGCCGCCGTCACCCGTCCCGGCGACACGGGTGGGATGGCCGCCGCGCGATTCCGTCCATTTGCGGATGACATCATGATCCGTCGTGATTTCTGCTTCGCTCATGTCATTTCATTTCTTTGGTGACACTCGGACTCTCGGGTTCAGGAAAACCGGCGCGGGCGTAGATCGCGTCCAGGGTTCGCGCGACGGTCACAAGCTGCGCGCACTCTGCGTCGAACCCCTCTCCGTGCGCCAGGCGGGAGAGCCAGTCCACAGCCGCGCGTCCGCCCCAGTCGTCGGGCGGGGCGGACAGAAGCCGCGTCTCGCAGCCGTCGTGGCGCCAGGCCTCGAAGTTGAAGAAGGACCCGCCCCTGTTCACGATCGAGACGCCGCCCTTCGTTCCGAAGAAATCCAGGCGCAGCACGCAGTCGCAGCCCGCAGGAAGGTTCCACGAACAGGCCAGCCGGATAGGCACCCCCGTCGCGGTGTCCAACGTGGCGAAGGCGAGATCCTCGACCGCCTCGCCTGCAGGATCCAGCGGCCGACCGGCTGCCTTCAAAGCTGCCGCCGTGCATTCGACCTGGGGCCAGTCGAGAAGCCAGAGCGCGAGATCCACCAGATGCACGCCCAAATCGATCAGGCATCCGCCCCCCGACAGCGCCCGGTTGCGGAACCAGGGTTTGTCGGGGCCGTAGGCGTTGTGGAAGGTCAGATCCACCGCGCAGATCTCTCCCATCCCGCCCGAGGCGATTTCCGCCGCGATGGCACGCACCGCCGCCGTGTGGCGATAGGACATGTCGGTGGCTAGCAACCGGTCCGCCGCCCTTGCGGCGGCGACGACGGCGGCCGTTTCTCCGGCATTCCGGCCAAGCGGCTTCTGGCAGAACACGGAGGCGCCCGCTTCCAGCGCCTGGATCGCCTGTTGCGCATGCAGCGCCGAGGGGGTCGCGATGACCACTCCGTCCGGCTGCAGGGCAAGAATTTCCTCAAGCGAATCCGTGCGCGTGGCGGTGGCCGCCAACGTGTCGCTCTCGGCCACCGCTTGCGGATCAAGATCGGCATAGGCGACGATCTCGCCCATGTCGGTGGCGGCCATGGCCTCCATCCGGTTGCGGCCGATCCAGCCGAGACCGAGGAATCCGAGCCGGGGGCGGGAACGAACCACATCGTCCCTCATGGCATCACCACGACGGCCTTGACGAAGCCCTTCGGCTTGTCGCGGGTTTCGTTCAACGCCTCGGCCAGGTTGTCGAGCGGGTGGTGGTGCGTCAACAGAGGTTCGGGGGCCAGTACGCCTTCCTTCACCAGTTCCATCGCCTCCCGCATCGCGGCGAGGTTGGTGGCCCGGTCGCGGACGTGGGCGTTGACGATGTCGAAGGCCTTCCAGTTCCACAGCTGCATGTTCACCTGGCGCGGCCCGTCCTGATGATAGCCCGCGATGACCAGCCGCCCCTCTTCGCGCAGCGTCTCGGCCGCGAGGTCGAGCGGCCACTGGTATCCCGTGCATTCGATGGCAATGTCGCAGCCGGCGCCGCCCGTCAGTTCATCCAGTCGGCCGAGGATCGCGTGGTGGTCATCCATCCCGACGGTGTCGCCGGCGCCCATCTTCCGGGCGAGTTCCAGGCTTTCCTCGCGGCGGGAGATCGCGATGACCCTGGCGCCCGCGCGGCTGGCCAGGCGGATGAGCACGGCGCCCAAGAAACCTATCCCGATGATCGCGACGGTATCTCCGGTGTCGATGCGGGCGGCACGGAAGATCGATACGGCGCAGCCGAGCGGTTCCGCCGGGATCGGCCGCTCGCCCAGTTCGGGGGGCACCGGCAGGGCGGCATCCTCCCGCACGGTTTCGTGGCTGGCGAAGCCGCGCGTGCCGAAGACCGCAACCCGCTCTCCAAGCCGCTCAGGCGGCACGCCGGTGCCGGTCGCTTCGACATGACCCCAGGCTTCGTGCCCCAGGTCGCCGGGCGGCAGCGGGAAGTCCATCCACTCCGGTCCCGCCCATGGCCCCAGGTTGGAGGCGCAGACACCGCAGCCTTCGATCTTGATCCGGACCTCGCCCGGCCCCGGCTCGGGCAGCGGAAGGTTCTTCAGTTCCGCCTCTCCAGCCCGTGTGATCTGCGCTGCGACCATCCGTGTCTGCAAACTGGCTCCGTCCATGGTTCCTACCTTCCGAATTTCTGGCTTACGAAGCGGACGAACAGGATCATCCCCGAAATGTTCCAAGCCAAGGCGCCGACATTCGGTCGAAGACCGGGGGCATGTCCCGAACCACTTCGTTTCCCACAGCGGAAGTCATTGAAGTCTCTGCACAAGAAGCTCCGGCCGGGTCGCGCTACGGCTATGTCACGGATTGTGCGGGAACATTCTGCGCCACCTCCTGTTCAGACCCTCGTTGATGCCCGGAAGGAGACCCACCATGAGCACTGTCCTGATCACCGGAGGCTGCGGCTTCATCGGCCGCCACGTCGCCGCGGAGCTGATCCGCGAAGGCCATGCCGTCAGACTGTATGACGCGATGATCGAGCAGGTCCACGGCGAGGCCGGGGCCGACCCGGTGGCGGATGTCCCGCCCGAGGCAGCGGTCATTCGCGGCGACATGCGTGATCAGCCGAAGCTGGCAGAGGCGCTAAGGGGATGCGACGCGGTGATCCACCTGGCCGCCGAGGTCGGCGTCGGCCAGTCCATGTACGAGATCGTCCGCTATGTCGGCGCCAATGATGTTGGCACCGCCGTGCTGCTGGAAGCCATCGCGGCGCATCCGGTCCAGCGCCTGGTCGTCGCGTCCTCCATGAGCATCTATGGCGAGGGCTACTACGTGCTGCCCAGTGGGGAGCTGTTCGACGGAGCGCGGCGGCGGCAGGTCAATCTGCACGAAGGCCTGTGGGAACCACGCGGTCCGGGCGGCGAGGCCCTGGCCGCTGTTGCGACGGATGAGACGAAACGACCCGACCTCGCCTCGATCTACGCCCTGACGAAATTCCAGCAGGAGCAGGCGGCGCTTATCTTCGGTGCGGCCTACGAGGTGCCGACAGTGGCGCTGCGGCTGTTCAACGTCTTTGGCGCAGGGCAGGCGCTGTCCAACCCCTATACCGGTGTACTGGCCAATTTCGCCGCGCGGCTGGCCAACGGTGAGCGGCCGACGATTTTCGAGGACGGGCAACAAAAGCGCGACTTCGTGCATGTCCACGACGTGGCCCGTGCCTTCCGGCTGGCGCTGGAATCCGAGGTCGCGGGAGAGGTCTTCAACATCGGCTCAGGCAATGCCTACTCGATCGAAGAGATCGCGAGCCTGCTGGCCGAGGCGATGGAGCGGCCTGATCTGCAGCCCGAGATCCTCGGCCGGTTCCGCGCGGGCGATATCCGCAACTGCTTTGCCGACATCGGGCGCGCCCGTGAAATGCTGGGCTTTGCGCCGGAGTTCCGTCTGGAAGAGTCCCTCGGGCCCTTCGTGGACTGGGTGCGGCAGTCCCCTGCGATGGATCGCGGTGGCCAGATGCGCAACGAACTCGAAGTCAGGGGACTGGTATCATGAGCCGCTTCGGCTTCGTCGAATGGTTTCGCCCGGGCGACCGGGAGAGGGTGGAGGCGGTGCTGCCGATGCTGGAGGAAACCGGTGCCTCGTGGCTGCGCACGCATCTGTCCTGGGCCGATTACCACGCGCCTGGCGGGCCCGAATGGTACGACTGGCTGATCCCGCGCCTGTCGCGCAACCTCGAGCTGGTGCCCTGTGTCCACTACACGCCACCGTCGCTGTCGCGCACGGGGCGCACGTCGGGCGCGCCGAAGGTTCTGAAGGACCTGCCGGATTTCTGCGACACCGTGATGAGCCGCTATGGCGCGCATTTCGAGCACCTGGAGTTGTGGAACGAGCCCAACAACCTGCTGGATTACGACTGGCGCGAGGACCCGGGGTTCGAGCTGTTCTGCGAAATGATCGACATGGCTGCCTACTGGATCCGGGAACGCGGCTGGAAACCGGTGCTGGGCGGGCCCTGTCCGTTCGATCCCTATTGGCTGGACCTGATGGGCCAGCGCGGGATCCTGTCCTACATGCACGCGGTCGGATTTCACGGCTTTCCAGGAACCTGGGACAGCGAAGAGGGATCCTGGACCGGCTGGGACATGCATCTGGGAGAAATGCGCGCAATCCTCGACAGGCATAACCGGGACGCGGAGATCTGGATCACGGAGACCGGCTATTCGACCTGGCGTCGCGACGAGATGGAGCAGGTACGGCGTTTCATGCAGGCGCTCGACGCGCCCGCCGCGCGGATCTTCTGGTACGGCTGGCAGGATCTCCAGCCCGACGTGGCGGTGCAGGAAGGCCTGTGGTTCGATCCCCGGCACTATCATCTGGGCGCGATCACCGCCGACGGACAGCCCAAGCTGCTGGCACGCATGCTGGCCGAGGGCGGGGTCGCGCGGCTGCGCGAGGTCACCCGGCTGTCCTTTCCGGCACTGGCCGGTGGCAAACGGCCCGTGGTGGTGACCGGCGGCGCGGGTTTCATCGGGTCCAATCTCAGCGAAAGTCTCCTTGCGGACGGACAGGAGGTCCTGGTGCTCGACAACCTCTCGCGACCGGGTGTGGAGGAGAACCTCGGCTGGCTCAGCGCCCATTTCGGGGCCCGGGTCCATCCCGCGCCGTTCGACCTGCGCGATACGCAGGCATTGAACAGCGCTGTCCGGGACGCCGCAGCGGTTTTCCATCTGGCGGCGCAGACCGCCGTGACCACCAGCCTCGACACCCCGGTCGAGGATTTCGAGGTGAACGCGCGCGGGACCCTGAATGTGCTGGAGGCCGTGCGCGCCTCGGGACGCGAGATACCTTTGGTCTTCGCCTCGACGAACAAGGTTTACGGGGCCCTCGCCGACATCGACCTGCATGAAACGGCGGAGTGCGTGGTGCCCGCCGATGCCGCGCAAGGCCGGGGCGTGACCGAATGTCGTCCGCTCGATTTCTGCACCCCCTATGGCTGTTCCAAGGGCGTGGCGGACCAGTACGTGATGGATTACGCGCATAGCTACGGGCTGAAGGCCGCGGTGCTGCGGATGTCCTGCATCTACGGTCCGCGCCAGTTCGGTACTGAAGACCAGGGATGGCTCGCGCATTTCCTGATCTCGGCGCTGCGCGGCGATCCCCTGACGATCTACGGTTCCGGCCGACAGGTCCGCGACGTCTGCGAAGTCTCGGACGCCGTGGCTGCCTATCGCATGGTGCACGACCGCATCGATGCGCTGTCGGGCCGGGCGTTCAACCTCGGCGGCGGTCCCGCCAATGCGATCAGCTTGCGACAGGCCCTGGCAGAGATCACCCGCGTCACCGGCGTGACACCCGAGGTCGTCTACCGGGACTGGCGGCAGGGCGATCAGCCCTGGTTTGTCGCCGACACCGCCGCTCTGACAGCGGCGACAGGCTGGCGGGCGCGGACCGACTGGCGCCAAGGCATCGCGCGACTGGCGGGCTGGCTGGCCGAACACCGCGTCCACCCGGAACCCGAAAGGATCCTCGCATGAGCCTGAACATTCTCGTGACCGTCGACGCCGTCGGCGGGGTCTGGCGCTATGCGGTGGACCTGGCCGCCGCCCTGGCAACCGAGGGATACGGCATCGCCTTTGCCGGGTTCGGACCCGAACCCGACGCTGCGCAACGCGCTGAGGCGCGGTCGATCGGCACGCTCGACTGGAGCGACGCCCCGCTCGAC
This sequence comes from Actibacterium sp. EMB200-NS6, assembly GCF_001305615.1. Taxonomy (GTDB): domain Bacteria; phylum Pseudomonadota; class Alphaproteobacteria; order Rhodobacterales; family Rhodobacteraceae; genus Actibacterium_A; species Actibacterium_A naphthalenivorans. The sequence continues at coordinate 449,646 of NZ_CP010869.1, forward strand.
TGGATGGCCACAGGACCACAGGATCTGGCGAAGGTTGCGAGCTGGCTCATGTCGGTGGCGCACAAGAGGCGGACGGACCTGATGCATTTTAACCAGCCCGCCCTGGCTGCGGGATTGCGCGGCGGACCGCCGAGGCTCGGGGTGACGCATTCCTGCCTCGCCACGTGGTTCCAGGTCATGGAAAACGGTTGCGTGCCCGACCGCCTGTCCTGGCAGGTGGACATGACCCGAGCGGGATTGCGCAACCTGGACCGGATCGCCGCGCCCTCGGCCGCCCATGCCGCCCTGACGGAGCGGGTGTACGACCTGCATGGGATCGTCGCCGTTCCGAATGCTGGACGGTCGCCGCTGATCGCCCCGGACGAAGGAGACGGAAGCGTCATCGCGGTGGCGCGCTGGTGGGACCGGGCCAAGAACGGGGCGGTGTTGCACCGTGCGGCGTTGCTGAGCGGTGCGACGGTGACAATGATCGGCGATGCCGAGGGGCCGAACGGCCAGCGCTTTGAGCCGAACTGCGCCCCGGCGCCGACTGCGCAGCCCCATGACGCCACATTGCAACGCATCGCCCGGAGCAGCCTGTTCGTCTCGCCCTCCTTGTACGAACCCTTCGGTCTCGCCGCGCTCGAGGCCGCGCGGGCGGGGCGTCCCTTGCTCCTAGCGGACATCCCCGTCTACCGCGAGATCTGGGGCGAGGCCGCGCGCTTTTTCAACCCGCACGACCCGGCCGAACTGGCGCGGGCGATGACGAACCTGCTGGATGATCCCGCGACACGGCTGGCCCTTGGCCGGGCGGCCCAGGACCGGGCGCTGCGCTATTCGATGGACGAACAGGTGCAAAAGACGACCGCGCTCTACGCGGGCATCATCGCGGACGCGCAGGTGACATCATGAAATTCACGTTCTTCACTCACTCGCTGGTTTCAGACTGGAACCACGGCAACGCGCATTTCCTGCGCGGTGTGATGCGGGCGCTTCAGGCTGCGGGGCACGAATGCCTTGCCCTCGAACCTGCCGATGGCTGGTCACGCAGTAACCTGATCGCCGACCGGGGCGAGGCCGCCCTACGCGCCTTTCACGCCACCTTTCCCGATCTGCGCAGCGAAAGTTACGGCGGTCTGGACGAAGTGGCGGAGGTGCTGGAGAAGAGCGATGTCGTTGTCGTTCACGAATGGACCGACCCGCAGGTCGTGGCGGATCTGGGACGAATGCGGGCCCGTGGGGCGCCGTTCCGCCTTTTGTTCCACGACACGCATCATCGCGCCGTGTCGGCGGGAGAGGAGCTTCGCACGCTCGACCTGTCGGCCTATGACGGCGTGCTGGCTTTCGGCGAGACCTTGCGCCAACGCTACTTGGCCGAAGGCTGGGGAAGCCGCGTCTTTACCTGGCACGAGGCCGCGGACGACACCGTGTTCCGCCCGCTTCCCGAGATCGCGCCGGAGCGCGACCTGATCTGGGTCGGAAACTGGGGCGACGGCGAACGCTCGGCGGAGCTGCACGAATTACTCGTGCGTCCGGTGGCCGAACTGAACCTGTCGGCGACCGTGCACGGGGTGAGATATCCGGAGGACGCGCGGCGGGCCCTGTCTGCGGCGGGCATCGACTATGCGGGATCCATCGCGAACGCGGACGTTCCCGAGGCCTTCGCCCGTCACCGCGTGACGGTCCACATACCCCGCCGACCCTACGTAGAGGCGCTGTCCGGCATTCCCACCATCCGCCCCTTCGAGGCGATGGCCTGCGGCATCCCGCTGGTCTGTGCCCCGTGGGAAGACTCAGAGGGGCTGTTCCGTCCCGGGACGGACTATCTGATCGCCGCGAACGGAGAGGACATGAAGTGCCGCTTGCGGGACATCCTTGCCGACCGCGCCCTGGCGCAAAACCTTGCCGCCTGCGGACTGGAAACGATCCGCGCCCGCCATACCTGCCGCCACCGCGCGGCAGAACTTCTGGCAATCCTCGACACGATCGGAACCCGCACCAGGGAGACTGCCTGATGACCACAATCGCCTTCTACGGATCAAGCCTGCTGTCGTCCTATTGGAACGGCGCCGCGACATACTACCGGGGCATCATCCGTGCTCTGGCCGCGCATGGCTGCGAAACGACCTTTTACGAACCCGACGTGTGGGACCGGCAGAAGCACCGAGACATGGATCCGCCGGACTGGAGCCGCGTCGTCATCTGGGAGGGCACGCCCCAGGGGCTGCGCCGGGCGGCGGAGGGGGCCGCGCGGACCGATGTGGTCGTTGTCGCCTCGGGCATCGGATACGAGGATGACGCGTTGCGCCGCGCGGTGCTGGACCGGGCCGCGCCTGATGCGCTGCGGGTGTGGTGGGATGTCGACGCCCCGGCCACGCTGGCCGCCATGCGGGCCGATCCGTCGCATCCGCTGCGCCGGGATCTGCCGGACTTCGAAACCGTTCTGACCTACGGCGGCGGGCAGCCGGTGATCGATGCCTACCGCGCGCTTGGCGCAAGGGATTGCGTCCCGATCTACAACGCGCTCGACCCCGCGACACACTTCCCTGTGCCGCCCGACCCGCGCTTCGCCGCCGAGCTGGGGTTTCTTGGCAATCGCCTGCCGGACCGGGAAGCGCGCGTGGCGGAGTTCTTCCTTTCGCCTGCGCGGGCGAGGCCGGACCGGCACTTCATACTTGGCGGATCGGGGTGGAACGGATCCGAGCTGCCGCCGAACGTCCACGCCATAGGCCACGTCGGCACGGACGATCACAACGCCTTCAACGTGACGCCCCGCGCCGTGCTGAACATCGCGCGCGACAGCATGGCCGAAACCGGCTTTTCCCCGGCGACGCGGATCTTTGAGGCCGCGGGCGCGGGGGCCTGCCTGATCACCGACGCCTGGGAAGGGATCGAGCTGTTCCTCGCCCCCGGCCGCGAGGTGCTGGTCGCCCGCGACGGAGCCGACGTCACGGACATCCTGCGCGACCTCACGGCCGAGGACGCGCAACGGATCGGAGAGGCCGCACGGCAGCGGGTCCTCTCCGCGCATGCCTACGGAAACCGTGCGGAGGAGGTCACCGCCCTCTTCGCCAGACTCGCGCAAAGGGAGCTTCAGCCATGAGTGCACCGCTCGACATCGTGATCTTCGGCCTGTCCCTGTCTTCGTCCTGGGGGAACGGACACGCAACCACCTACCGCGCCCTTCTGCGCGGGCTTGCGGCAGGAGGCCACAGGGTTCTGTTCCTGGAGCGGGACGTGCCGTGGTATGCCTCGAACCGCGACCTGCCCGAACCGGATTTCTGCGACTTCGCGCTCTATGACGGCCTCGACGACCTGGACCGCTGGCAGGACCGGATCGCGCGGGCCGATGCGGTCATAATCGGGTCGTACGTGCCGGATTCCGTGGCGCTGCTCGACCGGCTGGCGGAATCGGTGCGTGGCCGGCTGGTCTACTACGATATCGACACGCCGGTGACGCTGGCGGCTCTGGAGTCCGACGGTGCAGAATACATCAGGCGCCGGCAGCTGCCGCTGATCGATCTCTACCTGTCCTTCGCCGGCGGCGCTGCGCTGGACCGGCTGCGAGATCTGGGCGCACGTAAGGTGGCGCCGCTCTACTGTTCGGTCGATCCCGAACGTTACCGCCCGGAGGACGTCGAAGAGAAGTGGGACCTCGGGTATCTGGGCACATACAGCCCTGACCGGCAGCCGGGTCTGGAAGAGCTTCTGATCGAACCCGCACGGCGTCTGCCGGAATGCCGTTTCGTGGTCGCCGGGTCGCAGTTTCCCGATGATGTGGACTGGCCGTTCAACGTCGAGCGGCTGGAACATGTCGCGCCACCGGATCACGCCGCCTTCTACAACGCGCAGCGGTTCACGCTGAACCTCACGCGCTCGGCCATGCGCAAGATCGGCCATTCGCCCTCGGTGCGGCTGTTCGAGGCCGCGGCCTGTGGCACCGCGATCATCTCGGACCCCTGGCCGGGGATCGAGGAGGTGCTGGTACCCGAAAAGGCGATCCTTCTGGCGGATCGGACCGAGACGGTCGTGACGGCGCTGTCGATGTCCGAAAGCAGAAGGAAGGCGCTGGCGAAAGCCGCCCGGGACAGTGTTCTGGCCGATCATACCGGTCAGGCGCGGGCGCGCTATCTCGCGTCGCAACTCGGGGCACTGCCCGCCACGTCGGGGGTGCCGGCATGACCTTGGTCCGCATTCCCCTTACGGCCCTTGTCGCGGGCGGGGCCGGGTTCGTCGGCTCGCATCTCTGCGACGCCCTGCTGGCGCGTGGCATACGTGTTGTCTGCGTCGACAACTTCCATACCGGTCGGCGCAGCAACGTTGCGCCACTGGAGAACGACCACAACTTTCGGCTGGTCGAGGCCGACGTCGCCACCGATCCGCTGCCGGAGGAGCCTGTCGACTGGATCTTCAATCTCGCCTCTCCGGCCTCGCCGCCGCATTACCAGGCCGATCCGGTCCGCACGATGATGACCAACGTGGTGGGCACGCGCAACCTGCTTGCCCTGGCCGCGCAGTCGGGCGCGCGGTACCTCCAAGCCTCCACCAGCGAGGTTTACGGCGACCCCGAACTGCACCCGCAGCGCGAGGATTACTGGGGTCACGTCAACCCGATCGGCATCCGTGCCTGCTATGACGAGGGCAAGCGGGCGGCGGAGTCGCTGTGCTATGACCACCGGCGGGACCTCGGTGTGGATGTCCGCGTCGCGCGGATATTCAATACCTATGGCCCCAGGATGCGGTCCGATGACGGGCGGATCGTATCGAATTTCCTGGTCCAGGCGCTGGAGGGCAGGGACCTCACCGTCTATGGCGACGGCAGCCAGACGCGCAGTTTCTGCTACGTGAGTGATCTGGTGCGCGGGCTGATCGCCCTGGCGGCGGTGGAGGCGACCCCGGCAGGTCCCGTCAATCTTGGAAATCCGGCCGAGATCTCGGTCCTCGACCTGGCGCGGCTGATTCTGCGGGCCATCCCCTCGTCATCGGAGATCGTGTTCCATCCGCTGCCCTCGGACGATCCCAGACGTCGCCAGCCCGACATCGGCCTGGCGCGCGACCTTCTGGGCTGGGAGCCCAGGGTGCCGTTCCATGAGGGCCTTGCCAGCACAGCGGCATGGTTCGCAATCCCCGAGCATCGCAGCGTCGCCGGAGACGACGTGGCAAGAGCGGCGGAATGACGGATCTGGGCACCCGCATCAGGGACCTGCAACCCTGGTTCCACAATCTCCGTCTGGGCGGGATCGAAACCGCGCCGGACCATCCGCTCGGGGACTACCCTTCGTTCAAATGGCAGGGTTTCCGCCATATCGTGCCCGATGACCTGACAGGCCGCACGGTGCTCGACATCGGCTGCAATGCCGGGTTCTATGCGATCGAGATGGCCCGGCGCGGCGCAGCGCGCGTGGTCGGGATCGACAGCGACCCGCGCTACTTGGCGCAGGCAGAGCTGGCGGCAAGGACAGAAGGGGTCGAGATCGACCTGCGCCAGATGTCCGTCTACGACGTCGCGGAGCTTGGTGAACGCTTTGACATGGTGATCTTCATGGGCGTCTTCTACCACCTCCGACACCCGCTGCTGGCGCTCGATCTGTTGTGGGAACACGCTGCGGGCGACATCATGCTGTTCCAGTCGATGCAGCGGGGCAGCGACGCCGTGGCCAAACCTGCCCCGGACTACGCCTTCGAGGATGAAACACCGTTCGACCGCAACGACTGGCCCAGGCTGCATTTCATCGAACATCGCTACGCGCAGGACCCGACCAACTGGTTCGTTCCGAACCAAGCGGCGAGCGAGGCGATGCTGCGCAGTGCGGGGTTTCAAATCGAGGCGCATCCCGAGCCCGAGGTCTATCTCTGCCGTCGCGGTCCCCGGCCAGAGGCGGTCGATCCACCCCCATGCGGCGGACGCTGACGGGGTCGGCATGGCACTCCTGAGCTGGATACAGCAGTATATGGATCTTCTGAACCTGGTACTCAATGCACTGATGCTGCTTGTCTGGGTCGTCTACCTGCACCTGATCCTGATGGGGTTCCTGCGGCAGAGGCAGTGCATTCTGCATCTCGATCTGGGGGCCGCGACGGACGAGAACGCCCGCTGCATCGTCACCAACATGGGGTCCGAGCCGGTATATCTGGCGGCGGTGGTCATCGATCTGTCCTTCGAGAACCGGCAGGAGCGCTATGTCATCACCGACCGGAGCGAGATGCCCCTGGACCAGGCCGACCGCCCGCTCGAGCGGACGATCAAGGGCCCGCTGGCAGGCGGCGAGGCGCTTGACCTGGGTAGCTTCCGTGACCTCGTGGGCCGCAGCGTCGCGACGAAGGCCATCGACGAGACGATGGAAGCCCTGACGGCGGTCACCGTGACGGCCGTTGCGGTATCGAACCACGCGCAATCCCTGACAGGTGGCTACAAGCGGTTCGACGTGTACTGGGATGGTCATATCCGCATGTTCCGGCCCAACAGCGTGATCACCTCACAGGTGCGCGGGATCTGGCGACGGCGGGACCTGGCCGGCGCCATCGCCGGGTATTGAACATATCGCTCGAGCGATCATTGCCCGGTGAGCCATGCCCGGTAGCTCTGATTGGCGCGACCACCCAGCCCGAGGCGGTCCCTCAGCCACGTCGCCGCGCAGGATCATGCCGTCCGCCCCTTCTCCATGACCTCCTGCAGGGTGGCCTGTGCATCCGCGTCCTCGCTAAGTAAGGTGCAGGATCGCGGCCCGGGCGCCTTCGCGGGTGAACAGGACAGCAGTCGCGCGCCCGATGCCTGAGTCGCCCCAGTGATCAGCGCCACGCGCCCCTCGAGCCGACCGGACCCCGGGTCGCGGGGGGCGTGGTTGGGCTGCTGCGACATTTCGTGTTAGCGCCCGGGCCCCTGGTCCTGCACAGGGTTGTCCGAAAATTGGGTCATGTCTCAGATCCTTTCATTTGATGGTCACGACAGGGCCACACCCAGACCGATCAGGCTGAGCACCCTGAGGAGCACGGCCAGGACGGCAAAGGATTTGCCGGACGTGGATGAAACGCCTGCAGGCTCCTGCTTGTGCTCGGCGGCAGACGCGCGCGCCGTCTCGCATCGTGCGGCCTGTTCAACCTGCGCCTTGGTCGGTGGTGTGCCGGCCGCTTCCGGAAGCAGGCAGGCGACAACATCCACGTGGTGCGCGCCTTTGAGGACGCCGGCGTCCCCCCGAAAGCGAAGGTGTGAGGGCCATTGTGGACACGGATTGCCACGCATTCCTTGTACGCTGCGGCCAACTGCGCGTCTGGGATAGAATGTGAAACTCGGCCTGACCGTTACCCCCTTTGACGGGGAGACCCCTGCGAGCATCATTTCGCGGATCGCGGCGAGAAACGGGATCGTTCCACCGGGTCTGTGTTCGGATTTGGGGTCGAGGTGGCCTTTTCTTTGCTCCGGATATCCGGAGCAGCTGTCTGGCCTTGCCGGTGTTGCAGGGCGCGGGCTCGCGAAGCTGGAGTGCTGGAACCGGGAAAAGATCGGGATCGGGCGCTACCGGGTCTGGCAGACCCGAAGCAGTACCGGCGTCTTTCGGTGGACTTCGCTGTTACTATACAAAGCGATATTTGCGTGGGTCAGAAATGTCTGACATTTGGGTTGGTATTGCTTGGCAAAGCCTGAGAGGCTACCCAAGATTTTAAGGTTGTTCCGCTCGCCAGAGTCATTTGCGCATGGCATTCGACACCTGGTTCTCAACTGATTTCACGGGCGTTGTCGTCCAGTCAGGTGGCACGCGCACCGAACAACTTCGTTCTTCTGCCATATCGGAAAGCAGGCGCTTTCCAAGGTCTTTAGGGGGGCGACGGTTCTCTTTGAACGAGTCGCTGCGCGCACATCCGGGCGTCGCGCCTGTACGGGCTTGCTTTGGTGTGCGGGCCGTGGCTCGTCTTGCCGGGCAGCCTGGCCATCCGACCTAGCTGCTCAGGCGTCCCCACAAGTCATACTCGCCCGCCTCGTCTACCTCGACACTGACGATATCGCCCGGTTTCAACTCTTCGAACCCTTCGTCGATGAAGAGGTTGCCGTCGATCTCGGGCGCGTCGGCCATGGTGCGGCAGGTGGCGGCCTCGTCGTCCACCTCATCCACGATCACCTGCAGCACCCGGCCGACCTTGGCGGCCAGCCTGGCCTCGGAAATCGCCTGTGCCTTTTCCATGAACCGGTCCCAGCGCTCTTGCTTGACCTCGGGCGCGACGTGATCGGGCAGGGCGTTCGACCGGGCGCCGGCGACATTCTCGTACTGGAAACACCCGACGCGATCCAGTTGGGCCTCGTCCATCCAGTCCAGCAGGGTCTGGAATTCCGCTTCGGTCTCGCCCGGATACCCGACGATGAAGGTCGAGCGCAGGGTGATCTCGGGGCAAACCTCGCGCCATGCGGCGATTTCATCCAGCGTTTTCGCTGCCGCGGCGGGCCGCGCCATGCGTTTCAGTGTGTCGGGGTGGGCATGCTGAAACGGAATGTCCAGATAGGGCAGGATCAGCCCTTCCGCCATCAGCGGGATCAGGTCACGCACATGCGGGTAGGGATAGACGTAGTGCAGTCGCACCCAGGCGCCCAGGCTGCCCAGATCGCGCGCCAGATCGGTGATATGGGCGCGGTGGTCACGCTCGGTGGAATGTTTGATGTCCACGCCATAGGCCGACGTGTCCTGGCTGATCACCAGCAATTCGCGCACACCCGCCTGCACCAGCTTTTCCGCCTCGCGCAGCACGGCATGGGCCGGGCGGCTGGCCAGACGGCCCCGCATGTCGGGGATGATGCAGAACTTGCACTTGTGATTGCAGCCCTCGGAGATCTTCAGATAGCTGTAGTGGCGCGGTGTCAGGCTGACGCCGCTGGCGGGCAGCAGGTCGATGAACGGATCGGGCGATGGCGGCACCGCGCCATGTACCGCGTCCAGCACCTGTTCATATTGATGCGGGCCGGTCACGGCCAGAACCGACGGGTGTGCGCCGGTGATATAGTCGGGCTCTGCCCCCAGACAGCCGGTGACGATGACCCGGCCGTTCTCGGCCAGCGCCTCGCCGATCGCCTCGAGCGATTCCGCCTTGGCCGAATCGAGAAAGCCGCAGGTGTTGACGATCACCGCATCCGCGCCGCTGTAATCGGGCGAGATGGCATAGCCTTCGGCGCGCAGCCTCGTCAGGATGCGTTCGGAATCGACCAGCGCCTTGGGGCAGCCCAGGCTGACCATGCCGACGGTCGGCTGGCCGGGGCGGCGCGTATCGGCCAGGCGCGGCGCGGGGGCAAGGTCGGGGCGAAGGTTCGGCGGGTTGGTGCTCATGCCCGCGCATATATACCCGAAGGCCGCGCCCTTGAAGGGCTATTCCTCGGGGCTTGCTGCGGATCGGGCCTGCGCCGGCCTAGGGGCGGCTCCGATGCCGGGGCTCCGGCGCGGGGCGGAGAATCCTTGCCGGTTCTGGCGGGTTGGCGGCGCGGCGCTTGCCCCGGGCGGCGCGGCCTCCTATTTGTCGGGCAACAACGCGGGGGTGCATGATGCGCTGGCTTTTCCGGATCATTCTTTCGCTCGTGCTTTTGGTGGTGGTGCTTGTCGCGGCGGTGTTTCTGCTGCCGGCCGAGCGGATCGGCGCGCTGGCAGGTGATCAGCTTCGCGCCGCCACCGGGCGCGAGGTCACGCTCGGCGGGCGGCTGCGGCCCTCGCTCTATCCCAATATCGGGGTCTCGACGGGGCCGGTGACTGTCTCCAACGCCGATTGGGCGAGCGGGGCGCCGCTGCTGCAGGCCGAAGGGCTTTCGGTGGGGCTGGATCTTGGTGCGCTGCTGCGTGGCGATGTCGAGATCAAGGAGCTTGGCATCCGCGCGCCCCGCATCACCCTGGAACGCGCGGCGGACGGGCGGGCGAACTGGGTGTTCGACACGCAGGCCAATGCCACGGCGGCCGGGCCGGACGGCACACAGGGGGCGCAGGCCGGACGACGGGCGCTGACCATCGGTCAGGCCACGATCACGGACGGCGCGCTGAGCTTCATCGACCACGGCACCGGCCGGACCCAGAGCGCCGAGGCGGTGGAGGCCACCCTTTCGCTTCCCGCGGTGCAGGGGCCCGCCACGCTGAGCCTCGAGGCCCGTGTCAACGGGCAACCGGTGTCGTTGAACGCCACCGCCGCGGCCGCCGCGCCGTTTCTGGCCGGTGACGACACCGCGCTGACGGCCGAGCTGCGCGCGGGCGGTGCGCGCATCGCCTTTGACGGGCATGGCGGGCAGGCGCCGCTGGCCGCCAGCGGCACGCTCGACGCCGATCTTGCCGACCTTCCGGCGCTGTTTCGGGCCGCAGGGCAGCCCGCACCGGAGCTGCCGGCGGGTGTGGGCAAGATTCTGCGGCTGACGGGGCAGGTGACCTATGCGCCCGAAGGCTCGCTACATCTGCGCCAGGTGGCACTGACGCAGGACAGTAACCGGATCACCGGCGAGGCCGATCTGTTCCTTGACGGCAAACCCCGGCTGAACGGCCAGTTCACTGCCGGCGCGCTGGATCTTGGCGCCTTCCTCACGGCCGGCCCCGCCGGGCGGGGCGGCAAGTCGGGCGGCGGGGGCGGGGCACGTGCGGGCGGCTGGTCCACCGATCCGATCGACGTCAGTGCCCTGTCGGCGCTGGACGCCGAGCTTGCCCTGGCGGCCGACAGCATTGATCTGGGCCGCGTCCGGCTGGGCCACAGCCGCCTCCTTGCCACGCTGAACGACAGGCGGCTGACCGTCGACCTGCGCGAGGTGCGGGCCTATGACGGGCTGGTCACCGGCAACCTCGTGCTGAACGGGCGCGGCGGGGTGTCGGTCGGCGGCGACCTGACGCTGGCGGGCATGGCGATGCAACCCCTGCTGGGCGAGGTGGCCGATTTTCGCAGGCTGCGCACCAGCGCCGACATGCAGCTGACGTTTCTTGGCAGCGGCGCATCGCCCGCCGCGATCATGCAAAGCCTGTCGGGCAGCGGCGCGCTTGCCTTCGGGCAGGGCGCGTTTCTGGGGCTCGATCTGGCGCAGATCCTGCGCAGCCGGACGGTGCCCGGCGCTGGCGCTGGCGCGGATGCGCGGACGATCTTTGACAGTATCACCGGGCAGTTCAGTATCAAGGACGGTGTGCTTGGCAATTCCGACCTGACCTTGCTTGCCCCGCTTCTGACCGCCTCGGGCAAGGGCGTGGTGAACCTCGGCGCGCAGACGCTGGACTATCGGATCGTGCCGGTGGCCCTGCCGGGCGCCGACGGGGCCGGGGGGCTGAGCCTGCCGCTGCACATCAGGGGCCCGTGGTCCGGCCCGCGACTTTCGATCGATCTGGCGGCCATCGCCGAGGGGGAGAAAGAGGAGCGGCTCAAAGAGCTGCGCGAGGATATCGGCAAAGAGCTGGGCGTGGACCCGGCCACCGACGGCAGCCTTGAAGACGCGCTGAAGAAAAAGCTGGGCGACGAGGCGGCACGGGGTCTGCGGAACCTTCTGAAGGGCGATTGAACGGCCTGCCCGTGGCGGGGTGAAAAAAGGCGCCCGCGGTTTCCCGGGGGCGCCTCGTTTCTACATGTGGCTGGCTTGCGTTCAGCGCTTGCGGTCGCGGCGCGAGCTCATTGGCTGAAACGCGACGCCGACATGGGCCTCGCAATAAGGTTTGCCCTGCTGAACCGACAGGCCGCAGAACCAGAAATCCTCGGTCGCCGGATCGCCGATCGGCCATTTGCACGTCCGCTCCGTCAGATCCATCAGGGTCAGCTTCTTGGCCTTCTTCTCGACCTCGCGAACCGAGGCCAGCGCCTCGGGGCTGATCTCATTGGCCGAAGGCTGCGGCGGCAGCGGCTGCCCGGCCGGAATGATCTGGCGCCGCGCCGGGGCGGCGGCGGCGGGAACGACGGAAACCGGCGCGGCGGGTGCCTTCTCTTCGGCCTCGGCTTCGGTTTTCACCTGAGGCTCGGGCTTCGGCGCGGCGGTGGCGGCGGGTTTGGCGAGCTTTTCCTTCGGGGCGGCCTTGGCCGATCCGCCGCCGCCGGTGCGGTTGGAAAGGCCCAGGCGATGCACCTTGCCGATGACCGCATTGCGGGTGACGCCACCCAGCTCTTTCGCGATCTGGCTGGCGGACTGGCCTTCGCCCCACATTTTCTTCAGCGTCTCAACGCGCTCTTCGGTCCAGGACATGTCATTTCCTTGGCTGGCGGTGTCCGGCAGACCCATGGGCCCATTCCAGGCCGGTCACCTTTGAAAATTCTTCAGACCCCATTCTATTCGGGGTGGGCACCGGGATACAAGCCCGGCGCAGACACGCATATCTGGGGGGCGGCGGCGAAATTTCAACCAGTTGCGGTGGCCGCCCCCCGGCTTTTGCGCCCCGCACCGGCGATCACGGGCAAAATTTCCTTCGCCCGGGCGTTTCGCGGGTGCAGATGCGCGGGGTTTTCATGCCCGCCGCGGCCCCTCCGGGGCTGGACAGGCGCAGCGTTTGGGATTATCGCCATGGCATGATCACACGGACCCATATCCCCGCTGTCCGACGTCGACGCCGCCGCGCCTGACGCCTGATCCCGCGTGCCCGGCACGCATCCTTCCCACAATCGTTGACTTGCCCGCGTGCCTTTGGCACCTATCGGGCTTCCATTTGCAAGGACACGTACCATGATCCCGTCCGTTCTGCCGACCTACAACCGCGCGCCGCTCAGCTTCGTCAAGGGCGAAGGCTCCTGGCTGACAGAGGCGGACGGGTCGCGATACCTCGACCTTGGCGCCGGCATCGCGGTGAATGCGCTGGGCCATGCCAACCCGGCGCTGATCGCCGCGCTGACCGAACAGGCGGGCAAGCTGTGGCACCTGTCGAACCTTTATCAGATCCCCGAGCAGCAGGCGCTGGCCGATGCGCTGGTGGAACACAGCTTCGCCGACACCGCGTTCTTCACCAACTCGGGCACCGAGGCCTGCGAGCTGGCGGTGAAGATGGCGCGCAAATACTGGTACGACAAGGGCCAGCCCGAACGGGTGAAGATCATCACCTTTTCGGGCGCGTTCCACGGCCGGTCTTCGGCGGGCATCGCCGCGGCCGGCTCCGAAAAGATGACCAAGGGCTTTGGCCCGCTGCTGCCCGGTTTCGTGCATCTTGAATTCGGCGATCACGAGGCGCTCTTCGCGGCGATGAAAGACCCCGAGGTCGGCGCCGTGCTGCTGGAACCGGTGCAGGGCGAGGGCGGTATCCGCCCGGTGCCCGATCAGTGCCTGAAGGGCCTGCGCGACCTGTGCGACGAAACCGGCGTGCTGATGATCCTGGACGAGGTGCAATGCGGCATGGGCCGCACCGGCAGGCTGTTCGCCCATGAATGGGCCGGCATCGCGCCCGACATCATGATGGTGGCCAAGGGCATCGGCGGCGGCTTTCCGCTGGGTGCGGTGCTGGCAACCGAAGAGGCGGCCAGCGGCATGACGGCGGGCACCCACGGCTCGACCTATGGCGGTAACCCGCTGGCCTGCGCGGTGGGGCTGGCGGTGATGAACGCCGTGGCCGCGCCCGCGTTCCTCGACGAGGTGAACCGCAAGGCGGGGCTGCTGCGGCAAAGGCTGGAAGGGCTGGTGGCCGCGCATTCCGACGTGTTCGAGGCGGTGCGCGGTTCGGGCTTGATGCTGGGGCTGAAATGCAAGGTGCCGAACGGCGATATGGTCAAGGCAGGCTATGCCCAGCACGTGCTGACCGTGGCCGCGGCCGACAATGTGATCCGCATCCTGCCCGCGCTGAATATCCCCGACGCGGATATCGCCGAGGCCATCGAACGGCTGGACCGGGCCGCGCAGACGCTTGGCGCCGCACTGCGGCCAGAGACAAATTTGAAGGGGGAAGCCCCCAAGGGACAGTAAGATGACGCATTTTCTGGATATCAATACTACCGACCCCGCCGACCTGAGGGCGATGATCGATCAGGCCCGCGCGATGAAACAGGCCCGCGCCGGCCGGCCCAAGGGCGCGCCGGATGCCGGTCTGCCGCTGGAGGGTCGGATGGTCGCGCTGATCTTCGAAAAACCCTCGACCCGCACGCGCGTGTCCTTCGACGTGGGCGTGCGCCAGATGGGCGGCCAGACGATGGTGCTCTCGGGCAGCGACATGCAGTTGGGCCATGGCGAAACCATCGCGGATACCGCCCGCGTACTGTCGCGCTATGTCGATCTGATCATGATCCGCACCTTCGAAGAGGCAACGCTGCTGGAGATGGCGGAATATGCCACCGTGCCAGTGATCAACGGGCTGACCAACCGCACCCACCCCTGCCAGATCATGGCCGATATCCTGACGTTCGAAGAGCATCGCGGCCCGATCGCGGGCCGGAAAGTGGTCTGGACCGGCGATGGCAACAATGTCTGCGCTTCGTTCATCCAGGCGGCGGGGCAGTTCGGTTTCGATTTCACCTTCACCGGCCCGCCGACGCTGGACCCCGAGGCCGCGTTCCTTGAGGAAGCCCGCGCCAAGGGCGTGAAAGCGGAGATCGAGCGTGATCCGCGCCGCGCGGTCGAAGGCGCGGATCTGGTCGTCACCGATACCTGGGTGTCGATGCACGACCCGCAATCGGCGCGCGAACGCCGCCACAACCAGCTGCGCCCCTATCAGGTGAACGAGACGCTGATGTCCCACGCCAAACCCGACGCGCTGTTCATGCACTGCCTGCCCGCCCATCGCGACGAAGAGGCGACGGGCGCGGTAATGGACGGGCCGCATTCGGTGATCTTCGACGAGGCGGAAAACCGCCTGCACGCGCAGAAGGCGGTGCTGCGCTACTGTCTGGGGCTGTAGCTGCCTTCATCTTTCCTGAAAATATCCCCGCCGGAGGCATGGAATCTTTTCGCCGCGCCAGAACTTTCTTGCCTCCGGCGGGGATACTTGTCGAAAGATGAAGAAGATCACCCTCCGCGCCGTTTCGCCCGCAGCGTCGGCGCGGCGACGGTCGGATCTTCGGGCCACGGATGGCGAGGGTACCGCCCGCGCATGTCCTTGCGCACATCGGCATAGGAGCTTGCCCAGAACCCCGGCAGGTCCATCGTGGTCTGTACCGGCTTTTGTCCGGGCGACAGCAGCGTGATCCGCAGTGGCAGGTGGTTGGGCCCGATCACCGGGTGCACGGTTACCCCGAACATCTCTTGCAGCCGCACCGAAATTTCCGGTGCCGTGCCGGAATAGTCGATCGGCACTCGCCGCCCCATCGGCGTTTCGAAATGGGCGGGCGCCAGGCGGTCGACCAGCTGTTGCTGGTTCCAGGTCAGCGCGGCGCGCAGGGCGGGGGTGACGTCGAACCGTTTCAGCGCATCGGCGGTTTTGACGCCGCCCAGATGCGGCAGCAACCAACTCTCCAGCCGGTCCATCAGCCCGGTGTCGGAGAAATCAGGCAGGTCGGCACCCGCGTCGTGCAGCAGTTCCACCCTTGCCTGAAACCGCCGCGCGGCGTCGGACCAGGGCAGCCCCAGTTCGCGTACGCCGTCCAGCATGGCGCGGGCGATCGCGTCTTCGGACGCGTTCTTCCAGATCCGGTCATCCAGGATCAGCGCGCCGAACATCTCGCGCTGGCGGGTCATCACGCGGCGCTCGCGGCGCGACCATTCACAGACATCTGCCCATCTGATCTGATCGGCGTAGAGTCCGCGCAGCTCTGCCTCGGCAAGCGGCGCGGCCAGCCGGATCCGTGCCTCGCGCGCGTCGCCGTCCAGATCGAGCGCCACGATCAGGCGGGCGCCGGCCATCGGATCGTCTTGGTCGATCACCGCGCCCTTACCGCCCGACAGCACGAAGCGGGGCGCGTCGCCCTTGCGGCGCAGCCCGATCCGGTCGGGGTAGGCGAGTGCCGCCATTTCCGCCACGCTCATCGCGGGGGCATCGGGCGCGGCGCGGGCCAGCCGTTTCGTCTCGGCGCGGATGCGCTCGACCACGGCGCGGTTGGGCGCGAAGGGGCGGCGTTCGGCGAAGCCACGCGGATCGGTCACGGCCTCCAGCCGCAGAGACAGATCCACCGGCGCGCCGCGCAGCGGGTCGCGTTCGGCCAGCAGTGCGGCCAGCGGTGCGGCCGTCCTGCCAGCCATGAGCAGCATATGGCCCAGGCGGGGATGCAGCGGCAGGGCGGCCAGCGCACGGCCGTGCGCGGTGATCCGCCCTTGTGCATCCAGCGCGCCCAGGGCGGTCAGCAGCCCCCGTGCCTCGGCCAGCGCGCCGGGGTTGGGCGGCGTCAGGAAGGCCAGTTCCTCGGCCCGCTGCGCGCCCCACACCGCCAGCTCCAGCGCCAACCCCGTCAGGTCTGCGGCCTCGATCTCGGCGGGTGGGAAGGGTTGCATCCCGCCTTCTTCGCCTTTGGTCCAGAGCCTGTAACAGGTGCCTTCGGCCACCCGGCCGGCGCGGCCCCGGCGTTGTTCGGCCTCGGCCCGGGTGACCCGTTCGGTCACCAGCCGCGACATGCCCGACGACGGATCGAACCGCGCCCGCCGCGCGCGGCCGCCATCGACGACCACGCGAATGTCCTGAATGGTCAGCGAGGTTTCGGCGATCGACGTGGCCAGCACCACCTTGCGCCCGGTTTGTGCCGGGGCGATCGCCGCCCGCTGGGCCTTGAACTCCATCGCGCCGAACAGCGGGCGAATCGCGCAATCCGCGGGCAGGTGGCCTTTCAGCAATCCCTCGACCCGCCGGATCTCGCCCTCGCCGGGCAGGAAGACCAGAACGCCGCCGGATGTTTCCGCCACCGCCTGTTCCACCAGCGCGGCGACGGCAGGCTCATAGCGCTGGCTCTTGGGCAGGGGCCGCTCCAGCCAACGGGTTTCCACCGGAAAGCTGCGCCCCTGCGAGGTGATCACCGGCGCGTCGTTCAGCAGTGCGGCCACCGGCGCCGCGTCCAGCGTGGCCGACATCACCAGCACCAGCAGATCGTCGCGCAGCGCGTCGCGCACTTCCCACGTCAGGGCAAGCCCCAGATCAGCGTTCAGCGAGCGTTCGTGGAATTCGTCGAAAACCACCGCATCGATGCCCGAAAGCGCGGGGTCCGATTGCAGCATCCGGGTCAGGATACCCTCGGTCACCACCTCGATCCGCGTCGTCTTGCCGACCTTCGCCTCGCCGCGCATCCGGTAGCCCACGGTCTGGCCGACGGTTTCGCCCAGCGTTTCGGCCATCCGCTCGGCCGCGGCCCGCGCGGCCAGACGGCGCGGCTCGAGCATCAGGATGCGGCCTTCGCACAGCCCCGCCTCCAGCATCGCCAGCGGCACCCGCGTCGTCTTGCCCGCGCCGGGGGGCGCCTGCAGCACCGCGCGGCCCGCATCGCGCAGGGCACGCAGCAGGTCGGGCAGGGCATCGTCGATCGGCAGGGCGAAGCGGTTCATCCCGCCGTTATCGGTGATTTGCCGGAGCGGGGCCAGTGCCGGCGGAACAGGGCGGAAGGTCAGGCCGCGGATGCGCAAGTCGCGCGATGCCCGCACCCCATCCCAGCCATGGCGGCCCGTGGCCCGCCCGCTGCTCGTAAACCGGCGGCATCGCCGGAAAATCCTGCCTCTGCTCTGGACAGGGCGGGCCCGGCAAGGGCAAACAGGCCTTCAGATCAGCCGGAGGCCGCAATGGATATCGCCGAACTTGCAGACCGCATCCGCGCGGGCGAACGCCGGGCGCTGGCCCGCGCGATCACGCTGGTCGAAAGCGGCCGCGACGATCACCGCGCCCGGGCCGTGGCGCTGCTCGACCGGCTGGCCGGCAGCGGGCGGCAGGCGCTGCGCATCGGGCTGTCGGGTACGCCCGGCGTCGGCAAATCCACCTTCATCGAAAGCTTCGGCATGATGCTGACGGGGCAGGGGCTGCGCGTGGCGGTGCTGGCGGTCGATCCCAGTTCCGCCCGCTCCGGCGGTTCGATCCTGGGCGACAAGACGCGGATGGAGCGGCTGACGCGCGAGCCGAACGCCTTCATCCGCCCCTCGCCCAGCCAGACCGCGCTCGGCGGCGTGGCGCGGCGCACCCGCGATGCGGTGGCCCTGTGCGAGGCGGCGGGGTTCGATATCGTGCTGATCGAAACCGTGGGCGTGGGCCAGTCTGAGACCATGGTCGCCGAAATGGCCGATCTCTTTATCCTGCTGCTGGCCCCGGCCGGCGGGGATGAATTGCAGGGCGTCAAGCGCGGTATCATGGAGATGGCCGATATCATTCTGGTCAACAAGGCCGATGGTGATCTGAAACCCGCCGCCATGCGCACCTGCGCCGATTACGCCGGTGCCTTGCGCCTGCTGCGCAAACGCCCGCAGGATCCCGAAGGCTTTCCCAAGGCAATGACAGTGTCGGCGCTGGAGGAGGAGGGGCTGCAAAACGCCTGGGGCGAAATGCAGGCGCTTGCGGCGTGGCGGCGCGAAAACGGTCATTTCGATGCCCGCCGCGCCGAGCAGGCCCGCCACTGGTTCGGCGAAGAGGTGCGCCTGGGTCTGCTCGCCCGGCTCGAGAAAGACCCGGACGCGCGGGCGCAGATGGACAGGCTCGGCGCCGCCGTCGCGCGTGGAGAGATCAGCGTTTCCGGCGCCGCGACCCAGAT
The DNA here is from genome assembly GCF_001305615.1 of Actibacterium sp. EMB200-NS6. Classification (GTDB taxonomy): domain Bacteria; phylum Pseudomonadota; class Alphaproteobacteria; order Rhodobacterales; family Rhodobacteraceae; genus Actibacterium_A; species Actibacterium_A naphthalenivorans. Next base: position 468,162 of record NZ_CP010869.1, read on the forward strand.
GCTGGCGGCGCTGAACGGATGATGCCGCCCGGAACCGGCGCACAGCCTGAGATGAATCACTTGACGCCGCCCCGGTTTTGCCCTTAAAGCACCCGAACGGAATTCGAGGCGCTGCTCATGCGGCGCCCTAAGTGTTTATACGAGACAAGGAAGAGACCCATGTCGCGCGTCTGCGAACTGACCGGAAAAGGCCCGATGACTGGCAACAATGTCAGCCACGCCAAGAACAGAACCCGCCGCCGGTTTCTGCCGAACCTGAATGACGTGACGCTGATCTCCGACGCGCTGGGACGTTCGTTCAAACTGCGCGTGTCGGCATCTGCGCTGCGCACGGTGGATCACCGCGGCGGCCTCGATGCGTTCCTGGCCAAGGCCAAGGATGCCGAGCTTTCCGAGAAAGCTCTGAAAATCAAGAAAGACGTCGAAAAGACTCAGGCAACCGCCTGATTGTCTTTCGGCTGTGATGTGCAGCGGCCCCGTCGGCAACCGGCGGGGCCGCTTCCTTTTGGCGCGTTCCGCCGCCGGTTCCGCACCTCTATACCCTGCCCGATGACCCTGCTGCGCCCCCTCCTTGCCACGCTGCTGGCGCTAATGCTCAGCCTGACCTCGTTCACCCTCGCGGCGGCGCGCGGCCAGGCCCCGGCCGCGGGCGAGATGGTCATCTGCTCGGGCCTCGGGCTGCAGACCATCACCGTCGATGCCGATGGCAACCCGGTGGGCCCGCCGCATATCTGCCCCGATGGCGTCGCCGCCTTCATCTCGGTCACGACCTCGCCCCCGGTGCTGCCGCTGCGCCGGCTGGCCGATGGCGAATACCTGTCCCTGCCCGCGGCCCTGACCCTTCCGGGGCGGGCCCGTCTGTCTGCGATGGCGCGCGGGCCCCCGGTGCCGGCCTGACGCAAGACAGACCAGCAAACAGACAATCCAATACCGGGAGGACGTCATGTCCCTGAAGAAATCCGCTTTCGCGGCGCTTGCCGCCATCTCTTTCGCCCTGCCTGCCCTCGCAGACGGCATCATGATCGAAGATCCCTACGCCCGCGCCTCGACAATGCTGTCGCAATCGGGCGCCGCCTTCATGGTGCTGAAAAACAGGGCCGACAGCGATGACCGGCTTGTGGGTGCCACTTCCGACGTGGCCGAACGGGTGGAACTGCACACCCATATCTCCGACGCGCAGGGCGTGATGCAGATGGTCGAGGTCGAAGAAGGCTTTCCCATCCCCGCCGGCGGCAGCCACGCCCTCGCGCGTGGCGGTGATCATGTGATGTTCCTCGGGCTCACCCGCCCGCTGCAGCAGGGCGACGTGATCCAGGTCACGCTCAGCTTTGAAAAGGCCGGCGACATCACCGTGGACATCCCCGTCGATCTTCAGCGCAAGCCGATGCACGGCCAGATGAATCACGGCACCACGAAAATGACCAACTGATACCCCGGCGCGGCGCGCCGAACCCGGCCCGCCGCGCCCCTTTCATCTTTCCGAAATATCCTCGGGGGTCCGGGGGCAGACAGCCCCCGGCGTCCTCGGCCGAAACGCCGATCTTGGTCGCGGCCACCCCCTTGCGCTAGTATCGCGCAAGGAGGAGAACGAAATGACCACACGCATCCTGTTTGTCTGCCTGGGAAACATCTGCCGCTCGCCCACCGCGCATGGGGTCTTCGCCCAGCTTGCCGCGCAGGCGGGGCTGGACGTCGCGGTGGAAAGCGCCGGCACCGGCGGCTGGCATATCGGCGATCCGCCCGATGCCCGCGCCACGGCCGAAGCGGCGGCGCGGGGCTATGACCTCAGCCCGCTGCGCGCACAGCAGGTCACACCGCGCGATTTCGCCCGGTTCGACCTGATTCTCGCCATGGACCGCGCCAATGTCGCCGCGCTCGAGCGGATGCGCCCGGTCGAAAGCGAAACCCCGGTGGAGCTGTTTCTGACCTATGCCAACAGCCCGCGCGCCGAAGTGCCCGATCCCTATTACGAAGGCGGGTTCGACCTTGTGCTTGATCTGATCGAGGCTGCCAGCCACGGCCTTGTGGCCGAGTTGCACAAGACCCGGGTGCCCGGCTAGCGGCAGAAGGTCTCGGCCGCCGTGCCGAAGGCCTTGTAGCGCAGCCAGAACGCCTCATGCCCGCGGTTGTCCGACTGGCGGATTTCCTGTGCCTTGTGCGGATCGCGGAAGAATGTCGCGGCCAGCCTCTGGTCGCCGCGATTCAGGGTCAGGTCGGCGGCATCCTGGATGCAGCCGCACATGGCGCGCGACACGCCCTTGCGCCCCGATGACAGACAGGCGCTTTCGATCGCGCCGGCCTGGGCCACGGGGGCCGTGAATGCGGCGATCAGCGCCGCGTAGAAAAGTTTCTGCATCTGCTACCGCCTCGTATCCCGTGACGGGGGCCTGACGTTGGCGTCAATGTCGCCCCGGCAAGGTTGCTGCCTGTGGTGATGGTGCCGGATTCGGCCGATATTTTCAATTCACAAGATGGCCTGCGCGGCTGCGGCAAATTCGGTGACCGGCGGGCGCGCCGCATATGCTACACACGGCACGCGGCAGCAGGGAATCGGACGGCACATGGATACAGGCATCTTCTTTCTTCTCTTTCTCGTCTTCGCCCTGCAGCCGCTGGTCACGGGCCAGATTTTCGCCGCACGCCGGGCGCAGGCGATCCGCCGGATCGAACGCAAGCGTGCCACGCGCGTCATCACCATGATCCACCGGCAGGAAAAGCGCAGCCTGTTCGGGATGAGCGTGGCGCGTCATATCGATCTGGAGGATGCCCAGACCATCATCGCCGCGATCAAGGAAACCCCCAGGGACATGCCGATCGACCTGATCTTGCACACGCCCGGCGGGCTGGTAATCGCCGCGCTGCAGATCGCCCGCGCGATCGAGGCGCATCCGGCGAAGGTAACGGTACATGTGCCGATATACGCTATGTCGGGCGGTACGCTGATCGCGCTGGCGGCGGATGAAATCGTGCTGGGAGAGTTTTCCATGCTCGGGCCGATCGACCCGCAGATCGTGGGTGTGCCCGGTGCCAGCATCGTCAAGGCGCGCGATTCCAAGCCGATCGAGGCGGTGTCTGACGTGACGCTGGTGCTTGCGGATGTCAGCGAAAAGGCCATCGCGCAGGTCAAGCGCGGCGCGATCGAGATTCTGACCCCCCGGCTGGATCTGGCCGTGGCCGAGGCATTGGCCGAGAAACTGGCCGGCGGCTACTGGACGCATGACTATGCGCTGATGGCCAGCGAGGCGCAGAGCCTGGGGCTTCCGGTGACGGTCGGAATGCCGCTGGAGGTGCTGGAGTTGATGAAGCTCTACCCGCAGCCGGTCAAACGGGCCGGTGTCGAATACCTGCCGATCGAGAACCCGGCGCGGAAGATATTGTAAACGCTGATCACCGAAGCGCAGCCGGCGCGATATGTGGCGGACAGGATGAGGGGTGATTTGGTGGAGCCAAGGGGAGTCGAACCCCTGACCTCTTGCATGCCATGCAAGCGCTCTCCCAACTGAGCTATGGCCCCGACCGTGTGGCAGGCTATGCCGCCTGCCCGCGTGTATCTATGGAAGCAGGCGGTGGAGATCAAGCGAAAAAACCACCGCCCTCTGCTCTTCAGGTCTCGTCGTCATCCGTTGCGACATCGGCGATATCGTCCAGCGAGACGTTGTCGTCTTCATCGTCTTCCAGAACATCGTCACCCAGATCGACCTCGGTGTCGTCATCGTCCAGCACGTCGTCATCCGTATCCAGATCGGCAACCACTTCGGGTTCGGACTTGGCATCGGATTTGTCGGCGACAAGCGTGCGGCCCTTGCCGCTGGCCAGGCTTTCCAGCGAAAAGCTGTGTCCGCAGGACGGACAGGTCATCGGGTTCCGCTGAAGGTCGTAAAACCGGGTCGAGCAGTTCGTGCAAACGCGCTTAACGCCCCATTCTTCCTTGGGCATAGAGGTCCCCTTCAATCGATAATGTCTGTTCAGAGTCGCAGCCAACTGCCACAAGTCCCCCAGGGTGTCAAAGCCGTTTTGAACACAATCCGCGAAAGCCGCGCATTTGAGGCTGCACAGGCCGGGCGGCGTTGCTAATCTGGCGGCGATGAAACGCGCCGAAGTCACCTCCGCCGAATTGCCGGGCGAGCCGCCGATCGAGGTCGCGCTGCGCCGGTCGGCGCGCGCGCGCCGCTATTCGCTGCGTGTGTCGCAACTGGACGGACGCGTGACGCTGACCCTGCCCAAAAGCGCCCCGCTGGACGAAGGGCTGGCCTTTCTGCGCGACAAGGAGAGCTGGATTCGCGGGCACCTGACATCGCATCCCGGCGTTGCGGTGGTGCGAATCGGGGAAACGGTTCCCTTCGAAGGGGTGCCGGTGGCGATCACCGCCGCGCCGGTCCGCAGCCCCAGGCTAGAGGGCGGGCGGCTGCTGGTGCCGGCCGATCCGGCCCGGGTGGGCCAAAGGGTCGCGGCCTTTCTGAAACACGCGGCGCGCGACCGGCTGGCGCTGGCGTCGGATCGGCACGCGGCCGCCCTGGGTTGCGGCTATGGCCGGTTGACCCTGCGCGACACGCGGTCGCGCTGGGGATCGTGCTCGTCCAACGGGGATCTGATGTATTCCTGGCGCCTGATCATGGCCCCGCCCGAGGTGCTGGATTACGTGGCCGCGCATGAGGTGGGGCATCTGCGAGAGATGAACCATTCGGCGGCGTTCTGGGCGCTGGTGGAACAGCTTTGCCCCACGTATCGCGCGCATCGGGGCTGGCTGCGTGCCAACGGATCGACGTTGCAGCGGGTTCGCTTTGCCGATTGACGGTGTCACGGTTTGTGATCACACTCGAAGGATGCTGCTACAGAATCGGCCGGGCGATGCCGGAAGCGCCACCCATGACCGCCTTTATCGCACGCTGCGCACGCGCATCATGCATGGCGAGTTGACGCCCGGCGCCTCGATGACGCTACGCGGGGTGGGCAAACAGTTCGGCGTGTCCATGACGCCGGTGCGCGAAGCGATGCGGCGGCTGGCGGCGGAGGGGGCGCTGACGATGTCATCCTCGGGGCGGATGACCACGCCCGAACTGTCGAACGAGCGGATCGAAGAGCTTGCCGCGCTGCGGGCGCTGCTGGAACCGGAGCTTGCGTCGCGGGCGCTGCCGCGTGCGCATCTGGCATTGATCGACCGGTTGCAGACCATCAATGCCGCCATTGCCGAAGTGGTCAGCAGGAACGATGCGGTCGGGTATATCCGCACCAATCTGGAGTTTCACCGTACCTTGTATCTGCGGGCGCAGGCCCCCGCGATGCTGGCCATGGCCGAGACGGTCTGGCTGCAGCTCGGGCCGACCATGCGGGCGCTTTATGGCCGGTTGGGGCGGACCGAACCGCCGCAGCATCACCGGATGATCGTGGCCGCCCTGAAGGCGGGCGACGAACCGGGGCTGCGTCTGGCGGTGCGCACTGATGTCACGCAGGGGTTGCGTCTGCTCGCGGCCTGATCTTGCGCGGCGGGATCGCCGGCGGCCGCAAGAGGACCGGGCCAATCGGGGCAACCGCCGCCGCCGGCCCGGTTTTGCTTAAGCGTGGATCGCGCCGTCGCCGCAGGCCAGGGCGGCCTCGCGCACCGCTTCCGAATAGGTCGGGTGGGCGTGGCAGGTCAGGGCCAGATCCTGAGCCGAGGCGCCGAATTCCATCGCCACGCAGATCTCGTGGATCAGATCGCCCGCCGCCGGGCCGATGATATGCGCGCCCAGAATGCGGTCGGTTTCCTTGTCGGCCAGGATTTTCACGAATCCGTCGCCGGCGAACACCGCCTTGGCGCGGGCATTGCCCATGAAAGAGAATTTCCCGGCCTTGTAGGCGCGGCCTTCCTCTTTGAGCTGTTCCTCGGTCTTGCCGACGCTGGCGACCTCGGGGTGGGTGTAGATCACGCCGGGGATGACCCCGTAATTTACATGCCCGGATTTCCCGGCGATGACCTCGGCCACGGCCATGCCTTCATCCTCGGCCTTGTGGGCCAGCATCGGGCCTTCAATGGCGTCACCGATAGCATAGACGCCGGGCAGGTTGGTGGCCCAGTGGCCATCGGTCTTGATCTGGCCGCGCGGCAGAAGCTCGACGCCAAGCGCCTGAAGCCCCAGCCCGTCGGTGAAGGGCTTGCGGCCGGTGGCGACCAGCACCACGTCGGCGTCGAGCGTGGCCTCGCTGTCGTCCTTGCGCAGCTTGTAGCCTACCTTCGCCTTGGTTTTCAGGGGCTCGACCCCCTGAACGGCGGCGCCGAGGACGAAGTTCAGCCCCTGCTTCTTCAGAAGCTTCTGAAGGCTGCGGCTGATCTCGGCATCCATACCGGGGGTGATGTGATCGAGGTATTCGACGACCGTGACCTCGCTGCCCAGCCGGGCATAGACCGAGCCCATTTCCAGCCCGATCACACCGGCGCCGATCACCACCATGGATTTCGGGATCTTCGGCAGTTCGAGCGCGCCGGTGGAGGTGACGACGATTTTCTCGTCGACCTCGATCCCCGGCAGCGAAGATGCCTCGGACCCGGTGGCGATGACGATGTTTTTCGCGTTGTGCAGTTCTTCGCCGACCTTGACCTGGCCGGCGGCGGGGATGGAGCCCCAGCCTTTCAGCCAGTCGACCTTGTTCTTCTTGAACAGGAATTCGATGCCCTTGGTGTTCTGCCCGATGACATCATCCTTGTAGGAGAGCATCTGTTTCCAGTCGACGGAGGGCGATTTGCCCTTCAGGCCCATGGTGGCGAAGTTATGCTCGGCTTCGTGCAGGCTGTGGGTGGCGTGCAGCAGGGCCTTGGAGGGGATGCAGCCCACGTTCAGGCAGGTGCCGCCGAGGGTTTCGCGGCCTTCGACACAGGCGGTTTTCAGGCCCAGCTGGGCGCAGCGGATGGCGCAGACATAGCCGCCGGGGCCGCCGCCGATCACGATCACATCATAGTCTGCCATGGGTCATTTCCTTCGGTTATTTTGGCATCTGCGCCGGGCGGGGTACGCGGGCACAGGAATTTCGGCCGGGGGGTGGGGGCTGTCTGCCCCCTCTTGGTCTTCGACCAATTCACCCCCGAGGATATTTCGGCGAAGAAGAAACATCACAGCACCGCTGCAAGCAGCATGGCGACGGTGGCGACAAAGCCCAAGGCCCAGATCAGCGTCCGCCAGGGGGAAAGGCCGAGGGCGTAAGCCGGCACATAGGCCACGCGCGCGGCGAGATAGACCCAGCCGCAGGTGGCGGTGAAGGGGCTGGCCTGATCCGACAGGGTGGTGACCACGACCGCGATGGTGAAGAGGGTCAGCCCTTCGAAATGATTGCTCAGCGCGCGATGGAGCCGGCCAGCCAGCCCGGTGACGTGCATGGGGGTGTCGCGCGGGCCCATGGCGGTTTTGGGGCCGACCTGTGCGTTGGCGGCCACCGCATAGGCGAAGAACTGGAGCACCTGCAGCAGTGCGGCGAGGGTGAGGGCGGTGAGTTCAGGGGTCATGGGCGACTCCGGGGGTGGTGCACCCCTGCCGTGGCAGGGGGGCCGATCTATCACAGATCCATCAGCAAACGGCGCGGATCTTCGAGGGCTTCCTTGACCCGCACCAGGAAGGTGACGGCGCCTTTGCCATCGACGATGCGGTGGTCATAGGACAGCGCCAGGTACATCATCGGGCGGATCACGATCTCGCCGCCGACCACGACCGGACGGTCCTGGATCTTGTGCATGCCGAGGATGCCGGACTGCGGCGGGTTCAGGATGGGCGAGGACAGGAGCGAGCCGTAGACGCCGCCGTTGGAAATGGTGAAGGTGCCGCCCTGCATTTCGGCCATCGACAGTTTGCCGTCACGGGCGCGGGCGCCTTTTTCGGCGATCGCCTTTTCGATTTCGGCAAAGGACATCGCGTCGGCGTCGCGGATCACGGGCACCACGAGACCTGTGGGCGTGCCTGCGGCAATGCCCATGTGAACGAAGTTCTTGTAGACGATATCGGTGCCGTCGATCTCGGCGTTGACCTCGGGCACTTCTTTCAGCGCATGGCAGCAGGCCTTGGTGAAGAAGGACATGAAGCCGAGGCGCACACCGTGCTTCTTCTCGAACAGATCCTTGTATTCCTTGCGCAGGGCCATCGTCGCGCTCATGTCCACCTCGTTATAGGTGGTCAGCATGGCGGCGGTGTTCTGGCTGTCTTTCAGGCGCCGGGCGATGGTCTGGCGCAGGCGGGTCATTTTCACCCGTTCCTCGCGTGCCGCATCATCGGCGGCGACAGGCGCGCGCGGGGTGGCGGTGGCGGCGGCGGGGGCGGCAGCGGCGGCCTGGGTGCCAGCGGCGATCGCCTTTTGCACGTCTTCCTTCATGATCCGGCCATCGCGGCCGGTGCCGCTGACCTGGGCGGCGGACACGCCTTTTTCCGCCATCAGCTTTTTGGCCGAGGGCGCATCTTCGACGTCCTTGCCGGATGACGGGGCCGCGGCGGGGGCGGGGGCCGCGGCGGGGGCGGGGGCCGCGGCGGGGGCGGGCGCGGCGGCGCCCGCGCCGGTGCTCAGTACGGCGAGCTTGCCGGCGGCTTCGACGGTGTCACCCTCTTGCGCCAGAATGGAGGTGAGCGTGCCGGCGGCGGGGGCGGGCACCTCGACCGAGACCTTGTCTGTTTCCAGCTCGCACAGCATCTCGTCCTGGGCGACGGTATCGCCGACCTGTTTGAACCAGGTGGAGACGGTGGCCTCGGTCACGCTTTCACCCAGGGTCGGCACCATCACGTCGATGCTTTCGCCGCCGGTTTCCGCAGGGGCGGCGGGCGCTGCGGCTTTCGCGGGGGCCGGGGCGGCGGCGCCTTCGCTGATCATGGCCAGCAGCGCGTCGACGCCGACGGTTTCGCCTTCGGCGGCGACGATCTCTCCCATCGTGCCGGCGACGGGCGAGGGCACCTCTACCGTGACCTTGTCGGTTTCCAGTTCACACAGCATTTCATCGACCGCGACGCTGTCGCCGGGTTTCTTGAACCATGTGGCGACGGTGGCCTCGGTGACGCTTTCACCAAGGGTGGGTACGCGAACTTCAGTGGACATAGTGGATTACCCTTCGATGGTCAGCGCTTCGTTTGCGAGCGCTGTTTGCTGTGCTTTGTGCTGGCTGGCCAGGCCCGTGGCGGGCGAGGCAGAGGCGTTGCGGCCCACGTAGCGGGGGCGGGCGTGTTTGGCCGAGATGCGGGTCAGAACCCATTCGAGGTTCGGTTCTACGAAGGTCCACCCACCCTGGTTCTTGGGCTCTTCCTGGCACCAGACGACTTCGGCCTGTTTGAAGCGTTCAAGCTCTTTCACCAGGCTGATCGCCGGGAAGGGATAGAACTGTTCGAGGCGCAGCAGATAGATGTCGTCGATGCCGCGAGCATCACGTTCCTCGAGCAGGTCATAGTAGACCTTGCCCGAACAGATCACCACGCGCTTGATCTTGTCATCGGCGGCGAGGGTGATGCCGGCGGCGCCCTTCTCGGCGTCGTCCCACAGCACGCGGTGGAAAGACGAGCCGGTGGTGAAATCGGCCGCATCGGACACGGCCAGCTTGTGGCGCAGCAGCGATTTCGGCGTCATCAGCACCAACGGCTTGCGGAAGGTGCGGTGCAGCTGGCGGCGCAGGATGTGGAAATAGTTCGCCGGGGTCGAGCAGTTGGCGACGATCCAGTTGTCTTCGGCCGAGTTCTGCAGGAACCGCTCCAGCCGCGCCGAACTGTGTTCAGGGCCCTGGCCCTCGAAGCCGTGGGGCAGCAGCATCACAAGCCCCGACATGCGCAGCCATTTGCGTTCGCCCGAGCTGATGAACTGATCGAACATGATCTGGGCGCCGTTGGCGAAATCGCCGAACTGCGCTTCCCACATCACCAGCGCGTTGGGTTCGGACAGCGAATAGCCGTATTCGAAGCCGAGCACCGCATATTCCGAAAGCATCGAATCGATGACTTCGTAATGGGCCTGGCCTTCGCGGATATGGTTCAGCGGATAATACCGTTCCTCCGTGTCCTGGCTGATGAAGGCCGAGTGGCGCTGAGAGAAGGTGCCGCGCGTGCTGTCCTGGCCGGCGAGGCGCACGGGGTATCCTTCGGTCAGGAGCGAGCCGAAGGCCAGCGACTCGGCGGTGGCCCAGTCGAAGCCCTTTCCGGTGGCGAACATCTCCTTCTTGGTTTCCAGAAGGCGCCCGACCGTCTTGTGCAGGGCAAAGCCCGTGGGGGAGGTGGTCAGCGCGGCGCCGACCTGTTGCATCGTTTCTTCGGTGATCGAGGTATCGCCGCGCTGGTATTCCTCTCCCTCGCGGTTGAGGTGCGACCAGCGGCCATCCAGCCAGTCGGCCTTGTTGGGCTTGTAATCCTTGCCGGCCTCGAACTCTTCGTTCAGATGGGCCTGGAACGCGGCCTTCATATCCTCGATCTCGCCCTCGGGGATCAGCCCGTCCTTGACCAGGCGATCGGTGTAGAGCTGAAGCGTGGTCTTCTGCTTCTTGATCTTCTTGTACATCAGCGGGTTGGTGAACATCGGCTCGTCGCCTTCGTTATGCCCGAAGCGGCGATAGCAGAAGATGTCGATGACCACATCGCGGTGGAATTTCTGGCGGAACTCGGTGGCCACCTTGGCGGCATGCACCACCGCCTCGGGGTCGTCGCCATTGACGTGGAAAATCGGCGCCTCGACCATCAGCGCGATGTCGGTGGGATAGGGCGAGCTGCGCGAGTAATGCGGCGCGGTGGTGAAACCGATCTGGTTGTTCACGACAATGTGGATGGTGCCGCCGGTGCGGTGGCCGACAAGGCCGGACATGCCAAAGCATTCAGCCACGACGCCCTGGCCGGCAAAGGCTGCGTCGCCGTGCAGCAGCACGGGGATCACCGTTTCGCGCTTGGGATCGTTCAGTTGAAACTGCTTGGCGCGGGCCTTGCCCAGCACCACCGGGTTCACCGCCTCGAGGTGGCTGGGGTTCGCGGTGAGCGACAGGTGCACCTTGTTATTGTCGAATTCGCGGTCGCTGGAGGCGCCGAGGTGATATTTCACGTCGCCCGAGCCATCGACATCTTCGGGCTTGAAGCTGCCGCCCTGGAATTCGTTGAAGATGGCGCGATAGGGTTTGGCCATCACGTTGGCCAGCACCGACAGGCGGCCCCGGTGGGGCATACCGATGACGATCTCGCGCGCGCCAAGGGCGCCGCCGCGCTTGATGATCTGCTCCATCGCCGGGATCAGGCTCTCGCCGCCGTCCAGCCCGAAGCGCTTGGTGCCCATGTATTTGACATGGAGGAATTTTTCGAAACCCTCGGCCTCGACCAGCTTGTTGAGGATGGCGCGGCGGCCTTCGCGGGTGAAGGTGATTTCCTTGCCGAAGCCTTCGATCCGTTCCTTCAGCCAGCCGGCCTGTTCAGGGTCGGAGATATGCATGTATTGCAGCGCGAAGGTGCCGCAATAGGTGCGTTTGACGATGTCCAGAATCTCGCGCAGCGATGCGACCTGCAGGCCCAGCACGTTGTCGATGAAGATCGGCCGGTCCATGTCGGCGCTGGTGAAGCCGTAGGATTTCGGGTCCAGCTCGGGGTGCGGGGTCTTGTCCTGCATGCCGAGCGGATCGAGATCGGCCACGAGATGGCCACGGATACGGTAGGCGCGGATGATCATCAGGGCGCGGATCGAATCCAGCACCGCGCGCTTGACCTGCTCGTCAGACAGCGCAACGCCCTTTTCGGCGGCCTTGGCCTTGATCTTCTTGCCGGCGTCCTTCGCCTCGGCCGGGGGGGCGGGCCACTGGCCGTCAAGGGCGGCGGTCAGATCGTCGTCGGGTTGCGGCGGCCAGTCGGTGCGCGCCCACGAGGGGCCGGCGGCCTCTTTCTTGACGTCCATCTCTTCGTCGCCGAGCGCGCGGAAGAACTGCTGCCACGCCTCATCGACCGCGTTGGGATCGTTGGCATAGCGGGCGTAGAGCTGTTCGATATATTCCGCGTTATGCCCCTGCAGGAAGGACGAGGAATGGAAAACGTCGTTGGGGCTTTGCTCGGTCATGGCGACACCTGATGAATTGGCGCCGCGCCCCGTTCGCCGGGGCGCGGCAATTGGTTTGAGGATGGATCAGCCGATAGCCTTGAGCACGGCTTCGCCAAGGCCCGCCGGGCTGTCGGCGACGACGATACCGGCGGATTTCATCGCTTCGATCTTGTCTTCGGCGGCACCCTTGCCACCGGCGACGATGGCACCGGCATGGCCCATCCGGCGGCCCGGAGGCGCGGTGCGCCCGGCGATGAAGCCCGCAGTCGGTTTCCAGCGGCCCTTTTTCTTTTCATCGGCCAGGAATTGCGCGGCTTCTTCTTCCGCGGACCCGCCGATTTCACCGATCATGATGATAGACTGGGTTTCCGGATCGGCCAGGAACATTTCCAGCACGTCGATATGCTCTGTCCCCTTGATCGGGTCGCCGCCGATGCCCACGGCGGTGGACTGGCCCAGACCGGAGTCGGAGGTCTGTTTGACCGCCTCATAGGTCAGCGTGCCCGAGCGCGACACGACGCCGACAGAGCCACGCTTGTGGATGTGGCCGGGCATGATGCCGATCTTGCAGGCGTCGGGGGTGATGACGCCGGGGCAGTTCGGGCCGATCAGGATCGACGAAGACCCTTCCAGCGCGCGCTTGACCTTCATCATGTCCAGCACCGGGATGCCTTCGGTGATGCAGATGATCAGCGGGATCTCTGCGTCGATCGCCTCGAGGATCGAATCCGCCGCGAAGGGCGGCGGCACATAGATCACAGAGGCATTGGCGCCGGAAACGGCGACCGCTTCGTGGCAGGAGTTGAAGACCGGCAGGCCCAGATGGGTCTGCCCGCCTTTGCCGGGGGTCACGCCACCGACCATCTTGGTGCCATAGGCGATCGCCTGTTCGGAGTGGAACGTGCCCTGAGAGCCGGTGAAGCCCTGACAGATAACTTTGGTATTTTCGTCTACGAGGACTGCCATGATTGGTCCTTTGAACTTTAAACTAGTGTTGCGATGTAGATGCGGCTGGTGCCGTCTTCGATGCAGATATTGCCGCCCCGTGCAGAGGAAATGGCGATGAATTCCGGCAGTTCTACGCCACGTTCGGTGAATACCGCGCAGACGGGGGACTGGTCTGCCGGCGCTGCGGTGCTGCCGGGCAGACCGCTGCGCAGGTATTTTCCGGGTGAACGCTGCGCAAGCATCGCACCAATCATCTGCGAGGTTTCGGTAACGCCCATATAGTGGGTTGTTACCGTGCAATCGGGGGCCATCTGTCCCAGATAGATCACAGCCGATGCGGTGTCGGCCGGGGCGGTGAAATGGTAGTTGAGATCACCATTGCCCAGGTTTTCCACACGCTCGGCAAACCCGGCGGCCCTGAAGGCCCCAAGCCAAGCCTCTGAACCCGGATAGGACGCACCGCACAGCTCGACTGCAATGGCGACATTGGCGCGGGCGGCCTCTTTATGGCTTTGGGCCGCGACGGGCGCCGCCGCGAAAACCATGCCAAGAAAAAGGCCGAACCCGCGCATCGCCTTACCCCTTCACCGCTTTAACGATTTTCTCGGCGGCATCGCTGAGGTTGTCGGCGGCGATGACGGCCAGGCCGGATCCGTTGATGATCTCCTTGCCCATCTCGACGTTGGTGCCTTCGAGCCGTACCACCAGCGGAACCTGCAGGCCGACCTCTTTCACCGCGGCGATCACGCCCTCGGCGATGACGTCGCAGCGCATGATGCCACCGAAGATGTTGACGAGGATGCCTTTCACGTTGGGATCGGAGGTGATGATCTTGAACGCTTCGGTCACCTTTTCCTTGGTGGCGCCACCGCCCACGTCGAGGAAGTTGGCAGGCTCGGCCCCGAACAGCTTGATGATGTCCATCGTCGCCATGGCCAGGCCGGCGCCGTTGACCATGCAGCCGATTTCACCGTCCAGCGCGATATAGTTCAGATCGAACTTGGACGCGGCCAGTTCCTTGGAGTCTTCCTCGGTTTCGTCGCGCAGCTCGAGGATGTCGGGCTGGCGGTAGAGCGCGTTGCCGTCGAAGCCGACCTTGGCGTCGAGGCATTTCAGATCGCCGCTGTCGGTCACGATCAGCGGGTTGATCTCCAGCATCTCCATGTCCTTCTCGGTGAAGGCGCGATAGAGGTTGCCCATGAGCGCGACGCATTGCTTGACCTGCTTGCCGGTCAGGCCCAGCGAAAAGGCGATACGGCGGCCATGGAACGGCTGATAGCCGGTGGCCGGATCGACGGAGAAGGACAGGATCTTCTCGGGCGTGGACTCGGCGACCTCTTCGATGTCCATCCCGCCTTCGGTGGAGCAGACGAACGAGATGCGGCTGGTCTGACGATCGACCAGAAGCGCAAGGTAAAGCTCGGTCTCGATGCCCGAGCCGTCTTCGATATAGATGCGGTTGACCTGCTTGCCGGCCGGGCCGGTCTGGTGGGTCACCAGGGTGTGGCCCAGCATCTTGCGGGCTTCCTCGGCGGCTTCCTCGACCGACTTGGCCAGACGCACGCCGCCTTTTTCACCGGCGGCGGCCTCTTTAAACGCGCCCTTGCCGCGGCCGCCGGCGTGGATCTGCGCCTTGACGACCCAAAGCGGACCGTCAAGCTCGCCCGCCGCCGTCTTGGCGTCATGCGGGGTAAGGACGACACGGCCGTCAGAGACCGGTGCGCCATAGTCACGAAGAAGAGCCTTCGCCTGGTATTCATGAATGTTCATGAAACTGTCCCGTTCTAGTGCAATTCTCTGATGTAATGGCACAGTCCGGCGGGGCGGAGAAACGGTTTTCGCGCGGTTTCGTTGAATTATTCCGGGTTTTCAGCTTTTGTGATCACACTTTGGAAAGCTGTGATCACAAATGGCAAGCGGCTATCGCTAACAGAAATTTTGATGTTTCGATTCGGGCGCCAGGCGCCGTTTGCACGCCGCGCCGCAGCATGTTCGCGGGCCCTTGCCTCTTCTGGAACGGCAAAGGGCCGGGTGTGGCAACCCGGCCCTTCACATGTCTGTAGGGCCGAGGCTCAGGCCAGGGTGCTGTCGATGCCCTTGCAGGCCGCGACGAGGCCCTTCACCGCGTCGACCGACTTGTCGAACATCACCTGCTCGTCCTTGTTGAGCTTGATGTCCACGACCTTTTCGATGCCGGCCGCGCCGATGATGGTGGGCACGCCCACATACATGCCCTTCAGGCCGAATTCGCCATCGCAGTAGGCGGCGCAGGGCAGCAGGCGCTTCTGGTCTTTCAGATAGGCCTCTGCCATTTCGATCGCCGAGGTGGCGGGCGCATAGAAAGCAGAGCCGGTTTTCAGCAGGCCGACAATCTCGGCGCCGCCGTCGCGGGTGCGCTGTACGATCGCATCCAGCTTGTCCTGGGTGGTCCAGCCCATCTCGACCAGATCGGGCAGCGGAATGCCGGCAACGGTGGAGTAGCGCGCAAGCGGCACCATGGTATCGCCGTGGCCGCCAAGCACGAAGGCGGTGACGTCTTTCATCGAGACGCCGAATTCGACGCTGAGGAAATGGCGGAAGCGGGCGCTGTCGAGCACACCGGCCATGCCGACGACCTTGGCATGGGGCAGGCCGGAGAATTCGCGCAGGGCCCAGACCATCGCGTCCAGCGGATTGGTGATGCAGATCACGAAGGCGTCGGGGGCATGGGTGGCGATACCTTCGCCGACCGATTTCATGACCTTCAGGTTGATGCCCAGCAGGTCATCGCGGCTCATGCCCGGCTTGCGGGGCACGCCGGCGGTGACGATGCAGACGTCGGCGCCCGCGATATCGGCATAGTCGGTAGTGCCTTTCAGCGACGCGTCGAACCCTTCGGAGGGGCCGGATTCAGCGATATCAAGCGCCTTGCCCTGGGGGGTGCCATCGGCAATGTCGAACAGGACGACGTCGCCAAGTTCCTTGATCGCGGCCAGGTGGGCGAGCGTGCCGCCGATTTGTCCCGCGCCGATGAGAGCGATCTTGGGTCTGGACATGAGGTTATTCCCTGTCTGTTTGAATTGGCCGATGCCTAGCCATTCGCAACGCGTCGTGCAAGCCTGCTGCGGCGCGGCGGCGCTGCATCGGCGCTTTTGCTGGCGCTAACGTTAGGGTATGGCTGGAAAATGTGCAGGTTTTCGGGGTGGCGCGGATGTTGAGCATGGATACCTCTTTTTTCGCCCTGGCCATACCGGCGGTGATGTTCGCGGGTGTTTCCAAGGGCGGGTTCGGAGGGGGAGCGGCATTTGCCGCAACGCCGATTCTGGCGCTGATCCTGCCGCCGGCGCTGGCGCTGGGGATGATGCTGCCACTGCTGATGCTGGCCGACCTGGCCATGCTGGGGCCGTTCTGGCAGCAGTGGCACTGGCCCTGCGCGAAGCGGCTGATCCTGGGGGCGGTGCCCGGCGTGGTGCTGGGGGCGCTGCTTTACCGGGCTGCCGATCCCGATGTTTTCCGCCTGCTGATCGGCGTCATGGCGGTGCTGTTCGTGGCGTTTCAGCTGGCGATGCGGTTCAGGCTGTTCCGGTTCCGGGCGCAGCCGTTTTCGCCGCAGGTCGGCGCGGCGGCGGGGGTGGCGGCCGGGTTCACCAGCTTTGTCAGCCATGCGGGCGGGCCGCCGGTGGCGGTGTATCTTCTGGCCGAGGGGCTGGGAAAGACCGCGTTTCAGGCCACTACTGTTCTGGTGTTCTGGGTGGTCAATGCCCTGAAATTCGTTCCCTATTCCTTTCTGGGAATTTTCAGCGCCGATACGGTGAAGGCGGATCTGTATCTGGCGCCATTCATGCTGATCGGCGCGTGGCTCGGGGTAAAGGCGCATCGCATGGTGCCGGAGCGGGTGTTTTTCGGTATTACCTATACCCTGCTGACCCTGACTGGCAGCAAGCTGATCTGGGACGCGTTGACATAAATCAGCCCCGGCGCGCATCGCTTCATCAGGGGCAATTCTGCGCCGCGGCAAATCAAGGGTTGCCTGTTGCTGCGCAGATGTGATGGTTTGCGCAACAAAATTGCGGGAGAGAAGAATCATGGATCAGAACGCACGGCCTTACCGGTCTGTCCTATATATCCCCGGGTCCAAGGAACGGGCGCTGGACAAGGCGCGCGGCCTGGCGGTGGATGCGATCATCTTTGATCTGGAAGACGCGGTCGCGGTTGAGGAAAAGGCGAATGCCCGAACCTTGCTGGCCGAAACGCTGAAGGCGGGCGGCTATGGGGCGCGCGCAAAGATCGTGCGGATCAACGGGCTCGATACCGATTGGGGCCGGGCGGATATCGCGGCGGTCGCGGGCTGTGGGGCGGATGCGATCCTGATCCCGAAGGTGGGATCGGCGGCGGATGTTCAGGCGGTGGCCGAACTTGTCCCCGATGTGCCGCTCTGGGCGATGATGGAGACCTCGGCCGGGATGCTGCATGCCGAAGAGATCGCCGCGCATCCGCGCATGGCGGGTTTCGTGATGGGCACCAATGATCTGGCGAAAGAGCTGAAATGCCGGTTTCGGGCCGACCGGCTGCCGATGCTGACCGCGCTGCAGCTTTGCCTGATGGCGGCGCGGATGCACGGGATCGTGGCGGTGGACGGGGTTTATAATGCGTTCAAGGACGAAGAGGGGCTGAAGGCCGAATGTGATCAGGGCCGCGACATGGGCTTCGATGGCAAGACGCTGATCCATCCGGCGCAGGTGGCCATCGCCAACGCCGCCTTCGCCCCGACCGAAGAAGAGATTGATCTGGCCCGCCGTCAGATCGCCGCCTTCGAGGCGGCCGAGGCCGCAGGGCAGGGCGTGGCGGTTGTGGATGGCCGGATCGTGGAAAATCTGCATATCGTGACGGCAAGGGAAACCCTGGCCAAGGCAGAGGCTATTGCCGGGCTTGGATAAGCGCTATGATGTGAATGCATTTCACATTTGAGGAGAGACATGATGCCCCTGTTGATACTCGGTCTGCTGGTCTGGTCGGTCCCGCATCTGTTCAAGCGCCTGGCGCCGGAGATGCGGGCGGGACTGGGCGACAAGTTCAAGGGCGTCGTTGCCCTGCTGGTGGTTGCCGGCGTGGTGCTGATGGTGATCGGCTATCGCGGCGCCGAGGTGGTGCCGCTGTGGTATCCGCCAAGCTGGACGATGCATCTGACCGATCTGCTGATGCTCTTCGCCGTCGCGCTGTTCGGGCTTGGAAATTCCAAGAGCCGGTTGCGCGGCCGGTTGCGGCACCCGATGCTGCTGGGTGTGATCACATGGGCGGTGGGCCATCTGCTGGTGAATGGCGATCTGGCCTCGGTCGTGCTGTTCGGGGGCATGCTGATCTGGGCGGTTTTGTCGATCTTCGCGATCAACGCCCGCGAACCCGAGTGGGAGCGGTGGCAGGGTGGCAGCGTGGCAGGTGATATCCGGCTGGGTGTGATCACGGTTGTGGTCTATGCGGCCATCGCGGGGATCCACTACTGGATCGGCCCGTCGCCCTTTCCCATGTGATGCCGATGAAAGCCTATCGTTTGCTGACCGAGGAAGACACGTCGGCCTTTTGCCACAAGGTGACGGAGGCGCTGTCGAAGGGCTGGGTTCTTTATGGGGATCCGGCCTATGCCTTTGACGCGGCCACCGGAAAGATGCGCTGCGCACAGGCCGTGGTGAAGGACGTGGCGGGCGACTATGCGCCCGATGTGAAACTGGGAGCGTTGTGAGCATGGCCAAGACCAATCCGGGCCGGTTTTTCGAAGATTACAAGCTGGGGCAGGTGATCGCCCATGCGGTGCCGCGCACCCTGTCGGGCGGCGAGCGGGCGCTGTATCACGCGCTGTACCCGGCGCGGCATGCGCTTTATTCCTCGGATGACTTCGCGCGGGCCTGCGGCCTGCCCGCCGCGCCACTGGATGACATGATCGCCTTTCACACGGTGTTCGGAAAGACGGTGCCGGATGTTTCGCTGAACGCGGTGGCCAATCTGGGCTATGCCGAGGGGCGGTTTCTGATGCCGGTCTATCCGGGTGATACGCTGCGGTCCGAGAGCGAGGTGATCGGGCTGAAGCAGAACTCCAACGGTAAATCAGGGGTGGTTTACGTGCGGACGCGCGGGCTGAACCAGCGGGCAGAGGTGGTTCTGGAGTACATGCGCTGGGTGATGGTGCGCAAGCGCGACCCGGAGGCGGCGGCGCCCGACACGGTGATTCCGGCGCTGGCCGATGTCGTCGATCCGGGCGATCTGATGATCCCGCCGGGCCTGGATTTCAGCGGCTATGATTTCACATTGGCGGGCGAGCCGCATCGCTGGGGCGATTACGAGCCGGGTGAGACCATCGACCATGTCGATGGCGTGACCATCGAAGAGGCCGAGCACATGATCGCCACGCGGCTGTGGCAGAACACCGCCAAGGTGCATTTCGATGCCACCTTCCGGCCCGACGGCCAGCGGCTGATCTATGGCGGGCATGTGATCTCCATGGCCCGGGCACTTTCGTTCAACGGGCTGGCCAATGCGCAGATGATCGTGGGGCTGAACGGCGGAGCCCATGCCAACCCCTGTTTCAGCGGCGACACGGTGAAGGCCTGGTCGGAGGTGCTGGACAAGGCGGAAACCGATGCGCCGGGCGTTGGCGCGATCCGGCTGCGGTTGGTGGCGGTGAAGGGTGATGCGGAACCGTTCGCCCTGAAGGGGACGGACGGGAAATACAGCCCGGACGTTCTGCTGGACCTCGATTATTGGGCGCTGATGCCCCGGTAGGCCAGGGTGGGGGTTTTTGTGATCACGCAAGCAATTTGCGTGATCACAAAGCGGCACTTTTCGCGTCGGGAAGCTGAAATTCCGCATGTTCAGCGCTAACGAGCCGTGACTCGACGGAAAAAATCGGTAACACCACACCCAAGCTACCAGACAGAAAGAAGGTCCAATCATGGCAGACGTGAACCGGGGGAACCGGCCGCTTTCCCCCCACCTTCAGATTTACCGGCCGCAGCTTACCTCCATCACCTCGATCCTGACACGGATCACCGGCAATGCGCTGCTTGTGGGCGCGATCCTGGTCGTGTGGTGGTTCCTGGCGGCGGCGAGCGGGCCGGAATATTTCGCGTTCGCCGATGGTATCATCACATCCTGGCTGGGCGATCTGGTGATGTTCGGATCGGTCTGGGCGCTGTGGTATCACGCGCTGGCCGGTGTCCGGCATCTGATCTGGGATACGGGCCGCGGCCTGGAGCTGCCTGTCGCGATGAAGCTGGGCTGGGCTGCCATCATCGGGTCTGTCGTTCTGACGATCCTTACCGTTATCGTGATTTGAGGAGGGAAGCGGGATGGCATTTCTGACCGATCGCAAACGCGCCGTGGGCATGGGTGCGGCCCATTCCGGGGCGCATCACATGTGGGGCATGACCGTCAGCTCCGTGGCGCTGCTGATCCTGGTGCCGCTGTTCGTCTTCACCTTCGGGCCGATGCTGGGCAAGCCCTATGAAGAGGTGATCGCCTATTTCGAACATCCCTTCCCGGCGATCGTGGCGGCGCTGACCATCGTGGTGGGCTTCGTGCATTTCAAGAACGGGGTGCAGTCGCCGATCGAAGATTACACCGACGGGCTGACCCGCAAGATCCTGATCATTGCGATGACCTGCCTGAGCTACGCGGCGGCGGCGACGGGCGTGTTCGCCATCGCCCGTATCGCGCTTTAAGGAGCACCGAAAAACATGGCTGCATACGAATACGAGACGCATACCTATGACGTCGTGGTCGTTGGTGCGGGCGGCTCCGGCCTGCGCGCCACGCTGGGCATGGCCGAGCAGGGGCTGCGCACCGCCTGTGTGACCAAGGTTTTCCCGACACGGTCGCACACGGTTGCCGCCCAGGGCGGTATCGCCGCATCGCTGAGCAACATGGGCCCCGACAACTGGCAGTGGCACATGTATGACACGGTCAAGGGTTCGGACTGGCTGGGCGATACCGACGCGATGGAATATCTGGCGCGCGAGGCGCCCAAGGCCGTGTATGAGCTGGAGCATTACGGCGTTCCGTTCAGCCGCACCGAAGAGGGCAAGATCTATCAGCGCCCCTTTGGCGGCCATACCACCGAATTCGGCGAAGGCCCCCCGGTGCAGCGTACCTGCGCGGCGGCCGACCGCACCGGCCACGCCATTCTGCACACGCTCTATGGCCAGTCGCTGAAGAACAACGCCGAGTTCTACATCGAATATTTCGCCATCGACCTGATCATGTCGGAAGACGGGCAGTGTCAGGGCGTTGTCTGCTGGAAGCTGGATGATGGCACGATCCATGTGTTCAACGCCAAGATGGTCGTGCTGGCCACCGGCGGCTATGGCCGCGCCTATTTCAGCGCCACCTCGGCCCATACCTGCACCGGCGACGGTGGCGGCATGGCCGCGCGGGCCGGGCTGGCGCTGCAGGACATGGAATTCGTGCAGTTCCACCCCACCGGCATCTACGGTTCGGGCTGCCTGATCACCGAAGGCGCGCGCGGCGAGGGCGGATATCTGACCAACTCCGAAGGCGAGCGGTTCATGGAACGCTACGCGCCGACCTACAAGGATCTGGCGTCGCGCGATGTGGTCAGCCGCTGCATCACCATGGAAATCCGCGAAGGGCGCGGTGTGGGCCCCGAGAAGGACCATATGCACCTGCACCTGAACCACCTGCCGCCCGAAGCGCTGGCCGAACGCCTGCCCGGCATTTCGGAAAGCGCCCGGATCTTCGCCGGGGTGGATGTGACCAAGGAACCGATCCCGATCCTGCCGACCGTGCATTACAACATGGGCGGCATCCCCACCAACTATTGGGGCGAGGTTCTGAACCCGACCGCCGACAACCCGGACGCCATCGCGCCGGGCCTGATGGCCGTGGGCGAGGCGGGCTGCGCCTCGGTGCATGGGGCGAACCGGCTGGGCTCGAACTCGCTGATCGATCTGGTGGTGTTCGGTCGCGCCGCCGCAATCCGTGCCGCCAAGGTGGTGGATCCGGAAGCCGAGAACCCGGTGCTGAACCAGGCCTCGATCGACAAGGCGCTGGACCGGTTCGATACGCTGCGCAACGCCAACGGCTCGATCCCGACCGCCGATCTGCGGCTCGAGATGCAAAAGACGATGCAGGCCGACGCCGCCGTGTTCCGCACCGACAAATCGCTGGCCGAGGGCGTCGGGAAGATGCAGGCCGTCGCCGCCAAGATGGCCGACATCAAGGTTTCCGACCGCAGCCTGGTCTGGAACAGCGATCTGATGGAAACGCTGGAGCTGACCAACCTGATGCCCAACGCGCTGGCCACCATCGTCGGGGCCGAGGCGCGCAAGGAAAGCCGCGGCGCCCATGCGCATGAGGATTACCCCGATCGCGACGATGCCAACTGGCGCAAGCATTCGCTGGCCCGGATCGAAGGCAATACGGTACAGCTCGATTATCGCCCGGTTCACCTTGATCCTCTGACCACGCAGGATGAAGGTGGGATTGATCTGAAGAAAATCGCGCCCAAGGCGCGGATTTATTAAGGAGACGGAACGATGGTTCAATTCACGCTTCCGAAGAATTCCAAGATCAAGACCGGGAAGACCTGGCCCAAGCCCGAAGGCGCGACCAATGTGCGGAAGTTCCAGATTTACCGCTGGAACCCCGATGACGGGCAGAACCCGCAGGTAGACACGTATTTCGTGGATATGGATAGCTGCGGCCCGATGATCCTGGACGCGCTGATCAAGATCAAGAACGAGATCGACCCGACGCTGACCTTCCGCCGCTCGTGCCGCGAGGGCATCTGTGGATCCTGCGCGATGAATATCGACGGGATCAACACGCTGGCCTGCATCTATGGCATGGATGAGGTGAAGGGCGATGTGAAGATCTATCCGCTGCCGCATATGCCGGTGGTCAAGGATCTGATCCCCGATCTCACCCATTTCTACGCCCAGCATGCCAGCATCATGCCCTGGCTGGAAACCAAGACAAACCGCCCGCAGAAAGAGTGGCGCCAGTCGATCGAGGACCGCAAGAAGCTCGACGGGCTTTATGAATGCGTGATGTGCGCCTCCTGCTCGACCTCCTGCCCCAGCTACTGGTGGAACGGCGACCGCTATCTTGGCCCCGCCGCGCTGTTGCATGCCTATCGCTGGATCATCGACAGCCGCGACGAAGCCACGCCCGAGCGTCTGGATGATCTGGAAGATCCGTTCAAGCTCTACCGTTGCCACACGATCATGAACTGCGCCAAGACCTGCCCCAAGGGGCTGAACCCGGCCAAGGCGATTGCCGAGATCAAGAAGATGATGGTCGAGCGCGCGGTCTGACGGGCGCCGCGCGTGCTGCCCGAGAGCCTGGTCGGCGCGCTGTTGCTGTCGTCGATAGCGGGGGCCGCCATACCGGTCGGGGGCATCATCGCGGCCTTCGAGAATTTCCGGCCCGGCTGGATGGAGCGCGAGTTCCGGCATAGCGTCGTCGCCTTTGGCGGCGGCGTTCTGCTTTCGGCAGTGGCGCTGGTGTTGGTGCCGGAAGGGGCGGCACGGCTGCCGTCACCGGCCGCGCTGGCGCTGTTCGGCGCGGGCGGTTTCGTGTTCTTTCTGTTCGATCGCCGGTTGCATGAACACGGTGGATCGGGGGCGCAGCTTCTGGCGATGGTGCTGGATTTCGTGCCCGAGGCGATGGCCCTTGGCGCGATGCTGGTCAGCGATGCGGCCACGGCGCGGCTGCTGGCGCTGCTGATCGCGCTGCAAAACCTGCCCGAGGCGTTCAACGCCTACCGTGAGCTGAAATCCGGCTATGGACTGTCTGCCCGGCGTCTGATCGGCTTTTTCGCCGCGCTTGCCCTGCTTGGCCCGGCCGCCGCGTTGCTGGGCGAAGAGGTGCTGTTTGCCATGCCACGATTGCTGGGCGGCATCATGCTGTTCGCGGGTGGCGGCATTCTTTACCTCACCTTCGCCGACATCGCGCCGCAGGCCAAGCTGGAACGGCACTGGGCGCCGCCGCTCGGCGCGGTCGCGGGGTTCATGGTGGGCCTCGCCGGAGAGCTTTACGTGACCTAGGCCGCAGCGGCATCAGGGGAGTTGCGTGGCCCGCAGGGTGGCGCGGTCGATCGACCAGCGGATCAGTTTGGTCGGGCAGCACCGGGGATCGTCGGGTCCGAGGGTCAGGGTCGTTACCTCGATCCGGTCGGGAAAGAAGCGGGGATCTTGCGGCTCCATCCCGAACAGCCCCTGCAACGGGCCGACGAAGGCAAAGCCGTTTGCGCCCTTGCGGAAATAGCCGGTGGTCAGCTGGATTGCATTGCCGCCGGTCGGGCTGGATTGATACAGCAGTGCGATGGCTTCGGTCGCGCGGGCGCTGTCGGCACTGTCGGGCAGCCAGACGGCACCGCCGTCGCCGGTATAGGGGCCCAGCGTGCTGCCGATCAGCGCGCCCAGGTTGCCCCATTCATCGCTCTGGGCCAGAACCGGGGTGCCAAGGGCCATCAGTGCCATCAGGCAGGCAGATCTAAAAAACGTCATTTCAAATCCCTTCTGAAATACAGGCGCCCGGTCTGGCGCGCCGGGCCTAGCAATATCGTTCCACCCCGATGATTTGTGCGTCGCTGTAGCGATCGCCATGGGCAAAGCCGGCGGGCAGCAGCCGCTCGATTTCGGCGCGATCATCTTCGGTGAGGGCAATGTCGTACGCACCCAGCCATTCGCGCAGATGCGCGGCGCTGCGCGTGCCGGGGATCGGGATCAGGTGTTCGCCCTTGTCCAGCACCCAGGCCAGCGCCGCGGCGGAGACCGCCCAGCCGCGATCCCGGCAAAAGCGGCGGAACCCGTCGACGGCGGCAAGGTTGTAGCCGTAGTTCGGCTGGGTGAACCGCGGGTTGGTGCGGCGCCAGTCCTTCGGCTCCATCTGTTCGGGGTCCAGCGGCACCTCGCCCAGCATGCCGCGCGCCAGCGGTGAGAAGGGGATAAAGGCTACGCCAAGCTCCCGGCAGGTCTGGAGCAGGCCCAGTTCGGGCTGGCGGGACCACAGCGAATATTCGTTCTGCACCGCCATGCAGGGGTGCACCGCATGGGCCCGCCGCACGGTAGAGGGGGCAACCTCCGACAGGCCGTAGCCACCGATCAGCCCTTCGCCGATCAGCGTAGCCAGGGTTTCCACCACTTCTTCGACCGGCCGCTCCGCCTCGCGCCGGTGGATATAGTAAAGCTCCACATGGTCGCGGCCCAGCCGCTTCAACGAAGCTTCGAGTTCCGAGCGGATGTAATCGGCGGAATTGTCAAACCGGCGCGGCGGGCCGGGGACGATGCCGACCTTGGTGGCGATGGTGACCCGGGCCTTGCTTTCCGTCAGGAACCGGCCGACCACGTTTTCCGAGCGACCCATGCCATAGATATTGGCGGTATCGAAAAAGTCGATCCCGGCGTCGACGGCGGCTTGCATACAGGCCATGCTGGCGTCTTCGTCGGTGCTGCCGAAGAAGCCGGCAAAGCTCATGCAGCCCAGGCCGATGGCGCTGGCCTCGGGACCGGTGGCGCCAAGTCTGCGTTTTTGCATGTTCGTCTCTCCCAAGGTCAGGCGAAGGCGGCCTGAAGCGCGATTTCGACCATGGCGCCGAAGCCGGTTTCGCGATCTTCGGACGGCAGCGCCTGATGTGTCAGCAGGTGGTCCGATACGGTGAGCACCGCCAGCGCCCGGCGGCCATGGCGGGCGGCGAGATTGTACAGTTCCGCCGCCTCCATCTCGACCCCCAGAATGCCGTGGCGGACCATCTGTTCGTTCAGATCGGGGCGTTCATCGTAGAAAACGTCTGATGAATAGATGCCGCCGACATGGGTGGTAACGCCTTTGGCCGCCGCCGCATCCGCCGCCGCGCGCAGCAGCCCGTAATCGGCGCAGGGGGCAAAGTTCAGCTCTCTGAAAATGCCGCTCGACGGGGTGGAGAGGCTGGACGAGGTCATCGCGAGGATCACGTCGCGCAGTTTCACGGTTTCCTGCATCGCCCCGCAGGAGCCGATGCGGATCAGGGTTTGCGCGTTATACTCGGCGATCAGCTCGTTGGCGTAAATCGAGAGCGACGGCATGCCCATGCCCGAGCCGTGGATCGTGACCCGGTTTCCCTTCCACGTGCCGGTGAAACCCAGCATCCCGCGCACCTGGTTCACGCAGACAGGGTTTTCCAGAAACGTCTCGGCCGCCCATTTCGCACGATAAGGATCGCCGGGCAAAAGGACGGTTTCGGCGATGTCGCCGGGTTTCGCGCCGATGTGGATGGTCATCGTGGACCCTCAGATCGCCAGATCGCTCAGCGGTGTTCCGTTCTCGAGCGCTTCCTTCATCCAGCCGGGCGGGCGCCCCTTGCCGCTCCAGGTCTGGCTGGGGTTTTCGGGGTTGCGGTATTTCGCCGGCAGCTTGGTCTTTTTGGCGGGCTTGGCGCCATCGACAAGCGGCATCAACTCGTCCAGCGTGAAGCCATGGGTCTTGGCGGCTTGCTTGACGGCCTCGAGCGCTTTCTTCTTTTCCTCTACGGCCAGCCGATCCAGCGCCTTGTCGATCCGGCTGCGCAGCGCCAGCAGATCTTCGCGCGACATCGTGTTCAGGTCGGTGTTCATTGCGTACTCCCCAATTTATCCCGCAAAAGACAGGAAAAACGGCGGTTTCGCAATGAAAATCCGTTAAAATCCGTGGCGGGGCCTGTACTTACTCGGCTGCGGCGGCGCCGGGGTCGACCAGCCCGACGATATCGAACATGATCCGGTTCAACTCGAAATCCTTGGGGGTGTAGACCCGCGCCACGCCCATGGCCGCCAGTCGGCGGGCGTCTTCCTCGGGGATGATGCCGCCGACGACCACGGGGATGTGGCCCAGCCCCTCGGTCTGCATCCGGCCCATCAGATCCTCGATCAGCGGGATATGGCTGCCCGACAGGATCGAAAGGCCCACAACATGCACCTCTTCCGCCTTGGCGGCGCGCACGATTTCCCCGGGCGTCAGGCGGATGCCTTCGTAAGAGATATCCATGCCGCAGTCACGCGCGCGGGCGGCGATCTGTTCGGCCCCGTTGGAATGGCCGTCGAGGCCGGGCTTGCCGACCAGAAACTTCAGCCGCCGGCCCAGCTTGTCTGACACAGCATCAACCTGGGCGCGGATCTGCTCCAGCCCTTCGGTGCGGTTGGAGGGGTTTTTCGATACGCCGGTGGGGCCGCGATACTGGCCGAAGGCGGCGCGCACCATGTCACCCCATTCGCCGGTCGTGGCCCCGGCCTTTGCCGCCTCGATCGAGGGCGGCATGATGTTGGTGCCGCTTGCCGCCGCCGTGCGCACCTTGTCCAGTGCGGCCTGCACGGCGGTTTCATCGCGGCTTGCGCGCCAGGCGGTCAGGCGGGCGATCTGATCGGCCTCCGCCTCGGGATCGGCGACCATGATCGCCTCTTCCCCGGCGGTCAGGGGGCTGGGCTCGGCCTCTGTCCAGCGATTCACGCCGACGACCACGGTGTCGCCGCCCTCGATCCGGGCGATACGCTCGGCGTTGCTTTCGACCAGCCGGGATTTCATATAGTCGATGGCCGCCACCGCGCCGCCCATACTGTCGATCTGGGCCAGTTCGGCCCGCGCGCCGTCTTTCAGCGCCTCGACCTTGCGGGTGACGGCGGGGTTGCCGTCGAACAGATCGTCATATTCCAGAAGATCGGATTCATAGGCCAGAATCTGCTGCATCCGCAGCGACCATTGCTGATCCCACGGGCGCGGCAGGCCGAGCGCCTCGTTCCAGGCCGGCAGTTGCACCGCGCGGGCGCGGGCGTTTTTCGAAAGCGTCACGGCGAGCATTTCGATCAGGATGCGGTAGACGTTATTCTCTGGCTGCTGTTCGGTCAGCCCCAGGCTGTTGACCTGAACGCCATAGCGGAAACGGCGGAATTTCGGGTCGGCCACGCCGTAACGCTCCAGGCAGATCTCATCCCACAGTTCGACAAAGGCGCGCATCTTGCACATCTCGGTGACAAAGCGGACGCCCGCGTTCACGAAGAAAGAGATGCGCCCGACCATGCCGGGAAAATCCTCGTCGCTGACCTTGCCCTTCAGATCGTCCAGCACGGCGGTGGCGGTGGCCAGCGCGAAGGCCAGTTCCTGCTCGGGCGTCGCGCCGGCCTCTTGCAGGTGATAGGAACACACGTTCATCGGGTTCCACTTGGGCAGGTGTTCGCGGGTATAGGCGGCCACGTCGGTGATCATCCGCAGGCTGGGCTTGGGCGGGCAGATATAGGTGCCGCGGCTCAGGTATTCCTTGATGATGTCATTCTGCACGGTGCCCTGCAGCTTGCTGATGTCGGCGCCCTGTTCCTCGGCCGCGGCGATGTAGAGCGAGAGCAGCCAGGGCGCGGTGGCGTTGATCGTCATCGAGGTGTTCATCTGTTCCAGCGGGATATCCTGAAACAGCATCCGCATGTCGCCCAGATGGCCGACCGGAACGCCGACCTTGCCGACCTCGCCCCGCGCCAGTTCATGGTCGCTGTCATAGCCGGTCTGCGTGGGCAGGTCGAACGCCACGGAGAGGCCGGTCTGGCCCTTTGCCAGATTGCCCCGGTACAGCGCGTTGGAGGCCCGGGCGGTGGAATGGCCCGCATAGGTGCGGAACAGCCATGGGCGGTCTTTCTGCATCTCGGTCATCGCGGGCCTCGTGAATCGCTCTGGTAACTTTGTTTCGTTCTGTGGGTGATACGTGGAATTTTATGCCAATGTCAATTCGCCGCGCTGCGGCACATCTTAGGCAGTTACGTTACCATAGCTGGAATTGGAGGAATATGTCCGGAAATCCTGCTATACAGGTTGTATAAAGGCAGGTTCGCAGCAGCTTAGGGTGTGCTGAATTTTCTCGGGCGAGACATAAAATTACAAAATTTTTGCTTTGTAGGTTGCAAAATTGCGCAACCAAATTTAATTCACCCTAGATCAGCGCGCCGATTCTGCGGCGCGGCAACCCAGATGACTGCAAGGAGGCATTGATGGCACTCGACACCAAGACGGACGTCATTTCCTACGAAGCGCCCGAAAAGGACCTCTACGAAGTCGGGGAAATGCCCCCGATGGGCTATGTGCCCAAGAAGATGTACGCTTGGGCCATCCGGCGCGAGCGGCACGGCGAGCCTGACAAGTCGTTCCAGATCGAGGTGGTGGATACCCCGGTGCTCGACAGCCACGAAGTGCTGGTTCTGGTGATGGCCGCCGGCGTGAACTACAATGGCATCTGGGCCGGCCTCGGCGTGCCGATCAGCCCTTTCGACGTACACAAGGCAGAGTTTCACATCGCCGGCTCGGATGCCTCGGGTATCGTCTGGGCCGTTGGCGACAAGGTGAAGAACTGGAAGGTGGGCGACGAGGTCGTGATCCACTGCAACCAGGACGATGGCGACGATGAAGAGTGCAACGGCGGCGATCCGATGTTCTCGCCCAGCCAGCGGATCTGGGGCTATGAGACCCCCGATGGATCTTTCGCCCAGTTCACCAATGTGCAGGCGCAGCAGCTTTTGCCGCGACCCAAGCACCTGACATGGGAAGAAAGCGCCTGCTACACGCTGACGCTGGCCACCGCGTACCGGATGCTGTTCGGCCATCATCCGCATGAGTTGAAGCCGGGCCAGAACGTGCTGGTCTGGGGCGCGTCGGGCGGTTTGGGCTCGTTCGCCATCCAGCTGATCAACACCGCAGGCGCCAACGCCATCGGCGTAATCTCGGATGAGGACAAGCGCGAGTTTGTCATGAGCCTGGGCGCCAAGGGCGTGATCAACCGCAAGGATTTCAACTGCTGGGGGCAGATGCCCACGGTCAACAGCCCCGAATACAAGGCCTGGTTCGGCGAGGTCCGCAAGTTCGGCAAGGCGATCTGGGATATCACCGGCAAGGGCAACAACGTGGACATGGTGTTCGAACACCCGGGCGAGGCGACGTTCCCGGTGTCTGTCTTCGTGGTGAAGAAGGGCGGCATGGTGGTGATCTGCGCCGGCACCACGGGGTTCAACCTGACGCTGGACGCGCGCTATCTGTGGATGCACCAGAAGCGGGTGCAGGGCAGCCATTTCGCCCATCTCAAACAGGCCGCCGCCGCCAACCGCCTGATGCTCGAGCGCCGGATCGATCCGTCGATGTCCGAGGTGTTTCCGTGGGATGAAATCCCGATGGCGCATATGAAGATGCTGCGCAACGAGCACAAGCCGGGCAATATGGCGGTGCTGGTGCAGGCGCCGCGCACCGGGTTGCGCACCTTCGCGGATGCGCTGGAGGCGGGCGACGCGCTCTAACAACCGACCCTGACAGGAAAAGCCCCGCCGCCAGACCCATGGCAGCGGGGCTTTTTGTTGCGCAGCCGGCGGGCATCGAGGCTATGCAAGCGGGAAATACACGTTAAAGTTGTTTCCGGTGATCGGATAATCTGCGGAAAGGTGCCCAACTATGACAAACGAGTGGATAGTCGAGGTGCTGACGGACCTTCGGGCCTTCGCGCTGGAAAACGGGCTCGCGGACCTGGCGAGCGAGCTGGACAATACCGTGGCGGTGGCCTGCCGCGAACTGAACGCCGGGGCGGAGGATCGTGGCGGCGCGGTGCCGCGCGACGGGCGAAAGGACCGCTGGCGCGGCTGATCGCGCTGGTGCCCACCGCGCGCGGGCGGTAGGGTCCGCGCCATGTCCGTGCCCGCAGTACAGTTCTCCGAAGATCAGGCGGAAGCCTTCGACAGCGTCAGCGAGGCGCTGCGCGGCGTCGGCGTGGATGTTGACCAGGGTGTTCTGACGCCCCGCGCCGATGGCCAGACATCGCGCGTTCTGGCGGTGATCGGCAAGGCCGGATCAGGCAAGACGCTGCTTCTGGCCAAGCTCTACGAAGCCCTGCAGGAGGCGGGGGTAGACATCGTTTCCGGCGATTACGAAGGCAAGCGGCGCAAGGATCGGCGGACACTGGCCATTCTCGCGCCGACCAACAAGGCGGCCAGCGTGCTGCGCAACCGCCGCGTGCCCGCGACCACCATCCACCGCATCCTCTACACTCCGGTCTATGACCCCGAATATGAGAAGATCGCCGACTGGCTGGCCGGCAATGGCGAACGGCCCACCGTTGAGGGGCTGACCGATGCGGCGCTGGACCGGGCGTTCGCCTTTTACCAGTCCAACACGTCGATCCCCGGCGCGCTGGCGGCGGCGGGGCTCCGGGGCAGCGATTTCATTCTGGGCTGGAAACGGCGCGAGGATCCGCTGGATATCGGTTTCGTCGATGAAGCCTCGATGCTGGATGCCAAGCAGTTCGAGGATCTGCAGGAGATTTTTCCGACGCTGATCCTGTTCGGCGACCCGGCGCAGCTGGCGCCGGTGAACCAGTCGGGCCAGATGGTGTTCGATGCGCTGCCGGAAAAGCGCAAGCTGATCCTGCACCGCATCCATCGTCAGGCCGAGGATAACCCGATTCTGGATCTGGCCCATGCGCTGGGTGATCCCGACGTCGGGTTCGAGGAGTTCGAACGCCGGGTGGAGCAGTTGGCCGCGCGCGACGCGCGCGTCGTGCTGGCCGGGCGGGTCGAGGCCGATCTGATGGCGCGCTCGCCGGTTCTGGTCTGGCGCAATGCCACCCGCATTCGCCTGATCCACGCGTTCCGCAACGCCTATGGCGCGCCCGTCGACGAGCTTTTGCCCGGCGAGCCGCTGATCTGCGACGGGATAGAGCTGCCGCTGAAGCACCGCAAGAAACGGCTGGATCTGGAGGCGCGCGGGCTGATCAAGGGGGCGCAGGTGATCTATCTCGGCCCCGGCCGCAAACCGGGTTTTTCGCGGCTGCACGTGATGGGCGCCGAAGATCCGCAGGTTTCGGCCGCTTCGATCATCAAGATCGAACTGCCGGACGAGGAAGAGCCGTTCATTCCCTTCGCCGCCAACATGGGCGCGGCGTTTCTGCACGGGGCGGCGGTGACGATCCACAAGGCGCAGGGCAGCCAGTGGGAGAATGTGCAGGTTTTCGCGCCCGACCTTTGGGCCGCTGCGCGGATGGGGCGGGTCGAGGCGGGGCAGCCCTTGTGGAAACGGCTGGCCTATGTCGCGATCACCCGGGCGGAAAAGCGGTTGTTCTGGGTGGTGCGCAACCGGCTTTCGCGGCCCACGGCGCCGCTTTCGGTGGATGATCTGCGCGTCGCGCCCACGCCGCTGGAGTTGACCGCGCAAGAGCAGGCGCCCTGAACGGTCAGCCCCGGATATAGCGGAAGGCGGTCGATGCGGCCCAGCCCGCACTGGCGGCGATCATCAGCGACAGCAGGCCGTAGATCAGCGGCTGTTCATGCGCCAGGTTGAAGGCCCAGCGTTCGAGCCCCACCATGGTGACGTTGATTTTCGTCTGGTAGACGTCGATCACCCGCCCGCCGCGGGTCAGGAAGATGCGGGTGGTGTAATCGCCTTCGGCCAGATTCGCCGGCAGCGCGATGGAGGTGCGAAAGAGCGTGTCTTCG
The DNA here is from genome assembly GCF_001305615.1 of Actibacterium sp. EMB200-NS6. Classification (GTDB taxonomy): domain Bacteria; phylum Pseudomonadota; class Alphaproteobacteria; order Rhodobacterales; family Rhodobacteraceae; genus Actibacterium_A; species Actibacterium_A naphthalenivorans. Next base: position 500,552 of record NZ_CP010869.1, read on the forward strand.
GTCAGCGACACCGCGCCTTCTTTCACCACATAGTGCCCGTTGCGGTCGCGTATGCGGATCAGCGCGCTGACAAAGGCCTCCGCGTCGGGGATATCCACGGGCGCCCCGACGGCGCGGATCATCTGCGGCACAGACACCTTGTAGCGCAGATCCTCGGTAAAGGTCAGCGCGTCGGTCAGCGGCGCGGTGGCGGCGATGGCGTAAAAGCCGGGGGCGGCGTCCACCTCTATCGAGGCGGTGTTCACCCAGATGCCGAAGCTGCGGCTCTTGCGGCGCACGGTGACGGGCTCCAGCGGCCCGGCGACGGTGACGATCACCTGTAGTGGCGGCTCTTCGGGGTAGGGAGCGTTGCGCTTGACCGCGCCGAACACCAGGATTTCGGAGCCTGCGAAATCGGTGGTGATGGCCACGCGCGCCTGGCTGAGCCCGGCGACCACCTGTTCCCCGGCCCGTGCGGGCAGGGACAGAAGGCACAGGGCGGCAAGGGCGAGGATCAGCCAGCGGCGCATCACATCGCCCCTTGCGTCAGTGAGTAAAGCTCTGACGGGCGCAGCAGCAGATCCAGCGCCAGCTTGCCGCAGACGGCGATGACCAGAAGTGCCAGCAGGATGCGCAGCTGTTCGGCCTTCAGCTTCAGCCCGATCTGGGTGCCAAGCTGCGCCCCGATCACCCCGCCGAGGATCAGCACGATGGCCAGGGCGATATCGACCGTCTGGTTCGTCACGGCATGCATCAGGGTGGTAAAGCCGGTCACGAAGATGATCTGGAACAGCGATGTGCCAACCACGACCTTGGTCGGCATGTTCAGCAGGTAGATCATCGCAGGCACCATGATGAAGCCGCCGCCCACGCCCATGATCGCGGCCAGGATGCCGACAAACGCCCCTACCGCGATCGGCGGAATGATCGAGATGTAAAGGCCGGAGGTGCGAAATTTCATCTTCAGCGGCAGGGCATGGACCCAGCCGTGCTGGCGCCGTTTGGGCAGCGCGCCCGTGCGTTTGGAACGGTGCAGGGCGCGCAGGCTCTCGATCAGCATCAGCGTGCCGACGACGCCCAGGAACAGGACATAGCAAAGCGTCACCAGCAGATCGACCTGCCCCAGCCGGGTCAGCAGGTTGAAGATCCAGATGCCCAGGCCCGACCCCAGCAGGCCGCCGAACAGCAGGACGGTGCCCATCCTGATGTCCACCGTCTTGCGCCGCAGATGCGCCAGCACGCCCGAGACCGAAGAGGCGACGATCTGGTTCGCGCCGGTGGCCACGGCCACGGCGGGCGGCACCCCGATGAAGAACAGAAGCGGTGTGATCAGAAAGCCGCCGCCGACGCCGAACATGCCCGACAGCACCCCCACCATGCCGCCAAGGCCGAGCAGAAGGAACAGGTTGACCGAGACCTCGGCAATGGGAAGGTAGATCTGCATATCCTACCCTAGTCGTGCGCGGGCGCTTGCGGCAAGACGCGCCGGTGGGGCCCGCCAAATCTCTTTCAGCGTTCCTTCACATAGGGCTCGCCCCCCGCGCGCGGCGGGATGGCCTTGCCCACGAAACCGGCAAGGATGACGACGGTCAGGATATAGGGAAGCGCGTCCATGAACTGTACCGGCACCACGACCCCGCCCAGATCGATGTTCTGATAGCGCAGGGCGATGGCCTGAAGAAAGCCGAACAGCAGGGTCGAGGACAGCGCGTACCACGGCCGCCATTTGGCGAAGATCAGCGCGGCCAGCGCGATATAGCCGCGCCCGGCCGTCATGTCCTTGACGAAGCCGGCCTGAAGCGCAGTGGCCAGATAGGCCCCGGCAATGCCGCACAGCAGGCCGCAGATCGCCACGGCGGCATAGCGGTTGCCCACCACCGACACGCCGGCGGTATCGACTGCGGCGGGGTTTTCGCCCACGGCGCGCAGGCGCAGGCCGAACCGGGTGCGGAACAGCAGCCACCATGTCAGCGGAACCATGGCGAAGGCCAGGTAGACAAGGATGGTATGGCCCGAGATCAGTTCGTAATAGATCGGGCCGAGGATCGGCACCTCGCGCAGCGTGTCGGCCAGCGGCAGCTTGACCGGCGTGAACCGCGCCCCGCCGATCAGCGAGGGCGTGCGGCCGCCCTGCTTGAACCAGTCCTGCGCGATGACGACGGTCAGGCCCGCCGCGAGAAAATTGACCGCCACGCCCGAAATCAGTTGATTGCCGCGGAAGGTGATCGCCGCCAGCCCATGGATGCCCGACAGCGCCGTCGAGGCCGCGATGCCGGCCAAGAGCCCCAGCCAGACAGAGCCGGTGACGGCGGCGATGGCACCCGAAAAGAAGGCGGCGGCCAGCATCTTGCCTTCCAGCCCGATGTCATAGATTCCCGCCCGCTCGGAATAGAGCCCGGCCAGACAGGCCAGCAGCAGCGGCGTGGCCAGCCGCACGGTCGAATCGAAAACCTGAAGGATGGTCGCGAAATCCATCATGCGTCATCCTTGCGCAGGGCCAGGAACAGCTTTTCCAGCGGCATCCGCACCATGTTGTCGAGCGCGCCGGTGAAGAGGATTACCAGCGCCTGGATGACCACGATCAGTTCGCGCGGGATGCTTGTCCAAAGCGCGAGTTCGGCCCCGCCCTGATAGAGAAAGCCGAACAGGATCGCCGCGAGGAACACGCCGAACGGGTGGCTGCGGCCCATCAGGGCCACGGCGATACCGATGAACCCCGCACCTTCGACCGAGTTCATGATCAGGCGCTCGGCCTCGCCCATCACGTTGTTGACGGCCATCATCCCGGCCAGCCCGCCCGAGATCAGCATCGAGATCATGATGATCCGCGTGGGCGAAATGCCGGCGTAGACTGCGGCGGGCTCGGATTTTCCATAGGCGCGGATGGCATAGCCAAGACGGGTGCGCCAGATCAGCAGCCAGACCAGAAAACAGGCCACCACCGCGATCAGAAAGCTGATATTGGCCGGGGCCGCCCTGGAAAACGGGATGCCGACGACGGCAAGGATATCATGCAGGGTGGGCAGATGCGTGCCCGGCCCGAATTTTGCCGTTGCCGGATCCATCGACCCGACCGGCCGCATCACATTGACCAGAAGATAGTTCAACAGCGAGGCGCCGATGAAGTTGAACATGATCGTGGTGATCACGATATGGCTGCCGCGCCGGGCCTGAAGATAGGCAGGGATGGCCGCCCATGCCGCCCCGAACAGCGCTGCGCCCAGCACCGCCACCGGCAGCGCCAGCGCCCAGTGCGGCCAGGGCAGCGCCAGACAGACGACAGCCACGCCAAGCCCGCCCAGGGTCGCCTGACCCTCGCCGCCGATGTTGAACATCGACGCGTGAAAGGCCACGGCCACGGCCAGCCCGGTGAACATGAAATTGGTGGCGTAATAGAGCGTATAGCCCCAGCCATAGGTCGATCCGACCGCGCCGTTGACCATCATTTTCACGGCGGCCACCGGATCTTCGCCGATCGCCACGATCACCAGGGCCGACAGGATGAAGGCCATCAGCAGGCTGATCAGCGGAACAAGGACCACATCGGCCCATTGCGGCATACGCTCCATGCTAGGCGGCCTTTCCGTTCATGCCGGCCATCAGCAGGCCCAGCTCTTTTTCATCGGTTTCGCCGGGCAGTCGTTCGCCCATGATGCGCCCGTCGAACATCACCGCGATCCGGTCGGACATCGAAAGGATCTCTTCCAGCTCGACGCTGACCAGAAGGATGGCCTTGCCGGCATCGCGCAGTTCTATGATGCGCTGGTGGATGAACTCGATCGCGCCGATATCCACACCGCGGGTGGGCTGGCCGACCAGAAGCAGGTCGGGATTGCGCTCGATCTCGCGCGCCAGCACGATTTTCTGCTGGTTCCCGCCCGAGAAATTCTTTGCCGCCAGGGCCGGGTTCGGCGGGCGCACGTCGAACCGGGCCATCTTGGCCTCGGTATCAGCGCGGATCGCGGGGTTGTCCATCAACAGCGCGTTCTTCTGCCAGGCCGGATCATTGTGATAGCCGAAGATCATGTTCTCCCAGGCCATGAAATCCATGATCAGGCCTTCATGCTGCCGGTCTTCGGGCACATGGGCGATGCCGCGCGCCCGGCGCGACTGGCCGTCGGAATGCCGGCCGCTCAGGTCGATCTCCTGGCCGTTGACACGGATGCTGCCGGTGGCGCGGGTGATGCCGCCCAGAACCTCGAGCAATTGCGACTGGCCGTTGCCCGACACGCCGGCGATGCCGAGAATCTCGCCGGCGCGCACGTTCAGAGAAACGCCTTTCAGCCGCTCGACGCCGTCGTCATCCACGACGCGCAGGTTTTCCACCTCCAGGATGTTCGGGCCGGGGGCGGCGGGCTTTTTATCGACCCGCAGCAGAACCTTGCGCCCGACCATCAGCTCGGCCAGGTTTTCGGGGCTGGTTTCGGCGGTCTTGACGGTGGCTGTCATCTCTCCGCGCCGCATCACGCTGACGGTGTCGGTGATATGCATGATCTCGCGCAGCTTGTGGGTGATCAGGAGGATCGTCTTGCCCTCGCGCCGCAGGTTTTCGAGGATGCGGAACAGGTGGTCGGCCTCTGCCGGGGTCAGAACCCCGGTTGGCTCGTCGAGAATGAGGATATCGGCGGCGCGGTAGAGCGCCTTGAGGATTTCGACCCGCTGCTGATGGCCCACCGACAGATCCTCGATCAGGGTGTCGGGGTCGACATGCAGCTCATATTCCTCGGCCAGGCGTTTCAGCGTGCCGCGCGCCTTGGACAGCGAGGGTTTCAAAAGCGCGCCATCCTCGGCCCCGAGGATCACGTTTTCCAGAACCGTGAAATTCTGCACCAGTTTGAAATGCTGGAACACCATTCCGATTCCGGCGCTGATGGCGGCCTGGCTGTCGGGGATGGGGGTGGGGGTGCCGTTGATGAAAATCTCGCCCGCGTCGGCCCTGTAAAAGCCGTAGAGAATGGACATCAGCGTCGATTTTCCGGCCCCGTTCTCGCCGATGATGCCGTGGATCGTGCCGGGCATGACGCGGATCGAGATATCCTTGTTGGCCTGAACCGGGCCGAAGGCCTTGGAAATGCCCTTGAGTTCAATGGCCGGGGCGGCCCCGTCAGACCGCCCCGCTGTTTGTGTTCCCGCCATCGGGCTTATTCTGCCGGGCAGGTGTTGTCGGACATGTAATCGTGGACCGTGACTTCGCCGGTGGCGATATCCAGCGCGGCCTTGTAGGTGCTGGCCAGCATCGCATCCGTAAGCAGCGGCGCGTTATGTTCATCCACCGCGAAAGAGATGCCGCCATTGGCGATGCCCATCACGTTGATACCGGGCTCCATATCGGTTCCGGCCATGAAGGTGTCGTAAACGGCGTTGTCCACGCGTTTCATCATCGAGGTCAGAACCTTTCCGGGGTGCAGGTGGTTCTGGTTGCTGTCCACGCCGATCGACAGGATGCCCTCATCGGCGGCGGCCTGAAGCACACCCACGCCGGTGCCGCCCGCTGCGGCATAGACCACATCCGCGCCCTGGCTGATCTGCGCCTTGGTCAGCTCGCCGCCCTTGACCGGATCGTTCCAGGCCGCAGGGGTGGTGCCGGTCATGTTCTGGATCACGGTCGCATCGGGATTGGCCGCTTTCACGCCCTGCACATAGCCGCAGGCGAATTTGCGGATCAGCGGGATATCCATGCCGCCGATAAAGCCGACGGTGCCGGTTTTCGAGGCCATCGCCGCCATCATGCCGACCAGATACGAGCCCTCATGTTCGTTGAACACGACGGAGCGCACGTTGGGCGCATCGACCACCATGTCGATGATCGCGAATTTGGTGTCGGGGTAATCCGGCGCGACCTCGGCCAGAACCGAACCGAAGGCGAAGCCTGTCATGACGATGGGGTTGTTGCCGGCCTCGGCAAAGCGGCGCAGGGCCTGTTCGCGCTGCGCTTCGGACTGCAGCTCGATCTCGTTGAAGTTGCCGCCGGTTTCGGCCTTCCACTTTTCGGCACCGGCAAAGGCGGCCTCGTTGAAGGATTTGTCGAACTTGCCGCCAAGATCGAAGATCAGCGCCGGATCGGCCAGCGCCGCGCCGGTGCTGAGCGCAAGGGCGGCGGTGGCGCCGAGGAACTTCTGCAGTGTGGTCATAAGCAAACTCCCGATTGTTGATCTGGGTCATTGACGTTCGCGGCGTTTGCCGTGACCCAGCCCCCGTTTTTCCGTGTCATGCGCAATTAAGGCCGCAGCGCCGGAAAAGCGTCAACCGATTTTTGTCCGATAGATCAATGAATCGCGTGACGCTGGGTCAGGTTTTCGCAAGCATTTTGCGCATCACCAGCGCGTCGATGCGCGGGCCGGCCGGGGGCGTGTAATAGGCGTTGCGGCGCCCGGCGACGGTGTATCCGGCGCGCTGGTAGAGGCGCAGGGCGGCGGCGTTGTCGGCGGCGACTTCGAGAAACGCGTCGGCCGCGGCGCGGCTGCGGGCTGTGGCCTCGAACGCGTTTAGCCAGCGGCGGCCAAGGCCGCGCCGCCGGGCCGTGGGATGCATCGCGAGCGTCAGCAGTTCGGCCTCGCCCGCGATGACCCGGCCAAGGGCAAAGCCGGTCTCGTCGCCGCACAGGAAAACGCCGGGACTGTCGCGCAGGGCGGCGAATTCTGCGGTGCTCCAGGGGCGCGGGGTGGTGAAACAGGCCGCGTGCAGCGCGGCCAGATCCTCTGGCGTCACGGCAGGATCACTGGCGGCGGGTCCGACGCGGGGGCGGCATCGGCACCACGGATGTAGAACGGCGTGGGGCGCGGGGCGGGGGCGGCGCCGCGCCGCGCGGCGATCCGGGCGATGGCCACGGCGACGGGCAGGGCGGGCGTCAGGGCGCGACCGCCGGTCACGGCGGCAAAGGCGGGGGCGTTGTGGCCGGTGCAATCGAGGCCGCTGTCGATCAGCTCGGCGGGCAAGGTATCGGGCGAGAGTTGTTGCGGCGCTGTGTCTTGTCCGACGACCTGCGCGTAGGACAGGCCGCGCCGGGCATCGACGGTTGCCAGAACCGGCCGGGGCAGGCCTTCGGCCAGTGCCTCGAAGGCGGATACGCCGATGGCGGGGGCACTCAGCGCCAGCGCCAGCCCGCGCGCGGCCGATACCGCGATGCGGATGCCGGTAAAGTTGCCGGGCCCGGTGCCGACGCCGATCGCGGCCAGATCGCCCCATGCGGCCCCGCCTTCGGCCAGCACCTGTTCCAGAAGCGGCATCAGCCGCTCTGCCTGCCCCTTGGCCATCTCTTCGGTCCGCTGGGACAGGACCGTTTCGCCGCAAAGCAAAGCGGCCGCGCAATGCGCGGCCGATGTGTCAAATCCCAGAACCAGTGGCTCAGGCGGCAACGGGCCGTACCTCCACCACCTCGGGGATGTAATGGCGCAGCAGGTTCTCGATGCCCATCTTCAGCGTCAGCGTGGACGAGGGGCAACCGGCGCAGGCGCCCTGCATATGCAGGTAGACGACGCCGCGCTCAAAACCGTGGAAGGTGATGTCGCCCCCATCCTGCGCCACGGCAGGGCGCACGCGGGTGTCGAGCAGCTGTTTGATCTGGTTGACGATTTCGGAATCCGGGCCGTCATGCGCGGCATGGCCCGCGGCCTCTGCCTCACCCTCCAGAACCGGCTGGCCGGACTGGAAATGCTCCATGATCGCGCCCAGGATCGCGGGCTTGATATGCTCCCAGGCGACGGCATCCTGTTTGGTGACGGTCACGAAATCCGTGCCGAAAAACACGCCGCTCACACCCTCCACAGCGAAGATGCGCCCGGCGAGGGGCGATTTTCCGGCGGTATCGGCTGTCGGAAAATCCGCTGTGCCGGCTTCCAGCACGGTCTGGCCGGGCAGGAATTTCAGCGTCGCGGGGTTCGGGGTCGACTCGGTTTGGATGAACATGGGCGTGTCTCCGTATATCCCACCGGATATGCGGCCTCGGGGGCCACGAGTCAAGGTTTAGAAGAATTCTAAGGTATTCAGGTGACCGCTTCCAGCCGCTCTTTGGAAAGCTCGCCGGGCACGATCGTAAGCGGTACGGGCAGCGAGCCGGCGCTGCGCGTGAGCTGGGTGATGACGGGGCCGGGGCCCTTCTTGCCGCTGCCCGCACCCAGAACGATAACGCCGATGCGCGGGTCTTCACGCACCTGGGCCAGAATTTCTTCGGCCGCCTCGCCTTCGCGGATCACCAGTTCCGGCATGATCTTGTGCTTGTCGCGCATCCATTTGGCGAACACCTCGAAATGCGCCTCGATCCTCTCGCGGGCCTCTTCGCGCATCAGGTCGCCGACGCCGATCCAGTGGTTGAACTCTTCGGGCGCGATCACCGACAGGATCAGAACCGCGCCGCCGGTGTTTTCCGCGCGCATGGCGGCAAAGCGCATGGCGTTCAGGCATTCGCGGCTGTCATCGAGCAGAACCAGAAACTTGCGCATCGTCGGCCCCTCCTGAGCCTTGGCAGAGAATGGGGGGCCGGCGCCCGCGTTGCAAGCGTGGCGTCAGCGGGTGGAATGGGCCCAGTCCCAGTAGAGATCGCGCACCCTGCGGGTCATCGGACCGATCTGATAGGGGGTGCCGTCGAATTCCGTCACCGGCGTGACCTTCATCATGTTGCCCGACAGGAACACCTCGTCGGCCTGGCGGAAATCGTCGAAGCTCAGCACTGTTTCGTGCACCTTCACGCCTTCGGCTTTCAGGTTGTCGATATGGCGTGCACGGGTGATGCCCGCCAGGAACGTGCCGTTGGCGATCGGGGTGAACACCTCGCCATCGCGCACCATGAAGACATTGGCGCTGGCGGTTTCGGCGACATTGCCCAGGGCATCGGCCACAAGCGCGTTGCCAAAGCCCTTGGCGCGGGCTTCGGCCAGCATCCTTGCGTTGTTGGGATAAAGGCAGCCGGCCTTGGCGTTCACCACCGCGTCTTCCAGCACCGGGCGGCGGAACCGCGTGGTCGTCAGCGTGGTGGCGGAGCTGGGCGCGGCCATCGGGATTTCCTCCAGGCTGATCGCAAAGCCGGTGGCGTCGGGTTTGGGAACGATGCCAAGCTCGTCGCCATCCAGCGCCCAGTACATGGGCCGGATATAGACCGGGGCGTTTTCGGGATAGGCCTGCAACCCTTCCCAGATGACGTCGTGCATCTGCTGGGCCTCCACCGTCGGGGTGATCATCAGCGCTGTCGCCGAGCGGTTCACTCTTGCGCAATGGGCCAGCAGATCGGGCGCGATGCCTTCGAAATAGCGCGCGCCGTCGAAAACGGTGGTGCCAAGCCAGCTGCCGTGGTCGGCGGCGTTCATCACCGGCAGGTCGCCGTCATGCCATGTGCCGTTGAAATAGGTGCGGATGTTGTTGCCGGTCGCCATATTGTTCCCCTGAAGTTGCGGCGACGGTATCCGAGCATCCCGCGGCGCGCCAGACCCTGAGGCAAAACGCCCCCAGCACGAGGCTGGGGGCGCGGCGCCATGGGCGGGGAACCCGGAAAAGCACCGAAAGAACCGGGGGCGCGGATCGGGACAATCCAATCGCTCTTGGGGATGACGAGAGACAGACCCCCGGGCAGGCCGCTGGACGTACGACCGGGCATCGAAAAGGTAGGGGGCGGGCGATTCTTTTTGTTGAAGATTCTGAATCGGTTTGATGACGCTATGCGCGCCGCTCCGCCAGCAGGGCCGGTATGTCGAGCGGGCTGTTGCGCATTTCGAGGTTGCCCTGCGCATCGCGGGGCCATTCGGCCTCGGGGCGGTCGCGGTAAAGCTCTACCCCGTTGCCGTCCGGATCGCGCAGATAGACCGCCTCGCTGACGCCATGATCGGCGGCGCCGTCAAGCGCGATGCCGGCCTTCAGCACGCGCGCGATCGCGTCGCCCAGCTCTGCCCGGTCGGGGTACAGGAAGGCGGTGTGGTAAAGCCCGGTGTGGCCCGGTGGCGGCGGGGTCGCGCCGCGGCTTTCCCAGGTGTTCAGGCCGATATGGTGGTGATAGCCGCCCGCCGACAGAAAGGCGGCGGCGGTGCCATAGCGTTGCTGCAGCTCGAACCCAAGCACGCCGGAGTAGAAACCGATGGCGCGCTCGAGGTCGGCGACCTTCAGATGCACATGCCCGATGCGGGCGGCGGGGTGGATGGGGGGGGCCATGTCAGTACGTCCTTTCCTTTGCTTCGGAAAGATACGTATGTGCGAAAGATGAGGGAATACGGCGAATTCGCAGGGGTTTTGTGCGAAAATATAGAGCGGCGGCACGATCAGCCGCGCCGCTGCCCAAGCTTCGGCTTACCGCCCCCGAGAGCGGATCATGCCGACGATGTCGTAGGTCCGGTGCAGGATCGGGGTCGCGATCTCCATCGCCCTGTCCGCGCCCTTGCCCAGAATATTGTCGATCTCGGCCGGATCGTTCATCATGCGTGCCATTTCCACGGAAATCGGCGCGAGCTTCGATACCGCCAGTTCGGCAAGGGCCGGTTTGAACTGCCCCCAGCCCGCGCCGGCGTAATCGGCCAGAACCTCTTCGGGCTTGGTGTCGCTCAGTGCCGCGAAGATATCGACAAGGTTGCGCGCCTCGGGGCGTTCGGACAGCTCGTCATAGGTTTCCGGCAGCGGCTCGGGGTCGGTGCGCGCCTTCTTGAACTTTTTGGCGATGGTGTCGGCATCATCGGTCATGTTGATGCGCTCCATGTCGCTTTCGCCGGATTTCGACATCTTCTTGGTGCCGTCGCGCAGGTTCATGACCCGGGTGGCGGGGCCTTCGATCACCGGCTCGGGCAGCGGAAAGAACTCCGGCACCTTGTAGTCATGGTTGAACTTCGCGGCGATGTCGCGGGTCAGCTCCACATGCTGTTTCTGATCCTCGCCCACCGGCACGTGGGTGGCGTGATACAGCAGAATGTCGGCCGCCATCAGCGAGGGATAGGCGTAAAGGCCGAGCGACTGTTTCTCGGCGTTCTTGCCGGCCTTTTCCTTGAACTGCGTCATCCGGTTCATCCAGCCAAGCCGGGCCACGCAGTTCAGAATCCAGCCCAGTTCGGCGTGGGCGGACACCTGGCTCTGGTTGAACAGGATCGATTGCGCCGGGTCGAGGCCGGAGGCGAGGTAGCCGGCGGCCACCTCACGCGTGGCGTTGGTCAGATCGGCGGGGTCTTGCCAGACGGTGATCGCGTGCAGATCCACCACGCAATAGATGGTTTCCATGCCCTGACCTTGCGTCGCCACGAAGCGTTTGATGGCGCCAAGATAGTTGCCAAGGGTCAGGCCGCCCGAAGGCTTGATGCCCGAAAAGACGCGCGGTGTGTGGGCCACCTCGGTCATAATGCGTTCTCCGTCTGGAATTTCATGCTCCGCTCGCTTACCCATGCGGCGAACGCCCGTCAACCGGAGGCGCCTTATGGCCCATGACCCGAACGCCCCGCCGATCAACCCGCTGCCGCCGGTGGTGTGGATGCTGGTGCTGCCCATCGCCCTGATCGAACTGGCGCTCAGCGCCGGAACGCGCGGTATCATCGGCGGGCCGCAGGCGGTGGGCTGGCGTCTGGGGGCGATACAGGATTACGCCTTTTCGGGCGTGGTGTTCGACTGGATGCTGGCCACGGGCCAGTTTCCGCCCCAGCATATGCTGCGCTTTGTCAGCTATCCGTTCATCCACCTCAGCTTCACCCATGCGCTGTTCGTCATCGTGTTCCTGCTGGCGCTGGGCAAGATGGTGGGCGAGGTGTTTCGCGCCTGGGCGGTGCTTGTGGTGTTCTTCGTGTCGGGCATCATCGGCGCGCTGGCTTATGGGCTGTTGCTGAACGATCCGGCGCCGCTGGTCGGGGGCTATCCGGCGGTCTACGGGCTGATCGGGGCGTTCACCTTTCTGATGTGGGTTAGGCTGGCGGCGACGGGCGGCGACAGGTACCGCGCCTTTTCGCTGATCGGGTTTCTTCTGGGCATCCAGCTGCTGTTCAGCGTTCTGTTCGGCGGCAGCCGCGACTGGGTGGCCGATATCGCCGGTTTCGGCGCCGGTTTCGTGCTGTCGTTTCTGGTCAGCCCCGGCGGGTGGGGCCGGGTGCGGCAGCGGATACGGCACCGATAGCGGGCGGGGCTCAGCCGCGCCGCATGGCCCGCCTGAATTCGCCCAGTCGAAACGCACCCAGAAGGTGGCCGAGCCCGAAATAGCTGACCATGCCAAGCGCCACCAGCACGGCCAGCGCCAGATAGCGCAGCCGCCCGGCATGCAGCCACGGCGCCAGCACCAGCGCCGCGCCGTAGAGCAGCGCCCCCATCAGCAGCGCGGCCGCGATGATCCGCACCAGCCGTTTGCGAAAACGGGCATCGACCAGCGCGGCATCGCCCATATGCCGTGATCCACGCCACAGCAGCACGACCATGGCCCAGCCCGCAAGCGTGGTGCCAAGGGCTGCGGCCAGATAGCCGATGACGGGCGTCAGCCCGACCGCGACCACCACATTCACCAACAGGGACACAAGCGCGTAGTAGAACGGCGTTTTCGTGTTTTCCCGCGCGAAGAACAGCGGTTGCAGCACCTTCTGGATCACGAAGGCGGGCAGGCCGAGCCCGTAGACCGCCACAGCCGCCGCCGTGGCGGCGGTATCGGCGGGCCCGAAGGCGCCGCGCTGAAACAGCACGCCGATCAGCGGGCCGGGGATGGCCATCAGCGCCACGGCGGCAGGGATGGTCATCGCCAGCGACAGCTCGCCCGCGCGGTTGAACGCATCGCGCCCGCCCGCCGTATCCCCGGCGCGCAGGCGGCGCGACAGGTCGGGCAGAAGCACCACGCCGATGGCGATGCCGACCACACCCAGCGGCAGTTGATACAGCCGGTCGGCATAGTTCAGCCACGCAATCGCGCCGTCGTAGAAACTGGCCACCTGACGGCCCACCAGCAGGTTCACCTGCACCACGCCCCCGGCCAGCGCGGCGGGCCCGGCGATGATCGCCAGCCGTTTCAGCTCTGGTGTGAGACGCGGGCGGCGCAGGGTCAGCCGGTAGCCCGCGCGCGACGCGGCGACCCAGACCAGCGCCATCTGCGCCGCGCCCGCCACCGGCACTGTCCAGGCCAGGGTGTCGCCGATGGGCCATCCGGCGAACCGGGCGATGACAAGCGTGCTGATGAACAGAAGGTTCAGCAGCACGGGCGCGGCGGCGGCGGCCACGAAACGCCCGGTGGCGTTCAGAACGCCCGACAGCAGCGCCGCCAGCGAGATGAACAGGATATAGGGAAAGGCGATCCGCCCGAAATGCACGGCCAGTCCGAAGCGCTCATCCTCCAGAAACCCCGAGGCCATGGCCAGCACCAGCCACGGCATGAAGACCTGCGCCACGACGGTAAAGCCGATCAGCACCGTGGCCAGCCCGGTAAAGGCGTCGCGGGCGAAGGTTTCGGCATCCTCGCCGCCTTCCAGCTTTTTCGAGAACATCGGCACGAAGGCCATGTTGAACGCGCCTTCGGCAAAGAAGCGGCGGAACATGTTGGGCAGGGAAAAGGCGATCAGAAACGCCTCGGCCACCGGGCCCGCGCCCAGATAGGCGGCAATCAGGATGTCGCGCGCAAAACCCAGCACACGGCTGAGCAGGGTCCACATGCCGACCGTCAGAAACCCCGACACCAAGCTGATGGGAATCATCAGTTGCGCGCCCTTTCCGCACCTTTTTCGATCACGCCGCGCAGTTTCTTTTCAAGGCTTTCCTGCTTGGATGTCGAATGCAGTTTCAGCCCGAACATATCCTTCACATAGAAGGTGTCGACCACCTGCGCGCCGTAGGTCGCGATCATCGCCGAGGCGATGTAGATATTGGCATTGGCGAGAACCCGGGTCAGATCGAACAGCAGGCCGGGGCGGTCGCGGGTATCAACCTCGATGATCGTGTAGATATCGGAGCCTTCATTGTCGAAGGTGATCGAGGTGGGGAATTGAAAACCGCGCTCGCGCCTGCCCAGCTTGTCACGATCGGCCAGTTTTTCACGCGGAACGACCTCGCCGCCCAGCGTCTTGCCGATCATGTCGCGCAGCCGGGGCAGGCGGCTGGATTCATAGGGCGCGCCGTCGGTATCCTGTATCCAGAACACAGCCGTGGCATAGCCATCCTTCGACGTGTAGGTGCGCGCGTCCACCACATTGGCGCCGACCATGGCCAGCGCCCCGGCAAGCCGCGAGAAAATGCCGGGGTGATCGGCCAGAACAAAGCAGGCGCGGGTCGCGTCGCGGTCCTTGTCGGGCATCAGGTCGATGCGGATCTCGTTCTCGGACACTTGGCGCAGCAGCCGGGCGAAGACGATCTGGGTTTCGGTCTGCAGCCCCTGCCAGTAGGTGCCGTAGTGGCGGTTGGTTTCGGTGCGCAGGTCTTTCTTGTCCCAGTCCGCGAGCGCGGCGCGCAGGGCCTTTTTCGCCTCGGCCTCGCGGGCTTCGCGGTTCAGGTCTTCCAGCCCGTTTTCCAGCGCATCCGCCGTCTGCCAGTAGAGGCTGCGCAGCAACTGCGCCTTCCAGTTGTTCCAGGTGCCCGGGCCGACGCCGCGGATGTCGCAGACCGTCAGCACGGTCAGCAGATCAAGCCGCTTTTTCGTCTTCACCAGCTTGGCGAAGTCGCGCACCGTGCGCGGATCCGAAATGTCGCGCTTCTGCGCCATGTCGGACATCAGCAGGTGATAGCGCACCAGCCATTCCACGGTTTCGCATTCGTCGGGCTTCAGCCCCAGCCGGGGCGCGACCTTGCGGGCGATGCGCGCGCCCAGGATCGAATGATCCTCTTTGCGGCCCTTGCCGATGTCATGCAGCAGCAGCGCCACATACAGAACCTTGCGGTTGATGCCGGCCTTCAGGATGCGGCTGGCGACGGGCAGGGTTTCCTGCAGCTCCTCACGCTCGATCTGCGCCAGAACGGAGACGCATTGGATGATGTGCTCGTCCACCGTGTAGTGGTGATAGACGTTGAACTGCATCATCGCCAGGATCGGCTCGAATTCGGGAATGAAGGCGGCCAGAACGCCCAGCTCGTTCATCCGGCGCAGGGCGCGCTCGGGGTTGCCGTGCTTGAGCAGCAGGTCAAGGAAGATGCGCTGCGCTTCCTTGTTGTTGCGCGTGTCGTCGTCGATCAGCTGAAGATTCGCCGCGATCAGGCGCATCGCGTTGGGATGGATCAGTGTGCCGGTGCGCAGCGCTTCCTCGAATATCCGCAGGATGTTCAGCCGGTTATCGAAAAAGCTCTCCTCATCGGCGATGCTCAGCCGGTTCTGGACGATCCGGTACCCCGCCTTGGCGCGTTTCTTGCGCTGGAACAGGCCGATCAGGCTGGGCGCGGTCTTGACGTGGCTGGCCTCCAGCGCGGTCAGGAAGATGCGGGTCAGCTCGCCGACATGGGTGGCGTGGCGGAAATAATCCTGCATGAAATGCTCGACGGCGCGGCGGCCGCCATGGTCTGTATAACCCATCCGCGCCGCCACCTCGACCTGCATGTCAAAGGTCAGCTGATCCATCCCGCGGCCCGCGATCAGGTGCAGATGGCAGCGGACGGCCCACAGGAAGTTTTCGGCGCTGCGGAATTCCTCGAACTCTTCCGGGGTGAACACGCCCAGCCCGACCAGCGCGGCGGTGTCGTCTTCATGATGTACGTATTTGGTGATCCAGAACAGCGACTGCAGGTCGCGCAGCCCGCCCTTGCCCTCTTTCACATTGGGTTCCAGCATATAGCGCTGGCCGCCCTGCTTCTTGTGCCGCTCGGCGCGTTCGGCCAGCTTGGCCTCGACGAAATCCGACGCGGTCGCGCTGAACAGATCGTTCCAGAGCCGGTCGTTCAACTCCTGGCTCAGCGGGGCATAGCCGCCCAGAAACCGGTTCTCCAGCAGGGCGGTGCGGATGGTGTAATCCTCCCGCGCGAGACGCACGCAATCCTTTACGGTGCGGCTTGCATGGCCGACCTTCAGGCGAAGGTCCCACAGGATATAGAGCATGGATTCGATCACGCTCTCGGCCCAGCCGGTGATCTTGTAGGGGGTCAGGAACAGCAGATCGACATCGGAATAGGGCGCCATCTCGGCCCGGCCGTAGCCGCCGACCGCGAAAATCGCCAGGCGTTCGCCTTCGGTGGGGTTGGGAAGGACGTGCAACCGTTTCGTGGTCACTTCCATCACAGCGCAGACGATGCTGTCCGTCAGATAGGCATAGGAATGCACCGCACGCCGTGCCGACAGCGGGCTCTGCTCAAAAGCTTCGGCGATCGCGTCATTGCCGGCCTTGCGGGCGGCAAGCAGGATCTGCACCGTGGCGGCGCGGATGTCGCGCGCGTCGGTCAGGGCCTCGATGTCACTCTCCAGGGCGGCGGCAATCGCGGCGCGGTCGAAAATCTCGACGGCAGGGCGGATCAGCTGATCGGGCGCGGGTGTCGTGCCGTTTCCGGGGTGCGTCCGGTCAGAGACCAGGGCCGCCGAAGCTTCTTGGGGCAGGGTCAATCACAACCACCTGATTGTTGCGGATTTCAGCCACGGCAAGGCCGCGCTCGTTGGTGCCATCGGGCAACAGGCGGAATACACCGTTCACGCCGATAAAGCCAGAGCCCTGCGTCAGCGACCGGACAGAGAGCGCATCGGCGCCGCCCTTGCGTACAAGCGCGCCAATCGCCGCTATGCCGTCATAGGCCAGCCCGGCGATGTGATGCGGCGCCTCACCATAGGCGGCCTGATAGCGTGAGCGGAACTGGGCGCTCAGCGCGGGGTCGGGCAGCGCGAACCAGCCACCCTGTGCGCCGGGAAGCGCCTGGAACGACGGCGGTATATCCCAGCGGGTCAGGCCGATGAACTGGAAGCTCGCGCTATCGACACCGTTTTCCGGCAGAAGCTGCACCAGAAGCGGAAGCGCGGCATCGGTGTTGGCGGTGAAGAAGATGGCTTGCGCGCCGGAGGTTTTGGCCGCATTCGCGATGAGCGGCACCGCCTGCACGACACCGTTTTGCGAGAATTCATAAGAGCTTTCGTTGACGACGTTCGCGCCGTTGGCGGCGGCGGCAGAGCGGATTGCCGCCGCGCCCAACTCTCCGGCGATTTGCTGATCACGCACGATCATCATATCCGGCTTTCCGGCCCGCACGGAATAGCGAACCAGCCGGTTGGCCGTGTTCTGGAACGTCGGGCCAAGAACAAAGACGTTGCCACCGGCGATCTCGGTATTGTTGGAAAAGCTCAGGACATTGATGCCCCGGCCGGCAACGGCGACGCCGACGGCATTGGCCGATTGCGCGAAAACCGGGCCAAGGATGATCTTCGCGCCGTCGTTCACGGCCGTCGCCGCGACCTCGGCGGCCAGTGCCGCATCGCCGGCGGTGTCGTAGACGCGCAGATCAATCTGCACCCCGTCAAGATCGGCCATCGCCAGCCGCGCAGCGTTTTCGAGGCTCTTGGCAAGCAGGGCATCGCCCATCTGGCCCGACCCGCCCG
This sequence comes from Actibacterium sp. EMB200-NS6, assembly GCF_001305615.1. Lineage (GTDB taxonomy): Bacteria > Pseudomonadota > Alphaproteobacteria > Rhodobacterales > Rhodobacteraceae > Actibacterium_A > Actibacterium_A naphthalenivorans. The sequence continues at coordinate 517,947 of NZ_CP010869.1, forward strand.
GAACCAGCAGCGCCACGGGCACCGCGCGCCTGGTGTTCAGCGACGGGCCGTTGCCGACCGCGCCCGGGTCACAGGCGGTAAGGGCCAGGGTAAATGCAAGAAAAACGATCAGCCGTGCGAACGGCTTGCGCAATTGCGCGAAAAGGACAACCATGACACCTCTCCTGAATCCCGGATCCGGACCCTTCACTTTCCCGGACCCTACGGGCTTCGGCAGATCAAGTAAACGTCAGAGAAAGCCTCGTGCCCGTGCAACTCCAGATCGTTCCGCTTCAGCCCGGGCTCTACTTCGTCGCTACCCCGATCGGGGCGGCGCGGGATATCACGCTGCGGGCGCTGGATATACTGGCCTCGGCCGATGTGATCGCGGCGGAAGACACGCGCACGGCCCGGCATCTGATGCGCATTCACGGAATTTCGGCAGGCGACCGCCCGATGATCCCCTATCACGACCACAATGGCGCAGAGATGCGCCCGCGGCTGATCCGCATGATCGCCGAAGGCAAATCGGTGGCCTATGCCAGCGAGGCCGGAACCCCGCTTGTCGCCGATCCGGGCTATCAGCTTGCCCGCGAGGTCATCGGCGCCGGCCTGCCGGTGATCTCGGCGCCAGGTCCGTCGGCCGTGCTGGCGGCGCTGACCGTTTCGGGCCTGCCCACCGACAGATTCCTGTTCGCCGGATTTCCGCCGACGGCAAAGGGCGCGCGGAAAAAATGGCTGGCGGAACTGGCGGAAATCCCGGCGACGCTGGTGCTCTACGAATCTCCGAAACGCGTTCAGGGATTGTTAGGCGACCTTGTGCAATGCTTCGGAGCAGAGAGACAGGCAGCAGTGTGCCGGGAGCTTACGAAACGATTCGAGGAAGTGTCGCGCGGTAGTTTGGCAGAGCTGGTCGAGGCATATGAAGGGCGCAGCGTGAAGGGCGAGATCGTTGTTCTTGTCGATCGGGCGCCGGTGCGTACGGCCGATGCCGCGTCGATGACCGCGGCGTTGCGCGCGGCGCTTCGGCAAAAGTCGGTGAAGGATGCCGCAGCAGATGTTGCCGAGGCTTTGGGGTTGCCGAAGCGGCGGGTTTATCAGGCTGCGCTGGAATTGGAGAAAGAAGAATGAGCGGAACGGTTTCCTACCATGCGGGGCGTGTTGCCGAAGACAGCGTGGCGGAAAATTATGCGCGCCGCGGGTTTGCCATTGCGCAGCGGCGCTGGCGGGGGCGTGGTGGTGAGATTGATCTGATTGCGCGTGAAGGTGACAGTCTGGTGTTCATCGAGGTCAAGAAAAGCCGGTCTTTCGCGCGGGCGGCAGAGCGGATTTCGCGCCGGCAGATGGAGCGGATACTCATGGCGGCCTCGGAATTCGTGGCGGGCGAGCCGCGCGGACAATTGACGGACATGCGTTTTGACGTGGCGCTGGTGGACGGGACGGGCAGGATCGAAATTCTGGAAAACGCGTTCGCGGCCTGATGTGAAAGTGCGATTGCAACATGGCGCGCGGCAGGCCATGTAGTCTCTAACTTCCGGGAGAACGCGCATGTCGCTCAAAGTTGCAATTCAGATGGATCCGATCGGCCCGATCGACATCACCGCTGACAGCACCTTCCGCCTTGCCGAAGAGGCGCAGGCGCGTGGGCACCAGCTGTTCTACTATACGCCCGACAAGCTCTACTGGAATGATGGGCGGGTCATGGCGCGCGGCTGGCCGCTGACCGTGCGGCGGGTCAAGGGCGACCATTTCGCGCTGGGCGACGAGATGGATGTGGATTTGTCGGAGTGGGACGTGGTCTGGCTGCGGCAGGATCCGCCCTTCGACATGGGCTACATCACGACCACCCATCTTTTGGAACGTCTTCATCCCGCCACGCTTGTGGTGAATGATCCGTTCTGGGTGCGGAACTTTCCCGAAAAGCTTCTGGTGCTGCAGTTTCCCGATCTGATTCCGCCGACGCTGATCGCGCGGGATCTTGTCACGATCCGCGAGTTCAAGGCGCTTCATGGTGACATCATCCTGAAGCCGCTTTACGGAAACGGCGGCGCCGGGGTGTTCCGGCTGGATCCGAATGACCGCAACCTGTCATCGTTGCACGAGCTGTTTACCGGCCTTAGCCGCGAGCCGCTGATCGCCCAGAAATTCCTGCCCGACGTCTCGAACGGTGACAAGCGGGTGATTCTGGTGAATGGAGAGCCGGTCGGCGCCATCAACCGGGTGCCCCAGGCGGGCGAGACGCGGTCGAACATGCATGTGGGCGGGCGGCCCGAAAAGGTTGGCCTGACCGCGCGGGATCTGGAGATCTGCGCGGCCATCGGTCCGACGCTGCGGGATCATGGTCAGATTTTCGTGGGGATCGATGTGATCGGTGATTATCTGACCGAAATCAACGTGACCTCGCCCACCGGCATTCAGGAGCTGGAGCGGTTCGACGGCACCAATGTCGCCGAGCGGATCTGGCAGGTGATCGAGGCAAAGCGCGCGGGCTGATGTCCTGGCAATTGCGCCTGTTGACTCTTTGGTTGCGACGCGTCGAAAAGCCTGCGCTGGCGCGCATAGAGCCGGCGGTTGCGCGCGCCCGGTTCGAGCGGCAGGGGCACATGTTCCGCAACCCGCCCTACGCGCTCTATCTGCAAGACCGCGTTGGTGATGTTCCGATCACCTGGGCATCCTGCCGCGTCCGACGGCCTGGTATCCTCCTTTATCTGCACGGTGGTGCCCATCTGATGGGTAGCCCGTTCACCCATCGCGCGATGCTGGCGCGCCTTTCGGCGATGACGGGACAGCGGGCTTGCCTGCCCGCCATGCGGCTGGCACCCGAGCATCCGTTTCCCGCGAGCCTGGACGACGCCGAGGCGGTTTGGGAGGGGCTGGTCGTGCGCGGCTATCCGCCCGGGCGGATCATCCTGGGCGGCGACAGTTCCGGCGGCGGGCTGATGCTGGCGCTGCTGGCCCGGCTTCTGGCGCGGGGGGTGCGGCCCGCGGCCGCCTTCGCCTTGTCGCCCTGGGTGGATCTGACGGCATCGGGCCGGTCGATGCGGGAGAACGCGGTTTCGGACCCCTTGTTGCCCGCCAGCCGGCTGGCGGAGGTGCGGCGCTATTATCTTGCCGGGGCCGATCCGCGCGATCCGGGCGCCTCGCCCCTGTTCGCGGCATTTCCCGGTTGTCCGCCCGTCTTCCTGCAGGCCGCCCGCACCGAGATTCTGCGCGACGACTCGCTGCGCATGGCCGCGCGTTTGCGCGGCTTCGGTGCGGCGGTGACAGTCGACATGTGGGACGACCCGCCGCATGTCTGGCCGATCTTTCAGGGCTGGCTGCCCGAGGCTGACGCGGCGCTGGCGAATATCGCGGGGTTTCTTACGTCTCTTTCAGCGACACCAGCCGAAAGCTGACCGCCTCTGCCACATGCGGTTTGCACACCTGCGCCGATCCGTCGAGATCGGCGATGGTGCGCGCGACCCGCATCACTCGGTGAAAGCCGCGCGCCGACAGGCCGAACCGTTCGGCCACGCGCGACAACAGGGCGCGCCCTTCGGCATCGGGCGTCGCGATCTCGTCCAGCAGGCGACCTTCGGCATCGGCGTTGCTGCGCGCGTCCTCGTGCCCGGCGAAGCGCGCGGACTGAACTGCGCGGGCGGCCGCGACGCGCTTGGCCACGTCGGCGGAGCTGTCGCCCGATTCAGGCAGGTTGAGGTCGGTATAGGCCACGGGGGGCACCTCGACCCGAAGATCGAACCTGTCCATCAGCGGGCCCGAAATGCGGCCGAGGTAATCCTCGCCACATTGCGGCACGCGGGCGCAGGCGCGGGACGGGTCGGCAAGATAGCCGCATTTGCAGGGGTTCGCGGCGGCCACCAGAAGAAACCGGCAGGGGTATCGCATGTGCGCGTTGGCGCGGGCCACGACAACCTCGCCCGTTTCGATCGGCTGGCGCAGGGTTTCCAGCACGGCGCGGGGGAATTCGGGGAATTCATCCATGAACAGCACCCCGTTATGGGCCAAAGAGATCTCGCCAGGTTTGGCGCCGCGCCCGCCCCCGACGATGGCGGCCATCGAGGCTGTGTGATGCGGTTCGCGGAACGGCCTCGTGCGCGAGATCCCGCCCTCGTCCAGCAGGCCCGACAGGGAATGGATCATCGAGGTTTCCAGCGCCTCGACCGGTTCCAGCGGCGGCAGGATGCCCGGCATGCGCGCGGCCAGCATGGATTTGCCCGACCCCGGCGCGCCGACCATCAGCATGTGATGGCGCCCGGCGGCGGCAATCTCCAGCGCGCGTTTGGCGCGTTCCTGCCCTTTGACGTCGCGCAGGTCGCGGGTCTGGGCTGGTGCGGTCACCTCGCCCGGCTCGGCGGGGGAGAGCGGAGATTGCCCGGTGTAGTGGCGCACGACCTCGCCCAGCGATCCCGCCGCCAGCACCTGTGTCGCGCCCACCCAGGCCGCTTCGGGGCCGCAGGCGCGGGGGCAAAGCAGCGCCCTGTCCGCCTCGGCCGCCGCCATGGCCGCAGGCAGGGCCCCGAGCACTGGCACCAGCGATCCGTCCAGCGACATTTCCCCCAGCGCCACGGTCCGCTCCACCTCGTCGCGCGGCACGACATCGAGCGCGGCCAGCAGCGCCAGTGCGATCGGCAGGTCGAAATGCGAGCCTTCCTTGGGCAGGTCGGCGGGCGACAGGTTGACGGTGATGCGTTTTGACGGCAGCGCCAGCGCCATCGCGGTCAGCGCCGCGCGCACCCGGTCGCGCGCTTCGCTGACCGCCTTGTCGGGCAGGCCGACGATCGAGAAGGCGGGCAGGCCGGCGGTGATGGCGCATTGCACCTCGACCATCCGGGCATCCACCCCTTCAAAGGCCACCGTATAGGCCCGCGCAACCATTCCCGCCTCCGCCTTTACCTTGGTTAACGGGTAAGGCGGGAAGGTTTACGAATGGTAAATGGCCATGAAGGCGGGGAAGGCTTCGGGATCGTTCACTGTCTTGTCCCGGCAGGTGGTGTTGCAAAAGCCGAAGATGCGGCCGTCGAGCTGCATGAAATGCCCCGCCGGCAGGCCGGAATAGGGGCAGGCGGCATTTTCGGCAGGCCCGCTTTGCACCGCGCGGGCAGGCAGCGGGGCGGGGCCCGGCCAGGGCCTGAATGGCAGATCCATGGCATAGGGTTCGGTATCGTAGCGCTGCGTCAGCCCTTCAGCGCGCCAGCGCCGGAAGGCCGGGTCTGCCAGATGGGCGGCGACATAGGCGGCGGCCTCATCCTCGACGGGCAGGTCATAGCTGGCGATGCGGGCGGCAACGGGGGCGTAGAACACATCGGCCAGGGAATACTCGCCGAACAGCCACGGCCCGCCGCCGCCGAACCGGGAACGCGCGGTGGCCCAGAGCAGCGCGATACGGGCAAGATCGGCGCGCACCGCATCGGATGGCGCGAACCCCTGATAAGCGCGCGACAGGTTCATCGGGCAGGCGCCACGCAGGGCGGTAAAGCCCGAGTGCATTTCCGCGGCCAGCCAGCGGGCGAGGATGCGGGCCGACGGGTCTGCGGGCCACAGCCCGGCGTCGGGGTGTCGCTCGGCCAGGGTTTCGGCGATGGCCAGCGTATCCTGCAGCGGGTCGCCTTCGGGCGTGCGCAGGACCGGCACCAGACGCGCCGGCGCAAGCGGGGCCAGATCGGCCGCCATGGTGCCGGAGTAGAGCCCGACCGCGGTTGTGCGCACGGGCAGGCCAAATTTCTCGAACATCAGCCAGCCGCGCAGCGACCAGCTGGAATAGGTTTTGTCGCCAAGGTAAAGATCATATGTCATGCCGGGCAGGCTAGCGCGCCTTTTGATATTTCAGAAACGCTGTTTTGTGCGATTTGCCATCATCGGTGTTGATGGTCTGTGAGCACAGGCACAGGCCCTGTGCAAGCACCTGGGCCGGGCGCGCGGCGCATATTTTCGCATTTGCTGCGGAGGAGAGAAATTTTGTTTAAAATCAGTTATTTAGATTGGGCTCTGCTATCCTGAAAGCGTGCAGGAATCGCCTTTTGTGTGGGCGTTTCATCCGAATTCCCGCGGGTCGGGGAAACTATTCGTGATCCAGCCACGTTTCGCTTTCGTATAATATTGCAAGGCTGCACCCTTGGGGCAGCACGCCAATCCAACCCAGGAGGCGAAAATGGCACTTGATGGATTTTCCGACAGAACCCTTTCCCGGCAGGCGATGAAGGCAGAGTTGCTGGATGCAGAGACGGAGCTGAAGCTTGCCTATGCCTGGCGCGATCAGCGCGACGAAGAGGCGCTGCACCGCCTGATAACGGCGTATATGCGCCTCGCGATTTCGATGGCGACCAAGTTTCGCCGCTATGGCGCGCCAATGAACGATCTGATCCAGGAGGCCAGCCTTGGCCTGATGAAGGCCGCCGACAAGTTCGATCCGGATCGGGGCGTTCGGTTTTCGACCTATGCGGTGTGGTGGATCAAGGCGTCGATCCAGGACCATGTGATGCGCAACTGGTCGATGGTGCGCACCGGCACGACCTCTTCGCAGAAATCGCTGTTCTTCAACCTGCGCCGGGTTCAGGCCCGGCTGGAGCGCGAGGCAAGCGCCCGGGGCGAGACGCTGGACCGGCATCAACTGCGCGAGAGGATCGCATCGGAAGTGGGTGTTTCGATGTCTGACGTCGAGATGATGGAGGGGCGGCTCGCCGGCACCGATTTTTCGCTCAACGCCACCCAATCCGCCGAAGACGACGGGCGTGAATGGATCGAATCGCTGGAAGATGACAGCGCGCAGGCCGAGGAGCGTGTGGCGCGCGCGCATGATCTGGCGACGCTGCGTGGCTGGCTGCGCGCCGCCATGGCCGGGCTGAACGAGCGCGAACAGTTCATCGTGCGCGAGCGCAAGCTGCGCGATGACCCGCGCACGCTGGAAAGCCTGGGCCAGGAACTGGGCCTGTCGAAAGAGCGGGTGCGGCAGTTGGAGGCGGCCGCCTTCGGAAAGATGCGCAAGAGCCTTGAAGCGCAGAGCCCCGAGGTGCATGACTTCTTCGCGTGACACAGGTGAATTTCATTTTCGCCGGGCTGGCCGCCGCCATGCTGGCGTCCGGCGCGCAGGCGGCGGAGATCGGCGCAGAAGCGCTGGCCTCTTTGCCGCCCGTCGATGTGGTTGTTCTGGGCGAGGTTCATGACAACCCGGTACATCATGCAAATCAGGCGCGAGCGGTTTCCGCGCTGACCCCCCGGGCGCTGGTGTTCGAGATGCTGACGCCGGCGCAGGCGGCGCGGGCAACCCCGGCCGCGCGCGGCGACGCGGCTGCCCTGGAGGCGGCGCTGGGCTGGGCTGACTCGGGCTGGCCCGACTTTGCGCTTTACTATCCGATATTCGCGGCGGCGCCGGAGGCCGCGGTCTACGGTGGCGGCCTTCCGCGCGGCGACGTGCGCCGGGCCATCGCGGAAGGCGCGGTTGCGGTGTTCGGGGATGACGCGGCGGCCTTTGGGCTGGCCGCGCCGCTGCCGGAGGACGAGCAGGCGCTGCGGGACGAGGGGCAGCAGGCCGCCCATTGCAATGCGCTGCCCGCCGAGATGCTGCCCGGGATGGTCGAGGCGCAGCGCCTGCGCGACGCGGCGCTTGCGCGTGCGGTGGTGCGGGCGCTGGCCGGGAATGGCGGCCCGGTTGCGGTGATCACCGGCAATGGCCATGCGCGCAAGGACTGGGGCCTGCCCGCCGCGCTGGCCGTGGCGGCGCCTGACGTGACACTCCTGTCGATCGGGCAGTTCGAGGAGGCGCCGGAAGATGATCCGCCGTTTGACCGGTGGTTGATCACCGCCCCGGCCGAGCGGGATGACCCCTGCGCCGGATTTTCCGTGCAGTGAGCGTTTGTGAATTGCGCGGAGGGTATTGCGTTGCTTTTGCGTGCGGGACGCCTCCGGCGGGAGTATTTTTGCCGAGAAGATGAGCCCGGTGATTTTAGGGCGACCGGTCGGGTTTTGCCTTGGTGGCGGGTGAGTGAACTTGTTTCACCCGGCGCGGCGTCCTAGACAGGGGGCGAAGCCTTGAAAGGGGTTGCCCATGCTGGCAGGCAAACGCATTCTTCTGATCATCGGCGGCGGAATCGCGGCGTTCAAGTCGCTTGATCTGATCCGCCGGCTGCGCGAGCGCGGTGCGCGGGTGACGCCTGTGCTGACCAGGGCCGCCGAGGAATTCGTGACGCCGCTTTCCACCTCGGCGCTGGCGGCGGAAAAGGTCTACCGCGATCTGTTCGATCTGACCGACGAGGCCGAGATGGGCCATATCGAGCTGAGCCGCGCCGCTGATCTGGTGGTTGTTGCGCCCGCCACGGCCGATCTGATGGGCAAGATGGCCGCGGGGCTGGCGAATGATCTGGCCTCGACCCTGCTGATGGCCACGGACAAGCGCGTGCTGATCGCGCCGGCGATGAATGTGCGGATGTGGCAGCATCCGGCGGCGCAGCGCAACATCGCCACGTTGAAGGGCGACGGTATTCTGTTTGCCGGCCCGAATGAGGGTAGCATGGCCTGTGGCGAATACGGGCCGGGCCGAATGGCCGAACCGCTGGAGATTGTCGCCGCGATCGAGGCGGCGCTGGCGGATGGGCCGTTGAAGGGCAGGCGCATCATCGTGACCTCGGGGCCGACGCATGAGCCGATTGATCCGGTGCGCTATATCGCCAATCGCTCTTCGGGGGCGCAGGGCACGGCGCTGGCACGGGCGCTGGCAGGTCTGGGGGCCGAGGTGGTGTTCGTCACCGGCCCTGCCGATGTGCCGCCGCCCGCAGGCGTGACGGTTGAGCGGGTCGAGACCGCGCGGCAGATGCTGGCTGCGGTAGAGGATGCGCTGCCGGCCGATGCGGCCGTGTTCGCGGCGGCGGTCGCCGACTGGCGGGTGGCCAACGCTTCCGCTTCGAAGGTGAAAAAGGATGGCGGGGGCAGGCTGCCCGCGTTGGAATTCGCGGAAAACCCGGACATTCTGGCGAGGGTGGCGCAGATGGGCGACGGGCGCCCCGCGCTGGTTGTGGGCTTTGCCGCCGAGACCGATGATGTGATCGCCCATGCCACGGCCAAGCGCGGGCGCAAGGGATGCGACTGGATTGTGGCCAATGACGTCTCGCCCGCCACCGGAATCATGGGCGGAACGGAGAATGCCGTGACGCTGATCACGGCGGAGGGCGCGCAGAGCTGGCCGCGCATGGCCAAGGAGCAGGTGGCCAACCGGCTGGCGCAGATGATCGCGGAGGCGCTGGCATGACCCCGACCATCCGCATCCTGTGGGAAGACTGGGCCGATACCGCGCTTGCGCTGCCGTCTTACGAAACCCATGGCGCGGCGGGGGCCGACATCCGCGCCAATCTGCCGCCCGAGATCCGGGACGAAGGGTTCACCCTGCAACCGATGGAGCGGCGTATCGCCCCGACCGGATTCCGGATGGAATTTCCGCATGGGTTCGAAGTGCAGATCAGGCCGCGCTCGGGCCTTGCGCTGAAGCACGGCATCAGCCTGCCCAATACGCCCGGCACGATCGACAGCGATTATCGCGGCCCGCTGGGCGTGCTTTTGGTGAATTTCGGGGCCGATCCCTATACCATCCATCACGGCGACCGCATTGCCCAGATGATCGTCGCGCCGGTGGTGCAGGCGGTGTTCGAAGTGGCTGGCGAGCTTGGTGACACCGCTCGGGGCGATGGCGGGTTCGGTTCCACCGGACGCGGCTGATGGTTTTGGTTTTCATCATGGCGGCCGCCCTTTGGGGTGTCGGGTGGCTGATGAAACTGCCTGCAAGGGCGCGGCTGATGATGCTCGGGCTGCTCTATGTCGGGGTGCTGATCGTGCAGGTGGCGTTCCCGGGTGGGCATGCGCTGCGTGTCGCGACGGGCGGGTCGAAAGAGGCCTGGCTGGGGCTTGGCGTTATCCTGGCGCTGGTGCTCGGTTATCGCGCGCTGCTGGGCAAGCTGCGCGCCCGAGCCCGTCCGCTGGAGAAACCGAAGCCGCAGGGCGCCTTCCGCCCGGCCGAACTGGAGCGGTATGCCCGCCATATCGTGCTGCGCGAGGTCGGCGGGCCGGGGCAGAAACGTTTGAAGGATGCCAAGGTTCTGGTCATTGGCGCGGGCGGGCTCGGCTCTCCGGCGCTGATGTATCTGGCGGCGGCGGGGGTGGGAACCATCGGTGTGGTGGATGATGACGTGGTCGATGCGTCAAACCTGCAACGGCAGGTCATCCATACGGACGCCCGTATCGGCATGCCAAAGGTATTTTCGGCGGAAGAGGCGATGCGCGCCCTGAACCCGTTCATCACGATCGAACCCTATCAGCGCAGGCTGGAGGAAAAGGATGCGGCCGCGCTATTCGCCGATTATGATCTGATCCTTGATGGCACCGACAATTTCGCCACCCGTTACATGGTCAACCGGGTGGCCGTGGCCACCGGCAAACCGCTGGTTGCTGCCGCGATCACCCAGTGGGAAGGGCAGATCAGCCTGTATCACCCGGCCACCGGTGCGCCCTGCTATCAATGCATTTTTCCCAAGGCCCCCGCGGTCGGACTGGCGCCGAGCTGCGCCGAAGCCGGGGTGGTCGGTGCCTTGCCGGGGGTCGTCGGGGCAATGATGGCCGTGGAGGCGATCAAGGAGATCACGGGCGCGGGTGAAACCCTGCGCGGCCGTATGCTGCTCTATGATGCCCTCTACGCGGAAAATCGGCAGGTCACCCTCAAACGCCGCGACGACTGTCCGGTGTGCGGCGGATGATGCGCTGCAAGCTGTTTTCTTTTTCGTGAAAATATCCCCGCCGGAGGCAAGAATACTTTTGTCGCAACAGTAGATTCCATGCCTCCGGCGGGGATATTTCTGCGAAAAAGAAGCCGTCATCTGGACCTTTCTCCCGCCCGTGCATAGCTTTCCTGTCAAAGGAGATGCTGATGACAAACCCGCTTCTGGCCGATTGGTCCACGCCGTTCCAACTGCCGCCCTTCGCCGATATCTCTGACGCCGATTTCGCACCCGCCTTTGAGGCGGCCATGGATGCGGCACGGGCAGAGATCGCGGCGATTGCCGAGTGCTCCGATGCGCCGACTTTTGCCAACACGATCGAGGCGCTGGAGCTTGCCGGACAGCGGCTGGACCAGGTGCTGGGCATGTTTTACACGCTGGCGGGGACCGACAGCAATGATGCGCGCGAGGCCCTGCAGCGGGAGTTTGCCCCGAAACTGTCGGCCTATTCTTCGGAAATCACCATGAATGCCGCACTGTTCGGCCGGATCGAAACCCTGTGGCAGGCGCGAGAGACGCTGGGGCTGAGTGACGAGCAGATGCGGGTTCTGATGCTGACGCGGCGCAGCTTCGTGCGGGCGGGGGCCCGGTTGCAGGGCGTGGCGCGGGATCGGCTGACGGCGGTGAAATCGCGGCTGGCGGTTCTGGGCACCGAATTCACCCAGCACCTTCTGGCGGATGAGCGTGACTGGTTCATGGAACTGTCCGAGGATGATCTAGAAGGCCTGCCTGATTTCGTTGTCGCCAGCGCGCGCGCCGCGGGCGAGGAGAAGGGGGTGGAAGGCCCGGTCGTGACCCTTTCCCGGTCGCTGATCGTGCCGTTCCTGCAATTCTCGCCCCGGCGGGAGCTGCGTGAGAGGGCATATGAGGCCTGGACGGCGCGTGGCGCCAATGGCGGGGCGACGGACAATCGCGGGATTGCCACCGAGACCCTGCAGCTGCGGCACGAGCGGGCGACGCTTCTGGGCTATGCCGATTTCGCGTCGTACAAGCTGGAAACCGAGATGGCCCGGACCCCGGCGCGGGTGCGTGAGCTGTTGATGGCCGTGTGGGAGCCCGCCCGTGCCGTCGCTGTTTCGGATGCCCGGACGCTGGAAGAGATGATGCATGCCGATGGCGTCAACGGGCGTTTGGAGCCTTGGGACTGGCGCTATTATTCCGAGAAGCGGCGCAGGCTGGAGCATGATCTGGATGAGGCGGAGCTGAAGCCCTATCTGCAGCTTGACCGGATGATCGAGGCCGCGTTCGATTGCGCCAATCGCCTGTTTGGTCTGGACTTTCAGCCGCTCGACGTGCCGCTCTACCATCCCGACGCGAGGGCCTGGGAGGTGACACGAGACGGGCGCCATATGGCCGTTTTCATCGGCGACTATTTCGCGCGCGGATCGAAACGTTCGGGCGCGTGGTGTTCGGCCAGCCGCTCGCAGCGCAAGCTGGGTGACGCGGTGCGGCCGGTTGTTCACAATGTCTGCAATTTCGCCAAGCCCGCGAAGGGGGCGCCTGCGCTGTTGTCCTATGACGATGCGCGGACGCTGTTTCACGAGTTCGGCCATGCGTTGCATCAGATCCTGTCGGATGTCACCTACCCGTCAATCTCGGGCACATCGGTGGCGCGTGATTTCGTAGAACTGCCGAGCCAGCTGTATGAGCATTGGCTGGAAGTGCCCGAGGTGCTTGCGCAATACGCTACCCATGCCCGGACGGGCGCTCCCATGCCGCGCGACATGCTGGAACGGCTGCTGGCCGCCGCGACCTATGACATGGGGTTTCAGACCGTCGAATATGTGGCCTCGGCGCTGGTCGATCTGGCCTTTCACGAGGGCGACGCGCCGGCGGATCCGATCGCCCGGCAACAGGCGGTGCTCGATGCGCTTGGCATGCCGCATGCCATCCGTATGCGCCATGCCACGCCGCATTTCGCGCATGTGTTCGCGGGCGACGGCTATTCCAGCGGCTACTACAGCTATATGTGGTCCGAAGTGATGGATGCCGACGCGTTCGAGGCGTTCGAGGAGGCCGGTAGTGCTTTTGACCCGGAGGTGGCGCGGAAGCTGGAGACGTTCATCCTGTCGGCGGGTGGTTCGCGCGAGCCTGAAGAGCTTTATACAGCGTTTCGTGGCCGGATGCCCGGCGCGCAGGCGCTGTTGAAGGGGCGCGGGCTGCTGAGTGCGGCGTGAGCCGCCCGGTTACCGCCGCAGGTCGGCCGGCGGCTGGGCCACGTCCTTGTGGATGATCACGTCGGCCCGCGGATAGGCCTTGACGATGGCGCGTTTCAGGCTGGCGCTGATGGCATGGGCCTCTGTCAGGGTCTGGTTGCCGTCCAGTTCGATGTGCAGGTTCACGAACAGTTTGCTGCCGGAGGTGCGGGTTTGCAGATCGTGATAGCCGCGCACCCGGGGCCAGTTGGCGGCGATCCTTTCGATATCGGCGATGATCTCCGGGCTGGCGGCGCGATCCATCAGCGCGTCCCACGCGCCCTTGCCGATCCCCAGCGCGCCGACGGCAAGCATCACCGCCGCGCCCATCGCCACGACGCTGTCCACCTGCGTCAGCCCGAACCGCGACGCCGCCCAAAGCGCCAAGATCGCGCCGATATTGGGGATGAGATCGCCCAGGTAATGCAGTGAATCGGCTTTCACGATCTTGCTGCCGGTGGTGCGTGCGACCCGCCTTTGCCAAAGCACAAGGCCGAGCGTGAGGGCGATGGAGGCCGTCATCACGATAATGCCGCGCCCTTCATCCGCCAGCGCCACCGGGGCATCAGACAGCAGCCGACGGAAGGCCGCCCAGCCGATGACCGCCGCCGACACGAGGATGAACAGCGACTGCCCCAGCGCCGCCAGATCCTCGGCCGAGCTGTGGCCGAAGGAATGATCCTCGTCGGGCGGGCGGGCGGCGTAGAAGATGGCGGCCAGCCCGCCCAGCGACACCATCAGATCCAGCGCGCTGTCGGCCAGCGACGCGGCGACGGAAAGCGCATGGGTTTCGCCCAGGGCCCAGAGCTTCAGCAGCACCAGAACGAAGGCCACGGCGACGGAGGCGACCCCGGCGGATAGGTTCATCAGATTGCTGTTGTTCGGCATCGCGGCTGGGGGCTCTTGGGCGGCGGTATCTCCCGCCTAACGCGCTGCCGCGGGGCCGGCAAGCCTAGTCTCGCAATTCGTCGGGGGCCACGCCCCACAGAACGGTCTTGCGGACCCAGCCCGAGCGTCCGCCGGCGGTGATGCGGCACCAGTCGGGCAGGCATTTTCCGAGACGCGCGATCACGCCCTGTTCGACATGGGCGTTCACCTGCGCTCCCTCCTCGGGGATGCGCAGAAGCGACACCAGATCGGCCTCGACCAGCACGGTGCGCGTGCCCGACAACAGCGAATAATGCATCCATCCGCCCACGCCGTCACGGTCGCGCACGCGGCGCCAGTGGCCGTATTCCGCCGTGATTTCAAGCGGCTGATTGCGCTGTTTGTAGACCCAGTCGATGCGGTGCGTCTTGCCCGGTCCGTGGCGGGCATAGCCTTCGGCGGCCTTCATCGACACGAATCGAGGCAGGGGCAGGTTGGTGACCGGCCCGAGCTCCTGCGACAGGGCCATGCTCTGGCCCGCGGCAAGCAGTGCCAATACTATCAGAAACACCCGCATTTTCGCCTGGTTCGCCCGCTGCCCGTTCGTGTGTTCGCGTTTCAAGGTCTTGTGCCTTGCTTCGATCTCGGACAGTTTGCCACTAAGCCTGCGGGATTGAAAGAATGGGGAGGCTCCTGATGTCCGCTCAACGTCTGAGTGTTGTCGTGACGCGACGGTTGCCCGAGGTCGTCGAGACCCGGATGAAAGAGCTTTTCGATGTCGAGCTTTCGGAAACCGACCAGAAAATGTCGCGCGATGAGCTGGTTCAGGCGATGCAGCGGGCCGATGTGCTGGTGCCGACGCTGACCGATACGATCGACCAGGGGATGCTGTCGCGCGCCGGCGACCGGCTGAAGCTGATCGCGAATTTCGGGGCGGGGATCGACCATCTGGATATTCAGACCGCGCGGCAGCGGGGCATTCTGGTGTCCAACACGCCGGGCGTTGTGACCGAAGACACCGCCGACATGACCATGGCGCTGTTGCTGGCCGTCACCCGCCGCATCCCCGAGGGGATGGCCGTGATGCAATCGGGCCGCTGGGAAGGATGGGCGCCGACCGCATTCATGGGCGCGCGCGTCGGCGGGCGGCGCCTGGGCATTCTGGGCATGGGGCGGATCGGTCAGGCCGTGGCCCGGCGGGCGCGGGCGTTCGGAATGCAGATCCACTATCACAACCGGCGGCGGCTGCGCCCCGAGATCGAAGACGAGCTGGAGGCGACCTGGTGGGAAAGCCTTGACCAGATGGTCAGCCGGGTCGATTTCATCTCGGTCAACTGCCCGCATACGCCGTCGACCTTTCATCTGATGAACGCGCGGCGGCTGAAGCTGATGAAACCCGGCGCGGTGATCGTGAACACCTCGCGCGGGGAAGTGATCGACGAGAACGCCCTGACCCGGATGCTGCGCGCGGGCGAGATCGGCGGCGCGGGCCTGGATGTGTTCGAGCACGGGCACGAGATCAACCCCCGTCTGCGCGAGTTGCCCAATGTGGTGCTGCTGCCCCATATGGGCTCGGCCACGGTCGAGGGGCGCAACGAGATGGGCGAGAAGGTGATCATCAACATCAAGACCTTCGCCGACGGCCACCGTCCGCCCGATCTTGTCGTGCCGAGCATGCTTTAGGTGGTGTCTGCGGTGACGCGGGCCGCGACGCGCCAGGGGGCCATGTTCGTGGCGGCCATCACCGCCTATTTCGCGCTGCAGACCGTGCTGCGGCTGTGGCTGGGCGGGGCGCTGGAGACGGACGAGGCCGAGATGATGGTCATGACGCCCGGCCTGCGCTGGGGGTACGGGCCGCAACTGCCGCTGTACAATTGGCTGCAATGGGCACTGTTCGAACTGTTCGGGCGCGACCTGTTCGCGCTGTCGCTGTTGAAGAATCTGCTCCTGTGGGCGACCTATCTGTTCGTTTTCATCGGCCTGCGGCTGTTTGTGCCGGCCGGTGTGGCGGCGGCGGGGGCGCTGTCGCTCTATCTGATCCCCGATGTCGCGTGGGAGGCGCAACGCGCCACCACCCATTCCAACATGCTGCTCTTTACCTCGGCCATCACGCTGGCGGCCTTTCTGTGGGTGTTGAAAACCGGCCGCTGGGCGGCCTTTGGCGCGCTCGGGCTGGCGATCGGGCTGGGCGGTCTGGCCAAGTATAACTACTGGCTGGTGCCGATCGGGCTGATTGCGGCGGCGCTGACGCTGCCGGCGTTCCGCGCGCGGGTGCTCCGCCCGCGCCTGCTGTTGTCGCTTGGCATCGCGGGGCTGGTGCTGGCCGGCCCCTATGGCTGGATGCTGGGCAACCCCGGGCTGGCATTTTCATCCTCGGGCAAGCTGGCGATGGGCACGGCGCCGGGCTTGGCCGAACAGGCCTTGGACGGGTTGGGCCAGTTGCTGGCCGGGGCCGCGATCCTGAGCGTTCTGGCCGTGATCGTGGGCGCCATCGTCTGGGCCGTGGGCCGGGGCGGACGGGCCGGGGATCCGCCGCCCGTGGCCGCGCTGCTGCTGCGCGCGGGTGCCGTGGTGCTGGTGCTGATGGCGGTGGGCGTCGTGGCGGCGGGGGTGGGCCGGATCACGCCGCGCTGGCTGCTGCCGCTGGTGTTCCTGGCGGTGCCCGGCGGGGCGGTCTGGCTGGGCGCGCGGATGCGTCCGCGCGGCGGCGTGGCATTCGCCGCCATCCTTGCCGTGCTGGCGCTGGCGGTGCTGACGGGGCTGGGCTTTGACCGATACAAGGATCGCGCGCGCCGGGCGGTCGATTTCATGCCGCTGCCCGAGGTGCTGGCCGGGGTTGCGCCGCAGCCCGGCACGCCCGTGGTGGCCGAATTCTATACCGCCGGCAACCTGGCGCGGCTGCGCCCCGACTGGCGCATCGCCCCCTATCTGCCCTTCGCCATGCGTGAGTTCGGCGGTGGCCCGGTGCTGTTCGTGCTGCGCGAGAACACGCCCGAGACGCTGGAGCAGGGGCTGCGCGAGGCCGGGTGGGATGATCCGGGCGATCCGCAGATCCTGGATCAGGGCGCTTTCACGCTGATCTTCACAACCTCGGGCGAGCCTATGAAAATGCGCTATTATCTGGTCGATACTCCGGGGCCGGGCGGCGATGACTGAGCCGGTTTCTGCCGAAGACCGCCGCGCGGCGCGGCTGTTCCTGATCGCGCTGGCGGGCTATTTCGCGGCACAGGTCGCGCTGCGCTGCGCGCTTGGCGGCGCGTTCGAGGCCGACGAGGCCGAGATGGTGATCCTGAACCGGGCCTGGCATCTGGCCGCCGGGTCGCAGACGCCGCTCTATGACTGGTGGCAGGCGCTTTGGTTCCAGGTTTTCGGCACCAACACCTTCGCGCTGGTCGCACCGAAGAACATCCTGCTTTTCGGAACCTATGCGGCGATGTTCGCGGGGTTGCGGCGGGTCGTGCCACAGCATCTGGCCATGGTGGGGGCGCTGTCGCTGATCCTGCTGCCCAATCTCAGCTGGTGGGCGCAGCGGACGGGATCGCACACGATCGCGCTGGTCTTCATGGTCTCTGTCACGGTCTGGGCCTTTCTGCGGCTGCTGCAAAGGCCCGATACGCGGGGCTTCGTGCTGTTCGGGCTGGCGGTCGGCCTTGGGGGGCTGGCCAAGGTGAACTACTGGCTCGTGCCCATCGCGCTGGTGGCGGCGGGGCTGAGCATGCCCGGCCCCCGCGCCGCGCTGCGCGACCGGCGGCTGGCGCTGGCGGCGGCGATCGCGGCGGCACTGGTGGCGCTGCCCTATGGCTGGATGCTGCTGCACCCCGGCCCGACCTTTTCCGACACATGGGAGTTCTACAAGGACGGGGGCCGTTTGCCCTGGCTCGCCGGGCTGGGGCGCGTGCTGGCCGAGACGCTGGCCGGCACCGCGCCGCTGTTGATCGCGCTGGCGATTGGCCTGGCCTGCGGGCTGCGCTTTCGCCGGGGAGGCGACGGCGAAGGCGCCTTGCTGCGGGCCGCCGCGATCGGGCTGGTGCTGGTCTGTGCCGTGATCGTCGGTTTCAACGCGTCCTTCGTAAGGGCGCGCTGGCTGCTGCCGCTGTTCATGCTGGCGGGGCCGGTGCTGACCATTGCGCTGTTCCGCGACGCCGGGCGGCGGGGCATCCGCAATTACCTGATCGGGATCGCGGGGCTGGCGGCGCTGCTGCTGGCGGGGATCGCCGATGTGCGCCTGCGCGGGGCGGGCAGCGACTCGCTGCGCATCGCGGTGATGGCAGAGCAGCTCGAGGCGGAACTGGGCGAGGTGCCGGTGATCGTCGGGCCGCATTACTATACGGGCAATCTGGCGCTGCATCGCCCCGGCTGGAGCTATCTGCCCCCCTATCCCAGCTGGCAGCTCTCCGGGCAGGGCGGGCAGGTGCTTGTGCTGGGCGCCCCGGACCGTGCTCAGGCCGACCGCTGGCTGGCCGAACACGGGGTGGCCGATCCGGCCGCGGCCACGGTCTTGCGGCAGGGGCGGCTCTATGTGCCCTATCGCTTCTCCGATGGCGAGACCCGGCAGGTCGACTACTGGCTGATGGCGCTGCCCGCCGCGAACTGACCGGCCCGCGTCGGTTTTCGCCGCGATTGGGTCGGATGCCCCCTTCGGCGGCGGCCCTGATCGGGCATAAACGGGACAAGAGGCCATCCAACAGCGAGTCGCCCCATGAAGACCCATGTCAAAGCTCTTGTCGTCGGTGGTGGCGCGGTCGGCACGTCTGTGGCCTATCACCTGGCCCGCGCGGGCTGGCGCGACGTGATGCTGCTGGAGCGGGACGAGCTGACCAGCGGATCAACCTGGCATGCGGCGGGCCTGCTGCCCTATTTCAACATGTCCTTCGCGACGACGCATATCCACGATTATTCCATCCGGTTCTACAAGACGCTGGAAGAGGAGACGGGGCTGAACCCCGGTTTCGCGGTGGTGGGCAACCTGCGCATGGCGCAAAGCGATGCGCGGATGGACGAATACATGGTCTACGCCGCCACGGCGGAAACCTGCGGCGTGCCATTCGAGTGGCTGACGCCGGCGCAGATCAAGGAGCGTTGGCCGCTGGTGCGCACCGATGATCTGAAGGGCGCGATCTTTCACCCCACCGACGGCTATATCAACCCGGCCGACGTGACACAGGCGATGGCGCGCGGCGCGCGTCAGCGCGGCGTGGTGATCGAACGCCGCTGGCAGGTGGACGGGTATGAATGGACCGGGTCGGAGTGGCGCGTGACCTGCACCCGGATGGTGGAAAAGGGCGGCAACCTCGTGCCCTCTGACGAACAGACGGTCATCACCGCCGAGCATGTCGTCACCGCCACCGGCAACCACGCGCAGCGCACCGCACGGCTGCTGGGCCTCACCCTGCCCGCGATCCCGGTGGAGCATCAGTTCATCGTCACCGAGCCCGACCCGGCGCTGGTGGAATACCGCAAGACCCACGGCGAGCATCCGGTTCTGCGCGATGCCGATGCCAAATGGTATGTGCGCGAAGAGCGCGGCGGCTGGATCCTCGGCCCCTATGAACGCGGCGCGCCCGCGCGGTTCGAATATGGCTGCCCCGACACGTTCCGCGCCGATCTGTTCCCGCTGGATCTGGACCGGATCGAGGCCGAATACCTGTCGATGATCCACCGTATCCCTTCCTCGGAAGAGGTGGGGCTGAAGGATGATTTCAACGGTCCGATCTGCTACACCCCCGACGGCAACCCGCTGTTGGGCCCCGCGCCGGGGCTGCGCAACATGTGGCTGGCCGAGGGGTTCAGCTTCGGCATCACCGCCGCCGGCGGGGCGGGGGAATATCTGTCGCAGTTGATGGTGGAGGGCGAGGCCGCGATCGACATGGCCAGCCTCGATCCCAGACGTTTCGGCGGCTGGATGACCACCGAATACGCGATGCGCAAGAACGAAGAGGCGTATGAGCATGTCTTCATCCTGCACCATCCCGACGAAGAGCGCCCGGCCTGCCGCCCCCTGCGCACCGCGCCCGCCTACGACCGGCAAAAGGCCGCGGGCGCGCAGTTCGGGCAGGTGAACGGCTGGGAGCGGCCGAATTACTACGCGCCCGAAGGCTTCGATGATCACGCGTCGCGCAGCTTTCGCCGCGGCGGCTGGTGGCCCCATGCGGTGGAAGAGGCGCGGGCGATCCGCGAAGATGCCGGCCTGATCGACGCCACCGCCTTTACCAAGCATCTCGTGCGCGGGCCGGGGGCAACGGCGTTTCTGGACTGGTTCACCACCAACACCCTGCCGCGCGTGGGACGCATCAACCTGACCTATGCGCTGACCGGCGCGGGCACCACGCGCAGCGAATACACCATCGTGCGGCTGGCGCAGGATGAATACTACCTCGTGTCGGCCGGCGCGTGGCAGGATTACGACCATGATTTCCTGATCAAGGCGGCCGAAGACAAGCGCGACGCATTCGGCTGGATCGACATTCACGATGTCACCACGCAATGGGGTGTTTTTGCCCTGGCCGGGCCGAAATCGCGTGACATTCTGAACGGGATCGTAAGGGATGCGGCGCCCGATACAGTGCTATCGAACAAGCGCTTCCCCTGGCTTTCGATGCGCGGGATAGAGCTGGGCATGTGCCCCGTCCGCGCCATCCGCGTCGCCTATACCGGCGAACTGGGGTGGGAGCTGCACCATCCGATCGAGATGCAGAACTACCTGTGGGATCTGCTGATGGGGGCGGGCGCGGCGCAGGGGCTGAAACCGGTGGGGGCGCGGGCGCAGAACTGGCTGCGGCAGGAAAAGAGCTATCGCGCCTTCGGCACCGAACTGGGCCGCGACGCCACCCCGCTGGAGGCCGGTCTGGACCGGTTCGTGGATCAGGGCAAGGAGTTTCATGGCAAGGCGGCGATGCAGCAAACGGGCCTCCGCACCCGATGCGTGACCCTGCTGATCGACGGCCCGGCGGATGCCGATCCCTGGGGGCGCGAGGCGCTTTACAGCGGCGATACCCGCGTCGGGCGGCTGACCTCGGGCGGGTATTCGGTGGCGTTCGGCAAAAGCATCGGCATGGGCTATGTGTCGCCCGATCTGGCCCAGGTGGGCACGAAGCTGTCGGTCAGGATGTTCGATCGGCTCTGGCCGGCCGAGATCGTTGAAGACAGCCCCTATGATCCCGCCAACGCGCGTATTCGCGCCGACGGATAAAGGAAAAGCCCCGGCGCCGGGCGCGCGGGGCTTTCGACGGCCGCAAGGGCGGATCAGCCGCGCGGGCTGAAATCCCCGGTGGTGACGACGCCGTCTTGGTTGGTGTCGATCCGAGCGATCCAGCCGGCGGTGTTGGCCAGAAACTCTTCGCGGCTGACGCGGCCGTCGCCGTCAGTGTCGTTGAAGCTCAGGGCCATGCCAGCTTCGGCGCGCTGCAGCGTCCGGTTGCCGGGGCCTGCGCCCATGTCATTGGCGCGCGCCTCGTCGAAGAACACGTATTCCTCGGCCGACAGGGCGCCATCCTCATCCGCATCGAAGGTCGTGAACACATCGCCGCGCCGTTCCTGCGCTTCGGCGAGGGTGACCTTTCCGTCCCCGTCCAGATCCCAGTTTTCGATGAAATGCAGGCCGGGCACGCCCTGCGCCAGGGCGAGCGTCGCGCCACAGACCAGCATGGCCGCGCCAAGAAGGGTTTGCATCGGACCGTTCATCCCGTTTCGCCTTTCGCATAGGTGACAGGTGGCGCCGGCGGTCATGCGGCTTTCTCCGCCATCAGCTCGTCGAAGCACTCCATGGCCTTGGCCGCGTACATCATTGCCGGGCCGCCGCCCATCTGCAGCGCCATGGCCAGCACATCGCCCACCTCTTCGCGCGTGGCCCCGGCCCCGATCAGCGCTTCGGTATGCAGCACGATGCAGGCCTCGCAGCGCAGCGCGATGGCGATGCCCAGAGCGACGAATTCCTTTTCCTTGAACCCGAGTGTGCCGCCTTCCTTCACCGCCCTGGTCAGCGTGGCGAAGCCGCGCGTGGCATCGGGGATGGATTTGTTCAGGCGGCGCAACTGGTTCTTGGTTGCGTCGCGCTTTTCGGTCCAGCTCATGTCATAACTCCTGTCCTGATCGGCCGGAGCCAGACCAGCCTTCCGCCCCTTCGGCCTTGATCCGCATCAAGAAACTCATGCAGCCTGGTGAATATCGGGGCCTGAACGCAAAAAGGCCCGCAGATGCGAGCCTTTCCGGGGGGCGCGCCGTGGCGGTTACTGCGGAATGTCGCCCGTCACGCCTTCGACATAGAAGTTCATGCCCGCCAGCGTGCCATCGTCGGCCACTTCGCCCTCCGCCAGCCAATCCGTGCCGTCCTGCTTTTTCAGCGGGCCGGTGAACGGGTGATAGTCGCCCGCCGAAATCGCCTCTTTCAGCGACTCCGCCTCGATCCGCACCTGTTCGGGGATCACTTCCGAGAACTCGCCGATGCCGACCATGCCTTCCTTGATGCCGTGCCAGGTGTTCACGCTTTCCCATGTGCCGTCGATCACCGCCTGCACCCGGTCGATGTAATAGGGTGCCCATTCGTCGATGATCGAGGAAATCCGCGGGGCAGGGGCGTATTCGGCCATGTCGGCCGCCTGGCCAAAGCCATAGCCGCCCGCCTTTTCAAGCACGGCCAGCGGCGCGGTGGAATCGGTATGGGCCAGAACCACGTCGACGCCCTGATCCAGCAGCGCCTGGGTCGCGTCGGCCTCTTTCGCCGGATCGAACCAGGTGTTGATCCAGATCACCGAAAGCTGAACATCGGGGTTGGCCTTCTTCGCATGGATATAGGTCGAGTTGATGCCGCGGATCACCTCGGGGATGGGGAAGGAGGCGATATAGCCGATCTTGTTGGATTTCGTCATCTTGCCGGCCAGAAAGCCGGTGATGGCGCGGCCTTCGTAAAAGCGCGCGGAATAGACCGACACGTTATCGGCGGTCTTGTAGCCGGTGGCATGCTCGAATTTCACATCGGGGAATTTCGCGGCGACATTGATGGTGGGGTCCATATAGCCGAACGAGGTGGTAAAGATCAGATCGGCCCCCGAAAGCGCCATCTGCGTCATGGTGCGTTCGGCATCCGCGCCTTCGGGCACGCTTTCCTGGAACACGAAGTCGATCTTGTCGCCGAAATGCTCTTTCATCTTCAGCGCGGATTCGTGGTGGTGCTGGCTCCATCCGCCATCGTTGATCGGGCCGACATAGACAAAACCGACCTTGACCTTGTCCTGCGCCAGCGCGGCGCCGCCCAGCCCGAGGGCCAGCGCGACCCCCGCGAGGATTGATCCGAATTTCATAAGCTTACTCCCATGTTGAACGGGCACGGCGGCCCGGGGTTTGCGGCAGTGCCCCTAGCTTGAGGCATGGAACACGCGACCCAGACAGGCCGGCGCGCTCAGCGCGGCCCTGCCCCGGTCGGCGGACATGATGACCAGCACGAGGATGGTTATCAGATAAGGCGACATCGACAAATACTGCACCGGCACCGCCAGCCCTGCGGCCTGCAGGTTCAGCTGCAACACGGTCACCCCGCCGAACAGATAGGCCCCCAGCAGCGCGCGGCCCGGTTTCCACGAGGCGAAAACGACAATGGCCAGCGCGATCCAGCCGGCGCCGGCTGTCATCCCGTCGGTCCATTGCGGCACGCGGACCAGGCTCAGATAGGCCCCGCCCAGCCCGGCACAGGCCCCGCCAAAGGTGATCGCGGCCAGCCGGATGCGTACCACCTTGTAGCCAAGCGCATGGGCGGCATCATGGTTTTCACCGACCGCGCGCAGGATCAGGCCCAGCCGGGTGTATCTCAGCATGGCCCAGACCGCGACGACCAGCGCGAGCGAGACATAGACGATCATGTCATGGGAAAACAGAACCTTGCCCAGAACCGGAACGTCACCCAGCGGCCCAAGATCCAGCTTGCCCGTCGGCGGCGGTTTCAACCCGTTGTAACCCTGGCCCAGCAAGGCCGAGAGCCCCAGCCCGAACAGCGTCAGCGCCAGGCCGGTGGCGACCTGATTGGCCAGAAGGATCTGGGTCAGAACCCCGAAGATCAGTGAAAGCAGCGCCGCCCCCGCCATCGCCGCCAGAAAGCCCAGGGCGGGGCTCTGTGTCTCCACCGCGATGGCGAAGCCGCAGATCGCCCCGGTGATCATCATCCCCTCGACGCCAAGGTTCAGGACGCCGGCCTTCTCGACCACCAGCTCGCCCAGAGCGGCCAGCAGGATCGGTGTGGCCGCAACCATCAACGAAGCGATCAGGACCAGCGGATTGATGGTGGACAGATCCATCACGCCGCCTCCGTCCGGCCGATGCGAATGCGATAGTTGGTCAGCACGTCCACCCCCAGCAGAAAGAACAGAAGCATCCCCTGAAACGCCTGAATGGCAGCGGCGGGCAGACCCAGCATGAACTGCGCCAGATCGCCACCGATATAGGTCAGCCCCATCAGCAGCCCGGCCAGCAGAATGCCGACCGGGTGCAACCGGCCCAGAAAGGCCACGATGATCGCGGTGAAGCCATAGCCCTGATTGAAATCAATGCTGATCTGGCCCGCCGGTCCGGCCACCTCGAACAGCCCGGCCAGCCCGGCCAGCGCCCCTGATGTGCCCAGGCAGATCAGGATCAGCGCGTTCGGGCGGACACCGGCAAAGCGCGCGGCGCGCGGGCTCTGCCCGGTCAGGCGGATGTGAAATCCCAGCATGTGCCGGTTCAGCAGCACATAGGCAAGGATCACCGCGATGAACGCGGCCGCGACGCCCCAATGCATCCCGGTTCCGGCTATCAGCTCGCCATTTGCGGCGGCGGGATATTGCTGCAGGTTGCGGCTGCCGGGAAAGCCGCCGCCCGCGGGGTTGCGCATCAGACCAAGCGCCATCGAGGCCAGCAGCTCTTCGGCCACATAGACCAGAAGCAGCGACACCAGAATTTCGTTTGTCCGGAACCGGGTCTTGAGCAGCGCCGGGATCATCGCCCAGGCCCAGCCGCCAAGCGCCCCGGCGATGACCATCAGCGGGAAGACGTACCACGCCTCCAGCGGATAGAAGGCCAGCGCCACGCCCGCGCCGCAGATCGCGCCGATGATATACTGCCCCTCGGCACCGATGTTCCAGATGCCGGCCCGAAACCCCAGCGAAAGCCCGATCGCGATCAGGATCAGCGGCCCGGCCTTGACCAGAAGCTGCGGCCGGGAATAGCTGGCGAATTGCGGATGAAACAGCGGATCCCAGAAAATCGTGCGGATCGCTTCCAGCGGATCCTTGCCCAGAAAGGCAAAAAGCAAACCGCCCGCGATCATCGTCAGGATAACCGCAAGCAGCGGCGTGGCCAGCGTCCAAAACCGCGAGGGTGTGGGGCGTTTTTCCAGCCGGATCATTGTGAGGCTCCTGTCGCGGCAGAGATTTCATGCCTCCGGCGGGGATATTTGGAGAAAGATGAAAAGATCGCCCATTGCTTCATCTTTCCGGAAATATCCCCGCCGGAGGCAAGAAAGTTCTCGTCAGGCGTCCACATGCGGCGTCTCCATGTCATGGGCGCCGCCCATCATCAGGCCGATCTCTTCCATCGTCAGCCCGCGCGCGGGGCGGGGCGGGGAAAGACGGCCCTCGTTCAGGGCGGCGAAGCGGTCGGAGATTTCCATGAGCTCGTCCAGATCCTGGCTGATCACGACGACCGCCGCGCCGTTTTCGGCAAGGTCGAGCAGGGCCTGACGGATGGCGGCCGCGGCCGCGGCGTCGACGCCCCAGGTGGGTTGGTTCACCACCAGCACCTCGGGGCGTTGCAGCACCTCGCGGCCGATCACGAATTTCTGCAGGTTGCCGCCGGACAAAGAGCGCGCGGCGTTGGCGGGGCCGGGGGTGCGGACGTCGAAGGCCGTGATGACCCGTTCGGCGAAGGCGCGGGCGGCTGGCCATTTCAGGAAGCCGCGCGTTGTCAGCCCTTCGCGGATGGCGCCTGTCAGCAGCGCGTTTTCGGTCAGGCTCATGTCGGGGGCGGCGGCGTGACCCAGCCGTTCTTCGGGGGCGGCGAGGATGGCGATGCGGCGGCGCTGGTTGGGGCCGAGGGCGCCGATCGGCGTGCCGCGCAGCCGGATCGACCCGGCGCGGGCCTGTGCCTCTCCCGAGAGGGCCGCCAGCAATTCATCCTGCCCGTTGCCCGCAACGCCGCCTATGCCCAGGATTTCGCCCGCGCGCACCGTGAAGGTGACATCGCGCAGCGATGTGCCGAAGGCGCTGGCCGATCTGACCGACAGCCCGGCCACGTCCAGCACGATCTCTCCGGGGGTGGCGCCGGGGCGGCTCGGGGTCTGAAGTTTGCTGCCGACCATCAATTCCGCCAGTTCAGCCGCCGATTTCTCGCGCGGGTTGCAGCTGTCGACGACTTTGCCGCGGCGCAGGATGGTCGCGCTGTCGCACAGCGTGCGGATCTCTTCGAGCTTGTGCGAAATATACAGGATCGCTGTGCCTTCGGAGGAGAGTTTGCGCAGGGTGCGGAACAGGATTTCCACCTCTTGCGGGGTCAGCACCGAGGTCGGTTCGTCCATGATCAGCAGTTTCGGATCCTGCAGAAGGCAGCGGATGATTTCCACCCTCTGCCGTTCGCCGGCCGAAAGCTCGCCCACCGTCCTGTCGGGGTCGAGCGGCAGGCCATATGCGTCCGATACCTCGCGGATGCGGGCGGCCAGCTGGCGTCGGGGCGGCGGGCTTTCCATTCCCAGCGAGATGTTTTCGGCCACGTTCAGCGCGTCGAACAGCGAGAAATGCTGGAACACCATGGCCACGCCCGCCGCGCGGGCGGCGCGGGGTTCGGCCGGTTCATAGGGGTGGCCGTGCAGTATCATGCGCCCGCTGTCGGGTTTGACGAGGCCATAGATCATCTTGACCAGCGTCGATTTGCCCGCGCCGTTCTCGCCCAGAAGCGCGTGAACCTCGCCCTCGGCGATGGCGAAGGACACGTCGCTGTTGGCCACGACGCCGGGGTAGGCCTTTGTCAGGCCTTCGATTGTCAGCAATGTCGTCACCCGGTCGCGTCCTTCGCGGCGTGTTGCGTTTTATCACGGGCAAGCAGCGCGGCGGCGACGCCCACGGCGATGGCCTGCGGGTGTTTGCCAAGCTCGGGCCGTCCGATCGGGCATTGGATGCGGGAAATCTGGGCCTCGGAATGGCCCAGCCGGGCGAGCCGGGTGCGAAAGCGGGCCCATTTCGTGGCCGAGCCGATCAGCCCCGCGCCGCCGAACCCGCGGGACAGGAGGCGGTGGCACAGCTCCAGGTCGAGCGCGTGGGAAAAGGTGAGGATCAGGTGATGCGCGTCGGGCGGGGCGTAGGCCACCGTTTCGGCGGGGTTTGCCGCGATCAGCCGGGTGACGCCCTCGGCTATGTCGTCGGGAAAGCGCGTGGCGGCGGTGTCGACCCAGGTGATGGCGAAGTCGGGCAGCGGGGCGAGGGTGGCGATCAGCGCGCGCCCGACATGCCCGGCGCCGTAGATCCAGAGCGGCAGGGCGGGCTCGGCCAGCGGTTCGACCATCCAGCCGCCGGTGAATTGCGCTGCGGGCGGCTGGCCGGTGCTGCGCGCGGCGCGGATCAGGCGTTGCACAGGCAGCGGTGGCCGGACGGGGCCGTTCACGTTGCGGGCAAAGACCGCATCGGGCAGGACGGCCAGCGCGCGCGCGTCGAACACCTCTGTCAGCAGGGTGACCGCGCCGCCGCAGCATTGCCCCATCGCAGGGCCCAGCGGGATGCGCGAAAGGCTTTGCGCGCCACCGCCGGCAAGCAGCGCGCGCGCGGATCTCGCCGCTTCGAATTCCAGCGCGCCGCCGCCGATCGTGCCGGACTGGCCGTCGGCCCAGACCAGCATCGCCGCGCCCGTCTCGCGCGGGGTGGAGCCTTCGGCGCGGGCCACCAACAGCCGGGCGACGCGCCCGTGTGCGGCCACCGCACGGGCCAGGGTTTCACGATCGAGGCTCATGCGGCGCGAACCCGATGTACCGCGCGGAGAACCTGTTCCGCCGTGGCGGGCGCGTCGAGGTCGGGATAGGCTGTGCCGCAGGCGGCGACCGCGGCTGACAGGGCCATCAGCGCCGAGATGCCCAGCATCAGCGGGGGTTCGCCCACCGCCTTGGAGCGATAGATCGTTTCCTCGGCATTGCGCCCCTTGTTCCACAGCGCGACCCTGAACACATCGGGCCGGTCGGAACAGGCGGGGATCTTGTAGGTGGAGGGCGCGTGGGTGAGCAGCCGCCCCTTGCTGTTCCACACCAGCTCTTCGGTGGTCAGCCAGCCTGCGCCCTGAACATAGCCGCCTTCGATCTGGCCGATGTCCAGCGCCGGGTTCAGCGAGGCGCCCGCGTCATGCAGGATATCGGCGCGCAGGATGCGGTTTTCGCCGGTCAGCGTGTCGATCGCCACCTCGGTCACCGCCGCGCCATAGGCGAAGTAGAAGAACGGCCGCCCGCGCCCGGCGATGCGGTCCCATTCCACCTTGGGGGTTTTGTAGAAGCCCGTGGCCGACAGCGACACCCGCGCCAGATAGGCCGATTGCACGGCCTCGGCGAAGCTCATCTCATCGTCACCGACGAAGACCTTGCCGTTCTCGAAATGCACCCGGCGCGGTTCGGTCTGATGGGTCTGGGCCAGATGCGCGGCGATCCTGTCGCGTATCGTGTCGCAGGCGGCCTTGACCGCCATGCCGTTCAGGTCGGACCCGCTGGAGGCGGCAGTGGCAGAAGTGTTGGGCACCTTGGCGGTGTCGGTCGCGGTGATCTTCACCGCGTCCATGCCAACGCCGAAGGATGCCGCCGCCACCTGCGCCACCTTCTGGAACAGGCCCTGACCCATTTCGGTGCCGCCGTGGTTCATGTGGATCGAGCCGTCCTGATACACATGCACCAGCGCGCCGGCCTGATTGAGATGGGTGAGGGTGAAGGAGATGCCGAATTTCACCGGCGTCAGCGCGAGGCCCTTTTTCAGGATCGGGTTGGCGGCGTTCCATTCGGCGATCGCCGCGCGGCGCTGGTGGTATTCCGCGGTTTCGGTCAGTTCCTCGATCATCTCGTCCAGCACGAAATCCTCGACCACCATGTGATAGGGCGTCGTCTGGCCGTTCTGATAGAAATTCGCCCGCCGCACCTGAAGCGGGTCCTTGCCCAGGGCGTGGGCGATATGATCCAGCACCCGTTCGATGCCCACCACCCCCTGCGGGCCGCCGAAGCCGCGAAAGGCGGTGGCCGACTGGGTGTGGGTTCTGAGCCGGTGGCTCTCGATCCTCGCATGGGGCAGGTGATAGGCGTTGTCGGCATGCAGCATCGCCCGGTCGGCCACGGGCAGTGACAGATCCTGGGCCCAGCCGCAGCGGGCGTATTGCACGAAATCCACCCCGGCGATCCGGCCCTCATCGTCGAATCCGGCACGATAGGTGATGCGGAAATCATGGCGTTTGCCGGTGATGATCATGTCGTCATCGCGGTCATAGCGCATCTTGCAGGGTCGCCCCGTCAGCCGGGCGGCCACCGCACAGGCAACGGCCAGCGCGTTGCCCTGGCTTTCCTTGCCGCCAAAGCCACCGCCCATCCGCCGCACCTCGACGCGAACGGCGTTCATGGGTACGGCCAGCGCCTCGGCCACCTTGTGCTGGATCTCGGTCGGGTGCTGGGTCGAGGAATGAACCAGCATGTCGCCGCCTTCCAGCGGCACCACCATCGCGGCCTGGCTTTCCAGATAAAAGTGCTCCTGCCCGCCGATCTCCATCTCGCCCTCGACGACATGGCGCGCGCCGGCAATGGCTTTCTGCGCGTCGCCCTTGGCATAGATGCGCGGGCCATCCTCGAACCGGCTGTCCGCCGCCAGCGCATCGTCGATCGTCAGGATCGGGGTGGCGTCGCGATAGCCGACCTCGGCCAGCCGTGCGGCCTTGCGCGCGGCGAGGTGGGTTTCGGCGACAACCAGGAAAAGCGGCTGGCCGAGGTAGAAAACCTCGCCCTCCGACAGCAGCGGTTCGTCATGGGCCGAGGGCGACACGTCATTGGCGCCGGGCAGGTCCAGCGCCGTCAGTACGGCGACGACGCCGGGGGCGGCGCGCACCGGATCAAGGTCGAGCGTGGTGACGGTGCCGCGCGCGATCGCGGAGATGCCGAAGGCCAGGTGAAGCGCCGCGCCGGGGGTGGGAATATCGTCGACATAGCGCGCCTGTCCGGTGACATGCAGCCGCGCGGCATCATGGGCGAGCGGTTTTGAGATGCTCATGGGCGCACCTCGAGCACGCGGGTTTGTGCGCCGATGTCTTCCAGGAAATAGCGGCTGAGCATTCCGCGCGCGGCATCCATCCGGTAGCCTGCAGAGGCGCGCATATCGTCCAGCGGGGTAAAATCCTTTTCCCACGCGTCCCACGCGGCTTCGATACTGTCTTCGGTCCAGGGCTGGCCCGTCAGCGCCGCCTCGACATGGGCGGCGCGTTTGGGAATGCCCGCCATGCCGCCAAAGGCGATGCGCGCGTCAGACACGACGCCGCCCGAGACCGACAGGTTGAAACAGCCGCAGACCGCGGAAATATCCTGATCGAAGCGTTTCGACAGCTTGTAGCATTTCAGCCGGTCGGGCTGCCGCGGGATCGAGATCGCCTCGACGAACTCTCCCGCCACGCGGTCCTGCTTGCCATAGTCCAGGAAAAACCGCTCCAGCGGGATGCAGCGGCGCTTGCCGCCGTTGCGCAGGTGCAGCATGGCGCCAAGCGCGATCAGCGCGGGCGGGCCGTCGCCGATGGGCGAGCCGTTGGCGATGTTGCCGCCGATCGTGGCGGCGTTGCGGATCTGGACCGAGGCATAGCGGCGGATCAGCCCGGCAAAATCGGGGTGATGATCGGCGATGAATTCGCCCAATGCGCTGAGTGTGACGCCGGCGCCGATGAACAGGTCGGTCTGCGTGACCGAGGTTTGTTTCAGATCGGCGCAATTGCCCAGAAAGGCCACCGGCGCCAGATCGCGCAGTTGTTTGGTGACCCACAGCCCCACGTCGGTGGCGCCGCCGATCAGGGTGGCGCTGGGGTTGGCCTTGTACCATTTCGCCAGATCATCGGATGTTTCGGGCATGAACACGGCCGGCATGGCAAGCGGGTCGGCCTTGAGGGCCGCAAGGTCTTCGCGCATCCAGGCGGGCACGGGCGCCCCCGCCGCCGCCTGGGCGGCGCGGATGATCGGCGCATAGCCGGTGCAGCGGCACAGATTGCCGGCCAGTTGCGTATCGAAATCCTCCGCGCCATTCAGATGCGCGGTGGCCATCGAGACGACGAAACCGGGCGTGCAGAACCCGCATTGGCTGCCGTGATGGGTGATCATCGCGTCCTGCACCGGATGCAGGCTGCCGTCGGGGCCAGCGATGCCTTCGACGGTGCGCACCGCCTTGCCGTGAAGCTGCGGCAGGAACAGGATGCAGGCATTCAGCGCGCGCGCCCCGTCGGCATCCGTCACCATGACCGTACAGGCGCCGCAATCGCCCTCGTTGCAGCCCTCCTTGGTGCCGGTCAGGCCGCGCGTTTCGCGCAACCAGTCAAGCAGGGTACGGGTGGGCGGCTGGTCGCCCACGCGCACGGTCTCTCCGTTCAGAAGAAACGCGATTTCCATTCGCGAAACCCGCCGCTTTCTCTGCGTCAGACCCAAAGCGCCCCCGCCCGATGCGGCAGAAAGCAGGAGCGCGGGTTTTGGATGCCCAGCAAAACGGCAAATCGTGGGATTGGCAAGGCCACGGCCCCCCTGACTGCCATGTTTTGCGCCGGGTGATCAAGAATTGGGCGCTGTGGCCAATGGCGGGGCTTTGCCCGACGGCCGGCGATGGGATAGGGATGTCAGCGGCCGCACCTGGGGCGAGGGACCGGAATGAAACTTGCAGCGCTTCATCATGTTCAGCTTGCCATGCCCAAAGGCGAAGAGCCTGCGGCGCGCAGTTTCTATGGTGAACTTCTGGGCCTGGCAGAGCGGGCCAAGCCGCCGGTGCTGGCGGCGCGCGGTGGCGCGTGGTTCGAGGCCGGGCCGGTGCGGCTGCATCTGGGGGTCGAGGCGGATTTCCGCCCCGCGACAAAGGCCCACCCGGCGCTGGTGGTCGATGGGCTCAGGGCGCTGGCCGCGCGGCTGGGCGAGGCGGGGTTTCCGGTGGTCTGGGACGATGATCTGCCCGGCTTTCGGCGTTTTTATACCGCCGATCCCTTCGGCAACCGGATCGAGATGCTGGAACCTGACGCCGTGCCCGGATAGTTTCACGGGATGAGCAGCGCACCCCGATTCATCCACCTTCGTCTTCACACCGAATATTCGCTTCTCGAGGGGGCGGTTCGGGTGAAGAAACTGCCCGATATGTGCAAGGCCGCCGGGATGCCGGCGGTGGCGGTGACCGACACCAACAACATGTTCGCCGCGCTGGAGTTTTCCGTGGGCGCCAGTGGCGCGGGCATTCAGCCGATCATCGGGTGCCAGGTGGATCTGGCCTATGACCCGCCCGCCCCTGGCGAAAAGCCGCGCGCGCCCGCGCCGCTGGTTCTGCTGGCGCAGAACGAGGCGGGGTACATGAACCTGATGAAGCTGAACTCCTGCCTCTATCTCGATGCGGGCGGCGCGCTTCCCAGTGTGTCGCCTGAGGATCTGGCGCACTATGCGGGCGGTCTGATCTGCCTGACCGGCGGCCCGGAAGGCCCGGTGGGCAAGCTGTTGCAGGCAGGGCAACGCCCGAAGGCCGAGGCGCTGATGGCCCGGCTGGCGGCGCTCTATCCGCAGCGGCTGTATGTGGAGTTGCAGCGCCACCCCGGCGAGGGCGGCAAGCTGACCGAGGCCGAACAGGCGACCGAGCGCGGCCATGTGGAAATGGCCTATGCGATGGATTTGCCGCTGGTGGCCACCAATGACGTCTATTTTCCCAAGGCGGATATGTACGAGGCGCATGACGCGCTGATCTGCATCGCCGAGGGCGCCTATGTCGATCAGCAGCAGCCGCGCCGCCGCCTGACCGCCCAGCATTATTTCAAGACACCCGAAGAGATGGCCGCGCTGTTCGCCGACCTGCCCGAGGCGCTGGCCAATACCGTGGAGATTGCCCGGCGCTGCGCCGTGAAGGCCGAGCGGCGCGATCCGATCCTGCCGAAATTCGCCGATGACGAGGTGGAGGAGCTGCGCCGCCAGGCCAAGGCCGGGCTGAAGGCGCGGCTGGCGGTGATTCCGCACGCCGCCTCGGTCGAAGAGTACGAGGCGCGGCTGGAATTCGAGCTGGGCATCATCGAGGGCATGGGCTTTCCCGGCTATTTCCTGATCGTGGCCGATTTCATCAAATGGGCCAAGGATCACGATATTCCGGTGGGGCCGGGGCGGGGCTCGGGCGCGGGCTCTCTGGTGGCCTATGCGCTGACGATCACCGATCTGGACCCGCTGCGCTACAGTCTGCTGTTCGAACGGTTCCTGAACCCCGAGCGGGTTTCGATGCCCGACTTCGATATCGACTTCTGCATGGATCGCCGCGAAGAGGTGATCCAGTATGTGCAAGAGAAATACGGCCGTGAAAAGGTGGGCCAGATCATCACCTTCGGCGCGCTTTTGTCCAAGGCTGCCGTGCGCGATGTGGGCCGGGTGCTGCAGATGCCCTATGGCCAGGTCGACCGGCTGTCGAAGCTGATCCCGGTCGAGGGGGTGAAGCCCGTTTCCATCGCCCAGGCGCTGGTCGACGAGCCGCGCCTGCGCGAAGAGGCGCGCAACGAAGAGGTGGTCGAGCGCCTGCTGACCTACGGCCAGCAGGTCGAGGGGCTGCTCCGCAACGCCTCGACCCACGCCGCCGGCGTGGTGATCGGCGACCGCCCGCTGGACGAGCTGGTGCCGCTCTATCAGGATCCACGCTCCGACATGCCCGCGACCCAGTTCAACATGAAATGGGTCGAGCAGGCGGGCCTTGTGAAATTCGACTTTCTCGGGCTGAAGACCCTGACGGTGATCCAGGGCGCGCTGGATCTGCTGAAGCAGCGGGGGATCGAGTTTGACATCGGCCTGATCCCGCTCGACGACGAGCCCACCTACCGCCTCTATGCCAGCGCCAGAACGGTTGCCGTGTTCCAGGTGGAAAGCTCGGGCATGATGGACGCGCTGCGCCAGATGAAGCCGACCTGCATCGAGGATATCGTGGCGCTCGTGGCGCTTTACCGCCCCGGCCCGATGGAAAATATCCCGACCTATTGCCAGGTGAAGAACGGCCAGAAGGATCTGGAATCGATCCACCCCCTGATCGACGATATTCTGGAAGAGACGCAGGGCATCATCGTCTATCAGGAACAGGTGATGCAGATCGCGCAGGTCATGGCGGGCTACAGCCTGGGCGGCGCCGATCTTCTGCGCCGCGCCATGGGCAAGAAGATCAAGGAGGCGATGGATGCCGAGCGCCCGAAGTTCGTGGAAGGCGCCAAGAAGAACGGGGTCGATCAGAAAAAGGCGACGGAAGTCTTCGACCTGCTGGAGAAATTCGCCAACTACGGCTTCAACAAATCCCACGCCGCCGCCTATGCGGTGGTCAGCTATCAGACCGGGTATCTGAAGGCGAACTATCCGGTCGAGTTCATGGCCGCCGTCATGAACTGCGATATCCACCTGACGGACAAGCTGAACACCTATGCCGAAGAGGTGCGCCGGGGGCTGGAGATCGAGATCATCCCGCCCTGCGTCAACCGCTCGGGCGCGGTATTCGGGGTGAAGGACGGCAAGCTGGTCTATGGGCTGGGCGCGCTGAAAAACGTCGGCACCGATGCGATGCGCCTGATCGAAGAGGGGCGGCGTGCCGACCCCGCCAATCCCGCATCGCCCGACAAACCCTTTGCGACGTTGTATGATTTCGCCCGCCGGGTCGATCTCAAGCGTATCGGCAAGCGCCCGATGGAAATGCTGGCCCGCGCCGGCGCCTTCGATCAGCTCGACCCCAACCGCCGCCGGGTGTTCGACAGCCTGGACGCGCTGGTGAACTATTCCGCCGCCATTCATGAACAGCGTTCATCCAATCAGGTGTCGCTGTTCGGAGAGGCGGGCGACGATCTGCCCGAGCCACGCCTTTCGCCGATAGCCGACTGGCTGCCGAACGAACGGCTGGCCGAAGAGCACA
Source organism: Actibacterium sp. EMB200-NS6 (assembly GCF_001305615.1). GTDB lineage: Bacteria > Pseudomonadota > Alphaproteobacteria > Rhodobacterales > Rhodobacteraceae > Actibacterium_A > Actibacterium_A naphthalenivorans. Next base: position 552,840 of record NZ_CP010869.1, read on the forward strand.
AGGCGATCGGGTTTTACCTGTCGGGCCATCCGCTGGACGATTACATGGCGCCGCTGAAGCGCAAGAAGGTGATGACCCTGGCCGAGGTGACACAGGCCGCCCGTTCCGGCCCGGTGATCGCCAAGATCGCGGGCGCCGTGGCCGGGCGGCAGGAACGCAAATCGGCCAAGGGCAACCGCTTTGCCTTTGCGCAGCTTTCCGATCCCACCGGGCTTTACGAGGTCACGCTGTTTTCCGACGTGCTGGAGGCATCGCGCGACAATCTGGAAACCGGATCGAACGTAGTGCTGACGGTCGAGGCGACGATGGAAAGCGAGCAGCTCAAGCTGCTGGCGCGGGCGGTTCAGCAGATCGACAGCGTGGTGGCCGACGCGGGGTCGATGGGGCTTCGGATCTTCGTGGATGAGGTCTCGGCCGTATCCGCCGTTGCCGGGCTGCTCGACAGGGCGAAGGGCGAAAGCGGGCTGCGCGGGCGCGGGCCGGTACAGTTCTGCCTGATGGCGCCGGATCTGCCGGGCGAGGTGGAAATCGCCCTGCCCGAGGATTATCCGGTGAACCCTCAGATCAAGGGCGCGATCAAGTCGCTGCCGGGTGTGATGCAGGTGGAAGAAGTCTGAGCCCGCAGAGCCCTTGGCGCGGCCTTCGCTGCGATGCAACGCTCTTGCCGGTTGCCCGGATTCAATAGATTGATGGCGCGGTGAGTCTCTGGTGAAAGGCCCCTGCGGTCGTGGAAGAGTTTCTGCTGTTTGTTCTCGTCGGCTTTGTCGCGCAGCTTGCGGATGGGGCGCTTGGCATGGGGTTCGGTGTCATATCCTCGGCCATCCTTTTGGGGCAGGGCGTGACGCCTGCGCTGGTTTCGGCCTCGGTGAATGCCGCGAAGATCCCGACCGGTACGGTGGCGGCGCTGTCGCATCAGGCCAACCGCAACACCGATTGGCCGATGGCGCGGCGGCTGGCGGTGTCGGGCATCGTCGGCGGGCTGGTCGGGGCATTGGTCCTGTCGAACCTGAAGGGCGATCTGCTGAACCTGATGATCGCCAGCTACCTGTTGCTGATCGGCACGCTGATCATTCTGCGCGGTCTGCGGGGATCGGCGCCGAGGGTTCTGGGCACCACGCGTCTTGGTCTGATCGGCGGGGCGGGCGGCCTGATCGAGGGGATCGGCGGCAGCTGGGGGCCGATCGTCAGCTCTGCGCTGCTGGGGGCAGGCGTCAACCCGCGCAACGCGATCGGCAGTTCCGCCTTTGCCGAGCTTATGGTGTCTTTCGCGGTGTTCCTGACGCTTGGCGCGACATTCGCGGGCGGTATGTGGGGCGAGAATACGGATTGGTCCGACGTGGGCAGTTCGGTCGCCGGGCTGGTTGTCGGGGGGCTGCCCGCCGCGCTGATCGGCGGGCATCTGGCGCGCCGGGTGCCCAAACGGCCGCTGACGGTTGCTGTCGGCATTCTGGCCTTCGGCATCGGGGTCCGGCGGATGCTGCTTCAGTTCTGAGCGCTACCAGTGCGGCGGCTTCTGATCGGCCAGCGGCACGGTGCCGCCCTGATCGAACTCGCGCTCGGCCTCACGCTGCATCAGCATGCGCACCCGGTTGGTCAGCAGCGCGATCTCGGTCGCCTGTGCCGCGACCACATCTGACAGATCGTCCACCGCCGCGGTCAGATGCGCGATCCGCTCTTCCAGAAGTGTCAGCCGGTCATCGCTCATTGCGGGCTCCGATATGCCAATTTGTCCTGGGGGCTTCATAGCGAATTCCCCCGGAAATCACATGCCCGATTTCCGCCCCGCCTTGCCCCGCCGTTCCCCATCCGCTATGCCCCGCGCGAACCCGACGGAAGGGACGAAAAGCGATGGCCAAGGACAAGAAACCCCGGCGCCCCAAGGCGGAAACGCCCAAGGGCTTCCGCGACTATTTCGGCGCGGACGTGACCGAGCGCAAGCAGATGCTCGATGCGATTGCCGATGTCTATCATCGCTATGGCTTTGATCCGCTGGAAACGTCGGCCGTGGAAACGCTCGAGGCTTTGGGCAAATACCTGCCCGACGTGGACCGCCCGAACGCCGGTGTCTTCGCCTGGCAGGAGGAGGACGGCGACTGGCTGGCGCTGCGCTATGACATGACGGCGCCGCTGGCGCGCGTGGCGGCGCAGTTCCGCAACGATCTGCCCACGCCCTACCGGCGCTATACGATGGGGCCGGTCTGGCGCAACGAAAAGCCGGGGCCGGGGCGGTTCCGCCAGTTCTATCAATGTGACGCCGATACGGTGGGCAGCGGTTCTGTGGCCTCTGATGCCGAGATCTGCGCGATGCTGTCGGACACGCTCGAGGCGGTGGGCATTCCGCGCGGCGATTACATCGTGCGGGTCAACAACCGCAAGGTTCTGAACGGGGTGATGGAGGTGGCCGGCGTGCTGGACCCGTCCGACCCCGACAGGTTCGCCCATGAGCGCGGCATCGTGCTGCGCGCCATCGACAAGCTGGACAGGCTGGGCGAGGCGGGCGTGCGCGCGCTGCTGGGCGCGGGCCGCAAGGACGAAAGCGGAGATTTCACCGACGGGGCGAATCTGAGTGACGCGCAGGCCGGGGTCGTGATGGGCTTTCTGGCCGCGAAGCGCGACAGCGGCGCAGAGACCTGCGCGCGGCTTGAAGAACTGGTCGAGGGCTCTGCCATCGGCGCCGAGGGCGTGCGCGAGCTGGAGACGATCGCGGCGCTTCTGGCCGCGCAGGGCTATGGCCCGGAACGGATCGAGATCGACCCGAGCGTGGTGCGCGGCCTTGGCTATTACACCGGCCCCGTGTTCGAGGCCGAACTGACCTTCGAAATCCTGGATGAAAAGGGCCGCCCGCGCCAGTTCGGCAGCGTGGCGGGCGGCGGACGCTACGACGATCTGGTCAAGCGGTTCACCGGGCAGGCCGTGCCCGCGACCGGCGTTTCGATCGGGGTGGACAGGCTGTTGGCCGCGCTGCGCGCCAAGGGCCGGATCGGCGCCGCGCCGCAGGGCCCCGTCGTCGTGACCGTAATGGACCGTGACCGGATGGCCGACTATCAGTCGATGGTTGGTGAACTGCGTTCAGCGGGTATCCGGGCAGAGGTTTATCTGGGCAATCCCAAGAACTTCGGCAATCAGCTCAAATATGCAGATAAACGCAATTCGCCCGTCGCGGTCATCCAGGGCAGCGACGAGGCGGCGCGCGGCGTGGTGCAGATCAAGGATCTGTTCCTGGGCGCCAAGATCGCGCAAAGCGCCAGCCACGAGGAATGGAAATCCCAGCCCGCGCAGTTCGAGGTTGCCCGCGCCGATCTGGTCGCCGAGGTGCGCCGGATCATAGACCGGGCCGAGGGCTGAGCATGGATACCAAGGCGGCAAACCGCGCCGAGGCCGCGCGGCTTTTCGAGATGTTCAAATCCGCCGGCGCGTTGCCGGTGGAAACCGACATCCTGCAACCGGCCGACACGCTTCTGGATCTTTATGGCGAGGATATCCGGTCGCGCGCCTATGTCACGTCTGACCCGCTGCGCGGTGAGATGATGCTGCGCCCGGATTTCACCGTGCCCGTGGTGCAGATGCATATGAACGACGGCGCGGAACCGGCGCGCTATACCTATATGGGCGAGGTGTTCCGCAAGCAGGAACATGAGCTTGGCCGGCCCAGCGAGTATTTCCAGGTGGGGTTCGAGCTGTTCGACCGGGCCGATCCGGATCACGCCGATGCAGAGGTGTTCGGCCTGTTCGCCGAGGTTCTGCAGCCGCTCGGGCTGCGCGCCGCGACGGGGGATATCGGCATTCTGCTGGCTGCGGTCGATGGGCTTTCGACCACGGATCGCCGCAAGGCCGCGCTGAAGCGCCACCTGTGGCGGCCCCGGCGGTTTCGCGCGCTGCTGGACCGGTTCGGCGGGCGCCTGGCCGAGCCCGATGAGCGGGTGCGCCTTTTGAACGACGTTCAGAAATTTGGTGCCGAGGCGGTTCTGGATCAGGCGGGCCCCGAGATCGGGCTGCGCAGCCGGGCCGAGGTGATGACCCGCATCGCCGCGCTGGAAGAGGATGCCGCGACCCCGCCGATCGGCGCCGGCGAGGTCGAGATCCTCGACCACATCCTGTCGCTGCGCGAAACCTCGCCCAATGCGCTGGAAAACCTGCGCGACGTGGCCGTGGACCTGCCCAATATCACCAGCGCCGTGGCCCGGATGGAGCGGCGGCTGAACGCGCTGACCGCGCGGCGCATCGATGTGGACGGGCTGGATTTCGAGGCAAGCTATGGCCGTACCACGATGGAATATTACGACGGTTTCGTGTTCGGCTTCTACGCCGAGGCGCGGCCCGATCTGCCGCCGGTGGCCACAGGCGGGCGCTATGACGCGCTGACGCGGGTGCTGGGGCAGGGCCGGTCGATTCCCGCGGTTGGCGGCGTGATCCGCCCGGCGCAGGTTCTGGCGCTGAGGGAGGCCGGGCAATGACGCTGAAACTGGGCGTGCCGTCGAAGGGGCGGCTGATGGAAAAGACCTTCGACTGGTTCGCGGAGCGGGGCATCTCGCTGCGCCGGACAGGGTCGGAGCGCGAATATGCCGGTGCGGTCGACGGTGTCGACGGGATCGAACTGGTGCTGCTGTCGGCGGGCGAGATCCCGCGCGAACTGGCGGCGGGGCGGGTTCAGCTTGGCGTCACCGGATCGGATCTGGTGCGCGAGAAGATCGCGGATTGGGAAACCAAGATCCGCGAGCTGGAACCGCTGGGATTCGGCCATGCCGATCTGATCATCGCGGTGCCGAAGTTCTGGGCCGATGTCGATACGCTGGCCGATCTGGATGCGGCGGCGGCGGCGTTTCGTGCCACGCACGGGTTCCGGCTGCGCATCGCCACGAAATATCACCGGCTGGTGCGCGAATTCCTGCGCGAGGCCGGGGTGGCGGATTATCAGCTGGTCGACAGCCAGGGCGCGACCGAGGGCACGGTGAAGAACCTGACGGCAGAGGCGGTGGCCGACATCACCTCGACAGGTGAGACGCTGCGGGCCAACCATCTGAAGATGCTGTCGGATGGCTGCGTGCACAAAAGCCAGGCCACGCTGTTCCGAAGCCGCCGCGCGGGGTGGAGCGACGAGATGCGCGCCAGCTTCACCGAACTGTCTGCGCGCCTCGGGCTGGGCGACTAGCGCAGGCCGATTTCGGCCAGCGCCGCCATCAGCCCGGGCGGCAGCGCATCGTCGCGGGCGCGCCCTTCGGGCAGGTCGCGGGGGCTGTCACCGGGCGCCAGATAGCGCCAGCCCTGGAACGGGCGGCGCGGCACGGCCTCGGTCCGGATCACCTGCGGGTCCAGCACGATGCCGCAGCGCCGGATGCCATCCTCGCCCTGCACCTCATCCAGCCGCAGCACCTTCTGGCGGGCCAGAATCGCCCCCTTGAACACCCAGTAAAGCGAGCCGCCGTCAAGCAGCTCTTCGGCGCGTTTCGGCCACATGCGGGTGACATGGCGCGGCGCGGCGCCGGTTTGCGCGTGGCGTTCGGCCTGCCATGCGATCAGATCCTCGACCTTTTCGGCGCCGACGCACAGTTTGACGAGGTTGATATGATGTGACTCGGGCATTCGCTTAGGATAGTATTTCGCGCGTCCGGAGCAACCAAATCTTGCGCCCATGCCGGCGAAATTCTATTGTCGAAAACCCCACCCCTTCCGCCAAGGACCAATACATGACGCGCTTTTCCGCCCCCATCGCCGAGCAGATCTGGGATATGAAATACCGGCTGAAAGAGGCGGATGGCACCCCCGTGGACCAGACGGTGGAGGACAGCTGGCGCCGAATCGCCCGCGCCCTGGCCGCGCCCGAAGAGCAGCCCGGCGCGTGGGAGGATGCGTTCTTTGCCGCGCTGGAGGATTTCAAGTTCCTGCCCGCGGGCAGAATCACGGCGGGGGCCGGCACGGCGCGGGCGGTGACGCTGTTCAACTGCTTCGTGATGGGCACGATCCCCGACACGATGGGCGGCATTTTCGACATGCTCAAAGAGGCCGCGCTGACCATGCAGCAGGGCGGCGGCATCGGCTATGATTTCTCCACGATCCGGCCCAAGGGCGCGGATGTGAAGGGCGTGGCGGCGGATGCGTCCGGGCCGCTGTCGTTCATGGATGTGTGGGACGCGATGTGCCGCACCATCATGTCGGCGGGGTCGCGCCGGGGCGCGATGATGGCCACGATGCGCTGCGACCACCCCGATATCGAAGAGTTCATCACCGCCAAGCAGGATCCGGCGCGGCTGCGCAATTTCAACCTGTCGGTGCTGGTGACGGATGATTTCATGGAGGCCGTGAAGGCCGACGGCAGCTGGGATCTGGTGTTCGATGACAAGATCTATCACACGGTCGAGGCGCGCGACCTGTGGAACCGGATCATGCGCGCGACCTATGATTATGCCGAGCCCGGTGTGATCTTCATCGACCGCATCAATCAGATGAACAACCTGAGCTATTGTGAAACCATCGCCGCCACCAACCCCTGCGGCGAACAGCCCCTGCCGCCCTACGGCGCCTGCCTTCTGGGCTCGATCAACCTGGCGCGGCTGGTGCGCAACCCGTTCGACGCGATCGCCGAGCTGGACGAGGCGGAGCTGGATACGCTGGTCGCCACCGCCGTGCGGATGATGGACAACGTGGTGGACGCCTCGCGCTTTCCGCTGCCGCAACAGGCTGAAGAGGCCGCCAACAAGCGCCGGATCGGGCTGGGGGTGACGGGGCTGGCCGATGCGCTGCTGATGGTCGGCCTGCGCTACGGGTCCGAGGAGGCGGCGCGCCAGACCGAGCGCTGGCTGCACCGGATCGCGCGCGCCGCCTATCTGGCCTCGGTGCAACTGGCCAAGGAAAAGGGCGCGTTCCCCCTGTTCGACGCCGAGAAATATCTCGCCACCGGCCACATGGTGCAGATGGACGCGGACGTGCGCGAGGCGATCCGCGAACACGGCATCCGCAACGCGCTGCTGACCTCGATCGCGCCCACCGGCACGATCAGCCTCTATGCCGGCAATGTCTCGAGCGGGATAGAGCCGGTGTTTGCCTATGCCTATACCCGCAAGGTGCTGCAAAAAGACGGGTCGCGCACCGAGGAAGAGGTGGTGGATTATGCCGTGCGGCTGTGGCGCGAAAAATTCGGCGACAAGGCGTTGCCCGACTATTTCGTGAACGCCCAGACGCTGGCGCCGCTGGATCATGTGCGGATGCAGGCGGCGGCGCAGAAATGGGTGGATTCGAGTATCTCCAAGACCATCAACTGCCCCGAGGATATCTCCTTCGACGCGTTCCGGGAGGTCTATCTCGAAGCCTATGAGACCGGCTGCAAAGGCTGCACGACCTATCGCCCGAATGACGTGACGGGGAGTGTGCTGAGTGTGGCGACAGAAGAGTTGCCACTGGCAGGTGAGACGATCGCTGAACGTATCGAATCGGCGATGAAGTTGCGGAACACCAACGCTAAGAAAGTTGCCGAAAAGGCGGGGACGAATGCAACAGCCGTATACGACATCCTCAAGGGGAGGGTGAAATCCCCCACTGCTGATACGTTGCAGAAAATCGCCACCGCCCTGAACGTGGCGCCCGCTGCTCTTCTTCTCGGTGAAAATACTCAGGATTCCGCACCCGAAGTCGCCGCCGCCCTCGGGCAAGAGCCGGCGATCCCCCACGGCGATGTCATCTACATGGCCGAACCGCTGGACCGGCCGCAGGCGCTGGAGGGCAATACCTACAAGCTGAAATGGCCCGACAGTGAACACGCGATCTATATCACCATCAACGATGTGGTGATCAACGGCCACCGCCGCCCGTTCGAGGTGTTCATCAACTCCAAGAACATGGAGCATTTCGCCTGGACGGTGGCGCTGACCCGGATGATCAGCGCGGTGTTCCGGCGCGGCGGCGATGTGTCTTTCGTCGTGGAAGAGCTGAAAGCGGTATTCGATCCGCGCGGCGGCGCGTGGATGCAGGGCAAGTACATCCCCTCGATCCTGGCGGCGATCGGCGGCGTGATCGAGCGGCATCTGGTGGCCATCGGTTTCATCGACGGCGAGGGGATGGGCCTGAAGACGGATCCGCAGGCCGAGGCGCTGGCGGTGGGCGAACGCCCGCGCGGCAAGGCCTGCCCCAGCTGCGGCCAGTATGACATGCGCATGGTCGAGGGCTGCATGACCTGCATGAGCTGCGGCTATTCGAAGTGCGGTTAGGTGACACCCGCTGCTTCGTTGCATGCAAGGGCTAGGCTTGGCGTGCAACCAGAGGTATTACGTCGGCCCACAGGCAGGAACATAACTTCGAGGTAAGGCATGAAATTCGTCATCCGGGCGGCGCTCGTCCTGGCGCTTTTTCCATTCAACGCAGGCGTGGCGCAAGAGCGGCAGACCCTCGGCTATGGCAGCATTTTCAGCAATGACCGCCTGGGCGACGGCAAAGACCGCTGGCGCTCGGGTTCCTACAGCTTCAGCAAGGTCACCGGCCGGAGCTGGGATGGCGTGCTTCCGAGTGCGATGGGCGAGATCCTGGAATACCGCCTGCGCGCCGAGATCTTCGCGCCGGAGTCGCTGACCAACCCCTCGCCGCAGGATCGGCGCTATGCCGGCGCGCTGAGCTTCGGGCTGCACACGCATTTCGGCCGTGGCGGCACCGAGATTTCCTATGGCGCCGATCTGGTGGTCACCGGGTCGCAAACCGGCATCGCGAGCTTTCAGGATACCATTCACGACTGGATCGATGAGCCTTCGCCCGATACGGCGGCGGACAACCAGATCGGCAACGCGATCTATCCCACGATCTCGATGCAGGCGGCGCGGCCGTTCCATATATCGCAACGCGCGCGGATGCGCCCCTTCATCGAGGCGCAGGCCGGGGTCGAGACTTTTCTGCGGATCGGCGGCGACCTCGTGATCGGCAATGTGGGCGCCGGCGAGCTTACGCTGCGCGATGTCACGACGGGGCATCTCTACGGCGCCACCTATGGCGGGAACGAGGGCGTCTCGATGGTGCTGGGGGCGGACACGGCACTGATGGTGGACAGCCGATACCTGCCGTCCCACGGAAACGTCGACATGAGCACGTCCCGCACGCGGCTGCGGGCCGGCATGCACTGGGAGGCCGCGCGTATCGGCATCTTCTATGGCCTGACATGGCTGAGCGAGGAATTCGACGAGCAATCCCAAGGCCAGACGCTGGGCACGCTGAACCTGCGCTACCGTTTCTGAGGGACCCGCCGAATCACCCTCTTCCAAACCTTAAGAATGCGTGCTAACCTGCCGGGTAATAATAATATACTGAGGCAGGCAATCAGGTATGAAAACGGGCTTTCGTGGCACGTTCGTCATTCCCTGGGCGCAAACAGAAGTTGACGGGGTGCTGGCGGCACCTGTCGGGGCATTGGCGGTCGGGTCGTCATGGCGCAGAACAGGCGCGGCGACGCGGCTCGATGGGCCGGCGGACCTTCTTCTTCTGGATGGCGCGGACGGGGAGGAGGACTCTCGCAGGCGCGCGGCGAAATCCGTGCACCGCCTTGTCGGCACGGCGTTGGACCCTGCCAGATCCATTCATCATGCGTCGGACGAACCGTTGCTTGATCGCGGCTTTGTGGTGACGGATGGCACGCACAGCTTTACCGCCACCGAAATCAGCCTGGGCGCCGGGCGCGCGCCGCTGCTGATGTTCATCAACGAATTGCCGCCGGCCGACACCGATCTGTGGATCGTGCGCCAGATCGCGGAGACGTCGCAGCCTACCCAGCATCTGGACAAATCCCAGGGTGTGATCTGTTTCGCCGAAGGCACGCTGATCGACACGCCCGAAGGCCCGCGCCCGGTGCAGGATCTGCATCCGGGCGACCTGCTTCACACGAAAGACGACGGCGCGCGGGAAATCCTGTGGACGGGCCGGCGCAGGATGTCGGGCGCGCGGCTTTACGCGATGCCGCATCTGCGCCCGGTGCGTATCCGGCACGGCGCGCTGGGAGAGGACAGGCCCGGGGGCGATCTGATCGTATCGCCACAGCACCGCCTGCTGATCAAGGGCCGTGCCGCCGAGGTTCTGTTCCAGACGCCCGAGGTTCTGGTGGCCGCCGAAGATCTGCTGAACGACAGGACGATCACCATCGACCACACGCTGCGCGAGGTCACCTATATTCATCTGATGCTGGAACGGCATCAGATCGTCTGGGCCAACGGGGTAGAGACCGAGAGCTTTCACCCCGCCAATACCTCGCTTGATGCGGTCAACCCCGATCAGCGCGCGCGGCTTCTGGGGCTGTTGCCCGCGCTGAAGCATGATCCGCACAGCTATGGCGCATTCGCCCGCCGGAACCTTTCCAATTCGGAGGCGGCGATTTTGCAGCATGAGGGCGGGCTGCGGCATTGACTCTGCGCGGACGGGCTGTATAAGCCCCCATTCCCGGCCGCCAAGGCCGGTCTATTCATTGGTGTTGGTGGCCCCCGCAAGGGGATGCCTGTCTCCCGTCAGGGAAAGGACAACGCCCTTCACGGGCGCCTCCGGGCGCCGCTCTAACGAAGGAGATCAGCCGTGACCAAACGCACGTCTGCCAAGTACAAACTCGATCGCCGGATGGGCGAAAACATCTGGGGTCGTCCGAAATCCCCGGTCAACCGTCGCGAATACGGCCCCGGCCAGCACGGCCAGCGTCGCAAGGGCAAGCTGTCGGACTTCGGCATCCAGCTGCGCGCCAAGCAAAAGCTCAAGGGCTATTACGGCGACCTGACCGAAAAGCAGTTCCGCCGCATCTATGGTGAAGCCGAGCGTGTCAAAGGTGACACCGGTGAAAACCTCATCGGTCTGCTCGAGCGCCGCCTGGACGCCGTTGTCTACCGCGCCAAGTTCGTGCCGACCGTCTTTGCCGCCCGCCAGTTCGTGAACCACGGCCACGTGACCGTGAACGGCCAGCGCGTGAACATCCCCTCCTACCGTGTGAAAGAGGGCGACGTGATCGAAGTGCGTGAGCGTTCCAAGCAGATGGCGCTGGTTCTGGAAGCGATCCAGCTGCCCGAGCGTGACGTGCCGGATTACCTGGAGGTCGACCATTCCAAGCTGACCGCCACCTTCACCCGCACCCCGTCACTCGGCGACGTGCCCTATCCGGTGATGATGGAGCCGAACCTGGTCGTGGAATTCTACGCGAAGAACTGATCTTCGCCGACCCCTGCAGAGAATTTGGAGAACCCGCCCCAGTGGCGGGTTTTCTTTTGCGCGGTGCCGGTGTCTTAACCGGCGGTCAGCAGTGCGCCGATCTGCGCCGGGTTCAGCACTTTGCCGGTGGAAACCACCTTTTCGTCGATGACCAGCGCCGGGGTGGACATCACGCCATATCCGGCGATGGCCGCCTGATCGGTAACCTTCACGATCTCGGGCGAAAGCCCCGCAGCCTCTGCCGCCGCTTTCGCGTTCTCGCCCAGTGCCGTGCATTTCTTGCAGCCGGTTCCCAGAATTTTGATGATCATTCCTTGTCTCCGTTTCAGATGAAAAGATGCTGGGCGCTGTTGAACGTATAGCCGATCACGATGATTCCCACGGTCACGATTGTGATGAACACGATCAGCAGCGGCAGTTTCACGACCCGTTTCAGCATGATCATCGACGGCAGCGACAGCGCCGTGACCGACATCATGAAGGCCAGCGCCGTGCCCAGCCCGACGCCCTTGGCCACCAGCGCCTCGGCGATCGGCAACGTGCCGAAGATGTCGGCATACATCGGAATCCCCGCCAGCGTCGCCACCAGCACCGACCACCACTGATCCTGCCCGAGCAGGGCAGAGATCAGATGTTCGGGGATCCAGTTGTGGATCGCCGCGCCGATACCCACCCCGATCAGCACATAAAGCCAGACGCGGCCGGCGATTTCGGCCACCTGCTCGCGGGCGAAGGACAGCCGCTCGCCCCGGCTGAGCGTCTCGTTGCCGTGGTCGATCACGGGGCTGTTATAGGCGAAGGCTTCCACCTGATCTTCCATGTTCAGCCGGCTGATCAGCGTGCCGCCGATCACTGCCAGAACCAGCCCGACCAGCACATAGGCGAGCGAGATCCACCAACTGAAGATGCTGGCCAGCAGAATGACAGAGGCCAGATCGACCAGCGGCGAGGAGATCAGGAAAGAGAAGGTCACCCCGAGCGGCAGCCCGGCGCTGGTGAAGCCGATGAAAAGCGGGATCGACGAGCAGGAGCAAAACGGCGTGATCGTGCCCAGCAGCGCAGCCAGGATATTGGCCCCCAGCCCGGTGTGCCGCCCCAGAATCCGCCGGGTCCGCTCTGGCGGGAAATAGCTCTGGACATAGGAGATGGTGAAGATCAGCACCGACAGCAGGATGAAGATCTTGATGACGTCATAGATGAAGAAGTGAACGCTGCCGCCGATGCGCCCCGTCACATCCAGGCCGAAGCCATCGCGCACCAGCAGCGTCACGAGATCCGAGAGCCACTGCATGCGCAGAAGCTGATCGTTCAGCCATATGAAAATCTCGCTCATCCGGGCCCTTTTCCCTGCCGCGCCGGGGCCTTGCCACGGGGGCCGCCAGCCTGTTCGCCTGTCCAAGTCCTAGCCGATTGTCGCGGCTGCGCGTTGATTCAGGTCATGCGATTGCCGCATTGCCGCATTGCGCCACGCCCGCCGATGCCCTATCCGCGCGTATCAGGCGAACAGGGGGCAGCGACATGGCCGACAAATCCGTTATCGAACGCAAATTCGAACAGGGGCTTTTCGCCTCGCGCTGGCTGATGGCGCCGATGTATCTGGGGCTGGTGGTCTCGCTGGCCATGCTGATGGTCGTGTTCCTGCGGGAACTGGCCTATTACGCGCCGCAGGTTCTGGTGATGAGCAGCGACAAGGCGATCCTTGCCATCCTGACGCTGATCGACCTGACGCTGGCGGCGAACCTTCTGGTGATCGTGCTGTTCTCGGGCTATGAAAACTTCGTCTCCAAGCTTGATATCGACGATGGCGGCGACCGGCCAAGCTGGATGGGCACGGTCGATTTCTCGGGGCTGAAGATGAAGCTCATCGCCTCGATCGTGGCGATTTCTGCCATTCATCTGCTGAAACGCTTCATGGAGATCGGGCAGGCGGATGCCGATGCAGCCTTCGGCGCGACCGAGCTGAAATGGCTGGTCGTCATCCATCTGACCTTCGTGATCTCGGGCGTGCTGATGGCCGCGATGGACTGGATGACGGCGCGCAGCGGCAAGAAATACTGACCATCCGCGCCGCACGGTTGTGTTTCCGTCTGGCCATGCCCCCGCAGCGGGGCTAGAAATCGGGCTAGCAGGAGAGAACCATGTCACAGATACGCCCCCAGCCCGGAATATTGGAGATTGCGCCTTATCAGGGCGGGCAATCCCATCTGGACGGCGTGGCGGAGGTCGTCAAGCTTTCCTCGAACGAGAACCCGTTCGGCCCGTCCGACAAGGCGAAGGAGGCCTTCGCGCGGACGGCCCATCAGCTGCACCGCTATCCGCCGACCGATCACGCCAAGCTGCGCCAGGCCATCGGCGACGTGCACGGGGTTGATCCGGGCCGCGTGATCTGTGGCGTCGGGTCGGACGAGATCATCACCTTCCTGTGCCAGGCCTATGCCGGCCCGGGGGACGAGGTGATCCACACCGAACACGGGTTTTCGATGTACCGCATCTCTACCCTTGCCGCCGGCGCCACCCCCGTGGAAGTGCCCGAGCGAGAGCGTGTGGTGGATGTGGATGCCATCCTCGACGCCTGCAACGAGCGTACCAGGCTGGTGTTCATCGCCAACCCGGCCAATCCCACCGGCACGATGGTCGGCGGGAACGAGGTCGCGCGCCTGGCCGACGGGCTGCCGCCGCAGGCGATCCTGGTGCTCGATGGCGCCTATGCCGAGTTCGTCGAAGGCTATGACGGCGGCGCGGCGCTGGTCGAGGCGCGGGACAACGTGGTGATGACGCGCACGTTTTCCAAGATCTACGGGCTGGGCGGGCTGCGCATCGGCTGGGGATATGGCCCGGCAGAGATCATCGATGTGCTGAACCGTGTGCGCGGGCCGTTCAACCTGAGCCAGACACAGCTTGAAACCGCCGAGGCCGCTGTGCGCGATGTTGACTATACCGAACGCTGCCGGGCCGATAACGCCCGTCTGCGGGCCTGGCTGGCCGAAGCGCTGGCCGAGGCCGGGGTGCCGTCCGACACATCGACCGCGAATTTCATTCTGGCGCGCTTCGCCTCGCCGGCAGAGGCCGAAGCCTGCGATGGATGGCTGAAATCGCAGGGCATCATCGTGCGCCGCGTCAACGGCTACAAGCTGCCGCACTGTCTGCGGATCACGGTGGGCGACGAGGCATCGTGCCGCCGGGTGGCCCATGCCGTCCGGGCGTTCAAGGGCCAGGCCTGATGAGCGTGATCTACGACCGTGTCGCCCTGATCGGCCTTGGACTGATCGCGGGATCGATGGCCCACGCCATGCGCCGCGGTGGCCTGGCGAAAGAGATCGTGGGCACCGCCCGTTCGGCCCAGACACGGCAGGTGGCGCAAGAGATCGGGCTGTGCGACCGGGTGGTGGAAACCGCCGCCGAGGCTGTGAAAGACGCCGATCTGGTGGTGCTGGCCGTGCCGGTGGGCGTGATGGGCGCTGTCGCCGAAGAGATCGGGCCGCATCTGAAACCGGGCGCGACCGTCACCGATGCCGGTTCGGTCAAGCGCGCGGTGATCGAGGCGGTGGCGCCGCATATCCCAGAGGGCGTGCATTTCATCCCCGGCCACCCGCTGGCCGGGACCGAGCATTCCGGCCCGCGCTCGGGCTTTGCCGAACTGTTCGACAACCGGTGGTGCCTGCTGGTGCCGGCCGAAGGCACGGATCCGCAGGCGATTGCCCGGCTGCGCCGCCTCTGGGAGGCGATGGGCGCCCATGTCGATGAGATGGACCCCGACCACCATGATCTGGTGCTGGCCGTCACCAGCCACGCGCCGCATCTGATCGCCTACACGATGGTCGGCGTGGCCGATGACCTGCGCAGGGTGACCGACAGCGAGGTCATCAAGTATTCCGCCGCCGGGTTTCGGGATTTCACCCGCATCGCGGCCTCCGACCCGACGATGTGGCGCGACGTGTTTCTGAACAACAAGGACGCGACGCTGGAAATCCTCGGCCGGTTCACCGAAGAGCTGTTCGCGCTGCAACGGGCGATCCGCACCGGGGATGGCGACCATCTGTTCGATTACTTCACCCGCACCCGCGCGATCCGTCGCGGCATCATCGAAGCGGGGCAGGATACGGACGCGCCGAATTTCGGGCGCGCCAAGACGGGATCATGAGGCGCGGCGCCGCCCTTGTCGCCATGCTGCTCGCCCTGCTGGCGGGCGAGGCCGCGCCCGCGGCGCCCGACCATTCGCCCCTGCCGCGCCCGCGCCCGGTTCTGATGCCGCGCCTGTTGCCGGTGTTCGCCCCGCCCGTCGATGCGGTGCGTCCTCGCCTGCGCCCTGCCGCCCGAACCGCTGCCCGAAGCGCGCCGGTTCGGATGTCCGGCGCCGCCAGCGCCTCCCTTGCCGGCATGCGCTCCCTGTGGCCCCGGCTGCGCCCGTCCGGGTTGGTCAGACCCGCCGCGGCCGCGGTGCGCGCACCCGCCGCGCCTGTCGCCACCTCCAGCGCGGGTGCGGTGTGTGGCGACCGGGGAATCATCGGCGTGCGACTGGCGCCGATCGAGGGGCGGCTGGCGGGCTGCGGCATCGATCGCCCGGTGCGGATCACGTCGGTCGACGGGGTGATGCTGAACCGGCCGGCGACCATGGATTGCGAAACCGCCAAGGCGCTGAAGAGCTGGGTGAAGAAGGGCGTGAAGCCGCATGTCAAACGGCTGGGCGGCGGTGTCGCCAAGCTTGAGGTGGCATCGGGCTATGCCTGCCGCACCCGCAACAATCAGCCAGGCGCGAAGGTTTCGGAACACGGCCGGGGCAAGGCCGTGGATATCTCTGCCATCACGCTGGCCAACGGGGCGACGCTCAATGTGCAAAGCGGCTGGGGCAAGGGCGCGGAAGGCGCGCTTCTGACACGGATGCACAAATCGGCCTGCGGCCCCTTTGGTACGGTTCTGGGCCCCGAATCAGACCATTTCCACAAAGATCATTTCCACCTGGATACGGCAGATCACCGTTCCGGCCCCTATTGCCGCTAGGCGCACTGGCCGCAATGCGTCACTTGGACAGTATTGAGGCATGGGCTGGGCGGACAGAGAACGTCATGGCGCATTTGTCGGGCCGCACGCCGGTTGCTTTGCGAAGTATCTTCACCGATTGGCCTTGGTGTCGGCACCAATGGCCAAAGCCTCTCAAACGCCAGTCGCGCCGCCGTTCAGCGCAATCTGGCGTGGGTGGAGGCACACGGGCTCATCCGAGAAGTGACTGGTCACGGACGGTATCGAATGTGGTCTCTCGACAACTGAAGGTTGATCCTCCAGGTTTGCTAGATACGTTGAATGTGCCAGCATGACAAAAATTGTCATGCTGCTCTGGCATAGTCAGCGCAATCCGGGAATGAGTTTGTCTGAATGACCTTCTCAAAAGCTGCCAATCTGTTGCGCGTCGCTGACATGGCGACCTCGCGGTATGACCGAATCCGATTGCAGGACGTGACAGACGAATTCGGCTGTGAACACCGAACAGCACAGCGTATGGTGCACGCTTTTGAAGCGGTGTTTCCTCAGGTTAACGTCACTGGGCATCAACGGCTTGTGAAGGGGGTATCACTTGCGCTTCCGCGGCGGCCCGTTCGCCAGTTTCTTGTTCTGGGAATGAACGGCAACCGCTGGCCACACAGCCCTGGGTCGGATCCTTTCTTCACCGAGGCGGAGATTGCCCTGATCCGCCAGAAAACCGGTCTGCAACTTAATGGCCGCCGGGGGAAGCTCGCGCGTGGATTGGAACTCTTCCGCCGTCAACCGCCTGCCGCACCGGCAGGCCCGGACAGATGAGCCCGGAGTGACTGATGGCACTTTTGGATTGGCCAGGTAAGTCCGCACCCGAGGACGGAACCGAACATCCTGCACTTTATCACATGATTGACGTCGGGGCGGTCGCGGAGTGCCTTGTTGCGCGGCTCGACATTCCTGCCGGGCGCAAGGCTTTTTATTCACTGGCCGCAGCTTTGCACGATCTGGGCAAGATTAGCGACAGCTTCCGGGACATGCTGCGCGACGGAAAGCCGCAGACGGAGGGCCGGCATTGGGAGGTAACCGAGCTTTGGTTGCAAGATTTTGATGACGATCTTGCCACGCTTGCCGTGAATTCCCATGCCCGAAAAGCGCTTTATGCGGCGATTGCCGGTCACCATGGATGCCCGCCGAAGAAAGAGGATTTCTACAGGATGCGGGTGGCGGCGGGTCCAGGCGCGCCGGGTGATGCGCGGGACTGTCTGCGCCAGTTCATTGCACTGTGGCCCGAGGCACGTTTCGAAATGCCCTTGCAAGAAATCGTGGCGCAAAGCTGGTGGTTGCCGGGGTTGATCGCGACGGCCGACTGGATTGGATCGAACCCGGCATTCTTTCCGCCGGTCGCTGCCGGGCCGGATGCCCGGGCCTATCTTGATCTGGCGCGCGACAAGGCGGCGCAAGCGGTGCGGCGCGCGGGGCTCGATATTCCGCAAGTGTCGTCGTGTTCGATCATCCCGCAGACGTGGAGTTTGCGGCCCATGCAGCGGTCCGTCTGCGATGTGGACCTGCCCGACCACCCGATCCTTGCGCTGATCGAAGACGAGACCGGCTCTGGCAAGACCGAGGCGGCGCTGATCCTTGCGCAGCGGATGATGCGGGCGGGCAAGGGCCAGGGGCTTTACTTTGCCCTGCCGACGATGGCCACGGCCAATGCGATGTTCGACCGGGTCGCCGATCTGGTCGGCGGCCTTTTTGACGCGCCGCCAAGTGTTGCGCTGGCGCATGGGCGGGCGACGCTGTCGCACCGGTTTCGCGAGGTGATCCGGACAGAACCCGATCCGGTGCTGCCCTCGTGCACCACATGGCTTGCGGATGATCGACGGCGGGCGCTTTTGGCCAATGTCGGCGTGGGGACGATCGACCAGGCGCTGTTGTCCGGCTTGCCCGTACGCCACGCGATGCTGCGCCATTATGCGTTGAGCCAGAAGATCCTGATCGTGGATGAGGTTCATGAAATGGGCGATCCTTATATGGCAGGGCAGCTGTGCCAGCTTCTGCGGCTGCATCGGCGAATGGGCGGTTCGGCGATCCTGATGACGGCAACCCTGCCGGTGGCATTCCGGGAGATGCTCTGCGAGGCGTTTGGCGTTTCGCCGCCCACGAGCCGCGCCTATCCGGCGCTGAGCATCGCGGGGCATTCGCAGGTTACCGGCCTGACAACGGTAAGCAGGCGCGGTCCGGTTGCGGTCAAGCGCGTGCCGGACGTGGCATCCGTTCTCGACCTGCTGGATCGGGCCGTGACCGATGGGGCGGCGGCGCTTTGGGTGCGCAATGCGGTCGACGACGCGATCCAGGCGGCCACTGCCTTGCGCGAGCGAGGCATCGAAGCGGACCTGCTGCATGCGCGGTTCGCTCTGGCGGATCGAATGCGCCACGAGGCGCAGGCGCTGGCGACGTTTGGCAAGGGGCGGGGCGACAGGCCGGGGCGGGTGCTGGTGGCAACGCAGGTCGTCGAAAGTTCGCTGGACCTGGATTTTGATGTGATGGTCTCTGACCTGGCGCCGATACCGGCGCTGGTGCAAAGGGCAGGGCGGCTATGGCGGCATATGGACCGTCGGCCGCAAAATACGCGCCCTCGGCCGTCGCCGGTGCTGCATGTGCTGTCCCCGGACCCCGACCAGGTGGCGGATGACCTCTGGCTGCGCCAAGTGCTGGATCGCGGGGCGTTCACCTATCCGCTGGACCTGCAATGGCGGGCGGCGCGTGCCATTTTCAGCGCGGGTTCGATCGACGCGCCCGGCGGTCTGCGTGACCTGATCGAGGCGGGGCTGACAGATGGGGAATTGCCGCAGGTGCTGGATCAGGCGGAGCGCGACCGGGTCGGCAAGAGTTATGCCCAAAGCGATCTTGCGGAACAGAATCTGATCGATCTTGCCAGCCCATATCGCCGGATCAAAGGCTTTTCCGATGAGGCCGATTTTCCGACCCGGCTGGGACGCGAGCAGCGGGCCCTGGTCTTGGCGAGGATTACGGACAAGGGGCTGCTGCCGCTCGAAGGCGAGGTCTGGTCGGCCGAGACCCGTCAATACGCCGAGGTCAGCGCGGCGGCCTACAAGCTGGACCGGCTACCCCTGCCGGATCAGATGACCCCGGAGGTCAGTGCGGTAAAAGAAGGCTGGCCCGACTGGATGCAAACCCGCCTTGTCGTTTGCCCGCTTGGCGAGGCTGGCGCCATTTGTGAGGGCTTGTCTTACGACCGGGAAAGAGGTTTAGTTTTTGGCAGTTCCTGACTGTTCGGGATGGCCCGTCTGTGATGGGAGTCAGAGTAAGCTCCCCGCCCATGCGGGGATAAGGGGATAATAAGTCTGTAATTGGGGTTAGTATGAAAGGGGATTATTTTCTGTTGACAGGTCATTACCTGTGACCCGATACTAACGAAGAAAGGGCGGGAATCTCCTCTCACCCCTTCGCTACTTCTCTAATCCGGCTGTTGACGCAGCCGCGCAGTGAGGCGGAGGTTGCCAAGATGATCAAGATGCCTTCCTAGCCTTTCACTGCCGTTTCAGTATTGCTGGAGGGGCAACTGCGGGCACGATTTTTCGCCCTGATCCCATTTTTTTGAGAATTACATGCCGCTCAACCTGATCTCTGATTCTTGGATCCCTGTCCGTTTGAAGGACGGGTCGCGCCGCACCATCGCGCCGCATCAGATGACCGATCCTGAAATTGCTGCACCCGACTGGCCGCGAGCCGATCTGAACCTTGCGTGTTATGAGCTGCTGATCGGGATGGTGTTCATGGCGACGCCGCCTGAAGATGACTTTTCGTGGGAAGGGGGCAGGTCCGATCCGGTGCGATTGCAGGAGAGGCTGGCGGAATACGCGTCGGCATTCTCGTTGCTGGGCGACGGGCCGAAGTTCTTGCAGGACCTTGAGGATCTGCCCGGCGCGCCATCGGGGCCGGATCTGCTGTTCATCGATTCCGCAGGTGGCAACACGGCGAAGAACAATGCCGATCTGATGGTGCATCGCGATCGCTACGCGGCACTCGACCTGCCGCTGGCGGCGATGGCGCTATATGCCTTTCAGCAGTTCGCGCCCTCTGGCGGGGCGGGGAACCGCACCTCGATGCGGGGAGGAGGGCCGCTGGTGACGCTGGCCGACCCGGGAACGGGGCTGTGGGATCTGGTCTGGGCGAATGTGCCCTGCGGCCGCCCCGCAAACCCAGGTGATCTGCCCTGGATGCGACCCACCCGGACTTCCGAGGCGGACCAAAGCGTTGGAGCAGGTCAGGCGCATCCGGTCGAGGCGTTCTTTGGAATGCCGCGCCGGCTTCGGCTTGTGGCAGAGCCGGACAGGGTCACCGGCGTGGTTCAGCGACCCTACGGAACGAATTACGGGCTTTGGCGGCACCCTTTGTCGCCCTACTACAGGCCGAAGGAAGGGGCCGAGCTTTTGCCGCGCCACCCGGCCACGGGGCGGCTGCCCTGGCGCAACTGGATCGGCATCTTGCTGAGCGATCCGAAACAGGAAAGCGGGCTTCGTTTGCGGGCAGCCTGTATCGAGGGGTTTTATGAACGCTATGGGCGTCAGGCGAAGCGGATGATCGCCGCTGGCTGGGCGATGGACAACATGAAGCCCAAGGATTTCCTGTGGGAGGAACTGCCGCTTCTGACGTTCGACGCGGCGGCGCAAAGGCAGGCCGAGAGCATGATCGGCGCGGCCGAGACGGTGGCATCGGCACTGCGCCGGGCGTTGACGGCGCTTGTAGCCGAAGGGTCGGCCCGCGACGCGGAATATGAACAGTTCTGGAGCGCGACCGAAGGCGATTTTCTGGATGCGTTGGCGGTGCTGTCCGCGCCTGATTTCGATGCGGCGGATATTTCGCAGAAGTTTCTTGGGGCGCTTGGCCGTCAGGCGCTGGCGCAGTTCGACGCGTTGGCACTGCCGGGGCTGTACTGGAAAAAGTTCCCCAACATTGAAGACAAGAAGAAAAAGGCGACGGGCGTTCTGAAAATTGTGGAAGAGCGCACAACACTGATGGCGCTGGTGTATGGGCGCAGCAAGCAGGGCAAGTCGCTTTGGGCTGGTCTGGATGTGGTGCCACCGGAAAGAACGACGCAGCGAGAGGTGATGACGTGAGTAAGCATGAGAAGACCAAAAGACCGGGTCAGATCATCCTTGGCTGGTGGACACGCGAGCTTGGATCGCGCAAGACCGGGGAGCAAAAGGCGCTGTCGGCGCGGCTTCGGCGGGGCGACGATGTGACGGTGCTCTGCCACAAGCCGGTGCATCAGCTGGCGCAGGCGCTCGGCCTGCGAGACGGTACCAGGATCGCCCGTCTGGCGCGGGTTCTGGCGCATGTGCGCGAAGACGCGAAGGCCAGTTTGCCGCGCCGGTTAGGGGTGGGCGATCCGCCCGCGTTGTCGCCGCTGCGGTTCGAGCGGCTGGTGCAATCATCGGACGAAGATGTTGAAACCGCCATCAGGCGAGCCCTGCCGACGGTTCGACATTCCGTCAATGTCGCGCATCTGGGAGCGGCGATCCTTTTCTGGAACGACCGGACCCGCACCAACTGGTGCTTTGATTATTACCGGGCGGTTGCGCCCTGGGACAACCAGCCTGAGGACGTTTCCCAATGACAACATTTGTTCAATTTCACTTGCTTACAACCTATCCACTGTCGAACCCGAACCGCGATGATCAGGGGCGGCCGAAACAGGCGCTGATCGGCGGCAGTCCGCGGCTTCGGATCTCGTCGCAATCGCTGAAGCGCGCGGTGCGGGACAGCAGCTATTTCGCCCAGGATCTGGCCGGGAATATCGGCACGCGGACGCAGCGGCTGGCCACGGTGCTTGCCGAGGAGTTGACGCAACAGGGAGTGACCGAGGCCGAGGCCAAGAGGATCGCGATCGAGATTGGCACCGTGTTTTCCAAGCTGGAGAAGGGTAGCACCAAGGCCACGACGCTGGCCTTTGTTTCGCCCGATGAATGGGCGCTGGCGCGCGCTTTGGCCGCGAAGGCCGTGGCGGGCGAGGACTTTCCCAAGGACAAGGAGCTGAAGCAGGCGATGCTGCGGCGTGCCGACGGGGCGGTGGATATCGCCATGTTCGGACGGATGCTGGCCGATAGCCCGGCCTATAACCGCGAGGCCGCAGTTCAGCTGGCGCATGCCTTTACCACCCATCGCGCGCAGGTGCAGGATGACTGGTTTTCGGCGGTGGATGATCTGAAGACCCGCGACGAGGACGCCGGCGCGGGCCACCTCGGCGAGAATGGGTTCGGATCGGGTATCTACTATCTTTATGCCTGTGTGAATGTCGATCTGCTGGTGGAAAACCTTGCCGGCGACAAGGCGTTGGCGGCGAAAGGCATCGACGCGCTGGCCAGGGCGCTGGCGACGGCCACGCCAAAGGGCAAGCAGAATAGCCATGCCCACCACCCGCGCGCCGGATACATTCGCGTCGAGCGGGGGCCTGCGCAGCCGCGCGACCTGTCGGGCGCGTTTCACAAGGCGGTAGCCCCGGATCTGGGTGGGAGTATCGACGCCCTGACCGATATGGCAGACAAGATCGACCGGGCCTATGGCATATCTTTTGAGACCCGCATGATGGATGTTCCAAAGGGACACGGGACGCTTGCCGAGATCGCCGCTTTCGCAGCCGAAACCGCAAGCGGTTTGTGCGCCGATGCGTGAGTATCTGATCTTTCAGCTGGTCGCCGCCATCGGCGCCATGGGCGAGTTCGGCGGGCACGACCGGCGCGGTACGCTAAGCCTGCCGGGCCGTTCGGCGGTGATCGGGACGTTGGGTGCCGCGCTTGGACGCAGGCGCGATCAGCCGTTTGCGGATCTGGAGCAGCTGGATATTGCAGTCGCCAGTTTTGGGCGCTCCGCCCCGTTGCGCGACTATCATACTGTTCAGACCGTGCCCTCGGCCGCTGTAAAGGCACCGCAGTCCCGGCCCGAGGCGCTGCGGGAAGCGGCCGGCAGCGACAAGCTGAACACCACGCTGACCAGTCGCGACTACCGATGCGATTGCGTTTTCGGGGTGGCGGTGTCGGGCGGCGATCTGCCCGGGCTGGCGCGGGCGCTGCAACGCCCGGCATTTCAGGTCTATCTGGGCCGCAAGTCCTGCCCGCTTTCGGCGCCGTTCGATCCGCGGATCGTGGCGGCAGACAATCCGGCCCGGGCCTTGACGCAGTTGCGCCTGCCGCCGTGGATCGGGGCGCGACAGATGATCGAGATCGTCGCGGACGAGGGCACCGATCTGGACGCGCCCGCGCGACAGCAGACCCGGCACGACCGTGCCATCGATCGTGGGCTCTGGCATTTCGGCAAGGGGCGCTACAGCGTTGCCCATCCCGAGGTCAACGCCGCCATGGTGCAAGACCCGGGCGAGGGGGCGCCATGATCTATTTGTCCCGTGTGCGTCTGTCGCGCGATCCGCAGGTTGCCGCCCTTGATGCGCTTCTGGATCCGGCACAGGGCGGCGCGCGCGCAGACGCACATCACCGGCTTATCTGGTCGCTTTTCGCGGGCGACCCCACGGCGGAACGCGATTTCCTCTGGCGCGCGGAGGGCGAGGGAGCGTTTATCGTGCAATCTGTGTGCCCGCCGCAGACCAGCCCGCTTTTCGAGCCACCGGAGATTCGCGAACATGCTCCGGACCTTCGGCCGGGTGACCGGTTGTCCTATCTTCTGCGCGCCAATGCCACGCGCGACTTGCGTGGAGAAAAGCGCAACCGGGTCGATATCGTGATGCACCGGCTGCACGGCCTGCCCAAGGCGGATCGCAATGCCAGGCGGCTGGATCTGGCGGCGGAGGCGGCTTCAGAATGGATGGCAGGGCAGGGCGCGCGCGCGGGCTTCGAGGCGCTGCGAACCCAGGTGCAACACTACCAGACTCTGACCCTGCCGGGCCATAGGGGCAAGCGCAGGGGAGAGCCGCGGTTCGGTATCCTCGACCTGACCGGAGAAATCGCCGTAACCGACCCCAAGGCCTTTCTTGCAAAGCTGGCGCAAGGCTTCGGTCGTGCCAAGGGGTTCGGCTGTGGGCTGATGCTGATCCGGAGGGCGTAAAATGACCGGGATGCCTGGCCTGCCGCCGCCGCGACCCATCCCGCTCAGGGACCGCGCACAGCTGGTCTTTGTCGAACGCGCAAGGCTTGACGTGCGCGACGGCGCCTTTTGCGCGGTCAATGCCGACGGGACGGTGACCCAGCTTCCGGTGGGCGGTTTGGCGGGGCTGATGCTGGAGCCCGGCGCGCGGATCAGCCATGCCGCTGTGGCGCTTGCCGCGCGGACGGGCACATTGATCACCTGGGTTGGCGAAGGCGGCGTGCGGCTTTATTCCGCCGGTCAGCCGGGCGGGGCGCGATCCGACAAGCTGTTGTGGCAGGCAAGTTTGGCTTTGAACGACGCCGCGCGATTGCGCATCGTGCGTCGCATGTACCAGATCCGATTTGGCGAGGCCGCACCGGAGCGGCGCTCCATCGACCAGCTGCGCGGGATCGAAGGTGTGCGGGTGCGCGAAAGCTACGCACTCCTGGCGCGGAAGTACGGGGTGAAGTGGAGCCGCCGCAAATACGATCCCAAGGATTGGGAGGCGGGCGATACCCCGAACCGCTGCCTTTCGGCCGCAACCGCCTGCCTGCACGGGCTGACCGAGGCGGCCGTTCTGGCGGCCGGTTATGCCCCGGCCATCGGTTTCCTGCACACCGGCAAGCCCCTGAGTTTCGTTTACGACATCGCCGACCTGTGGAAGCTGCAAACAGTGGTGCCCGAGGCCTTTCGCATCGCGGGAGAGGCGGCGAAGGGCAGGCTTGACATGGCGCCCGACCGGGCGGTGCGGCTTGCCTGCCGCGATGCGTTTCGCCGTTCGGGGCTTTTGTCGAAAATCATACCGCAGATCGAGATCGTTCTGGCGGCCGGTGACTTGCCCAAGCCCGTGCCCGCCCCCGACATGCTGGGTCCGGCGTTTGAGGACGAGGAGGACGGCGGCGATGATGGTCATCGTGGTTAGCCGCGCACCGCCGCGCCTGCGCGGGCGTCTTGCGGCCTGGCTGCTAGAGATCCGGGCAGGCGTGTTTGTTGGCGATTATTCGGCTCGGACGCGCGGGCGGATCTGGGATCAGGTTCTGGGCGGGCTGGAAGACGGCGATGCGGTTATGGTGTGGCGCGCCCCCAACGATCAGGGCTTCGACTTTGCCACTGCCGGCCAGAACCGGCGAATGCCCGAGGATTTCGACGGTTTGAAACTGGTGAAGTTCCTGCCGCGTTCAGGTTAATATTTCACCTGAAAGAATCGGTGCGCTCTTTGACAATTGAATAACCCAGTGATTCCAATCATCTTCGGGAAGACCGTTCCCCGCCCACGCGGGGATCAACCGAAATTCCGACCCATGAGGTATTCGCCCTGATCCCGTTCCCCGCCCACGCGGGGATCAACCGAAGGGTTACCTGATCGGCTCGAACAGTCAGATCCGTTCCCCGCCCACGCGGGGATCAACCGCTGCAAGAGAGCGACACCACGACAAGCGGTGACCGTTCCCCGCCCACGCGGGGATCAACCGTCGATATAGCCCGTCACGCCCGTTGCGGCATTCCGTTCCCCGCCCACGCGGGGATCAACCGCAGCTGGCTATACTGCGCGAGACGGATCCGGTCCGTTCCCCGCCCACGCGGGGATCAACCGCGCTCGCTGCGGCAGACAAGTTCGCAAAGCGGCCGTTCCCCGCCCACGCGGGGATCAACCGGTGACGTAGTTGCGGGTGTTTTTGCGGCGCTGCCGTTCCCCGCCCACGCGGGGATCAACCGCAAATCGAAGCCAAGGGTGCCGCCGACCCGGTCCGTTCCCCGCCCACGCGGGGATCAACCGGATTTCAACCCGCTGGATGACTGGTACGGCTTCCGTTCCCCGCCCACGCGGGGATCAACCGGTGCCCGACGCCTATGGCGGGATGTGCCTTTAGAGGCCTGTCACCATGCGGCTGCAGACGTCCATCGCAGGCGTCAGCCATGAAGGACGAGTGCGTCAGGCGGCGCCGAGGTCGCAAGCCCGGAGGTGGAGACGAGGGTGATCTTTGTGTCGGATGTCTGGGCGAAGGCCCGAACGAAGGCGCTCGAGCGGGAGAACCGCGAGCTGAAGCAGGCAAACGAGATCCTGCGCAAGGGTGAGACCATTTTACGGAACCTGGGCCATGCGCGGATCGTAATCGCTGCCCGGGCAGCCGACAACAACACGGAACGCCCGCACTCGTCCTTGGAATACCAGACCACAGCCGATTTCGCGCGGACCCTGACCATCGCAATCGCCCGCCTTGCTGCGCAAGGTGAAGCTCCGCGCGTCGGGCCATTGCTCAATCGGCGCCAATCGGAGTAAACGCCAGCCGCACTCCGGGCGCGGCTGAAGGAAAGTTCAGTGACAGATCACAAGTCGCGCCGCGCGAAGTCGCCATCACAAGGCGTGACAAGTTTGACTCGCTGATCTCGTCTATCTCACCAAGGATCGGGCCAAGACCAGCGTTCTCTTCGGGCTCATCTCTGCGCGATACGAACGGTGCGCCATCACGCCTTATCATTTCGCCATCTTATATCGGAAATCGCAATGGCTCGCGCCTTTCATGAGGGTTTGGGTTCGAGTTAGTTCTATCTGCGGGTTGTAGCCAACGCAGAAATCACCATCGCGATTGCACGACAGCAGATGACCGATGTCCCCCAGCCCCATTTCCCGGTACATTTCCGCATAGCGACAGCGCGTGACGTTGAACTCCATCCGGTCGGGTTCAGTCACCAAGACCTCCATTTCCAATGCATCCTCTTTCGTCCAGTTCGGCAGTATGGTGGCGAAATCTGACAGATCGGGGGTGTGGCCGAGATCGCTCGCCAAGGCCTGTCCTTGTTCAATCGCGGAGCGCGAACAGGTCTCGCCTATCACCATCTCGGCCTCGGCGCGGCCGGATCTTTCGGTGATGACGTCCAGCACGTGTTTGAGGATCATCGCCTCAATGCGGCGGCGTTCAAGAATGGGGAGGTTTTGCATGGCGGTGCCTTTTTCAGGGTTTCGTACTGTTCATATTTTTGGCTCTTTGCGGTCATTGCGTTGCAGCCACGTCATGTACAGCGGCGCGACACGCCGGGCGATCGCGTGAAATGGAAAGGGGTGCGGCTCGGTGACCGGAAGCGCCAGCCCGCGCACATCTTCGCCATCGACCGCCCGGGCGATTTCACGCCCCAAGGCGTTGCCAAGGGCGACCCCACGCCCGTTGCAGCCGATCCACGTCCAGCCATTTGGACCCAGTTGATGCACGCGCGGGAAGTGATCCCAGTTCATTGCAAGATAGCCGGACCAGACATGGGTCATTTTCGGGGGGGCGAGTTGCGGGAAACTGTCGGCAAGGTTGTCTGCGACTTTGCGGGCAATCCGTGCGTGGACATCGCCGCCGCCAACGATCGCGCCGCCCGTGATCAGCCGGTTGCGTGCGTCATAGCGGAAAAACCGCAAATCGCCGCGCGTATCAGACACCGCCTGACGGCCCGGCAAAAGCGTGGCGCGCACAATGTCCGAGAGCGGTTCGGTGGACATTTGCCACGAATGCACCGGGATGACGGAATGGGCCAACTGGCGTGCCAGACGCGGCGCCAATTCGCCAGTGTAGGCATTGGTGGCAAGGATCAATGCGCGGGCTTTTATCATGCCTTTCGGGGTTTTGACGAGCCATTCCGTGCCAGTGTGGGCATAGCTGTCGACGCGCGTTTGCTCATAGATTTTCCCGCCATGGCGTTCCACCGCACCTGCGATTCCGCGCGCCAGGGCCAGCGGGTTGATGTGTCCGCCAGAGGGAGCCAGCATTCCACCAAACCAGTGATCCGTGCCCAGCATCGCCGTGGTCGCGGTGTGGTCGAGGTATTCGACCTCAAGACCAAAGCGCCGCCATGCGTCGACCCGGTTTTGGCTGAGTTTTGTGCGGCCGGGGGAATGTGCGGGTTGGAACCAGCCGGTCTGTTCGGCCTCGGCCTCAATACCTTCCTCGCGGATTTTATCGAATAGCATTGCGGCAGAGGCGCCGATGAGTTCGGCAAACTTCCGTCCCGTCTCGCCAAAGCGCGCGACCCACATGTCGGGCTCGGCGGCGGTGAGTGTCGGGATCACCTGGCCGTTGTTGCGCCCGGACGCCCCCCAACCCACGGCATGGCCTTCAAGAACTGTCACATCGCGCCCGACTTTCGCCAGATGCAGCGCCGCAGAGAGGCCGGAAAATCCGCCGCCGATGATCACGCTGTCGGTTTCGACTGTGCCGACCAGTGGGGTATTGGGCGTGCGGGCGGGGCTGGTGTCGGCCCAAATCGATGGCGGGAAGGGGGCGGCGTTTTGCATGGGGCGTCTTTCGGGGTGGGATTCTAACTTCTATGAATTTTCATTTTTGTGGTAAACATGTCTACGTTTGCGCAAAAGTGTGAGATAGATGTCGTGGCTTGGGCCGGGAGTGCGTGATGAGCGACATGAGTTTTGACGAGATCGATCAACGTATTCTCGACATCCTGCAAGTGAACAGCGATCTTCCGATTGCGGAAGTCGCGGATCGGATCGGGTTGAGCCCGACGCCGATCTGGCGCCGGATCAAGCGCATGGAGACGGCGGGGCTGATCCGGGCGCGGGTGGCTTTGGTCGATCAGAAAGTGGCCAACGTGCCGATGACGATTTTCATCGGTGTGACCGCGCCGCGCCATGCGATGGAGTGGTTCAAGCAGTTTCGCGCACTGATCGAGGACATTCCCGAGGTTGTGGAGGCTTATCGCCTGACGGGGGCCACGGATTACATCATGAAGGTCGTCGTGCCCGACATTGCCACCTACGACGTGGTCTATCAGCGCATGATCGAGGAAGTTGAGTTTTCGACGGTGAACTCGTCGATCTCGATGGAAGAACTGAAATTCACCACGGCAGTTCCGACCAAGTATCTTTGAGCCGGACCGGGGCGTGGACCCGCACGGCAGCAGTGTGTGCTGTCCCCCCGTATGCATATTTTGTCTACGCACTCTCATGGACGTGACCGCCCAGATATGCCTCGGCCACACGCGGATCATTAGACAGCGCTTTGGCGTCGCCTTCTATCACGATTTTGCCGTGCTCGATGACCGCCGCCATATCGGAAATCCGCAGTGCGGCTTTCACGTTTTGCTCGACGAGCAGCACCGCGTAGCCTTCTGAGCGGATTTTCGACACCAGATCACAGATAAAGCCAACAAGACGTGGGGCGAGCCCCAGCGATGGTTCATCCAACAACAGAACCTTGGGCTTGCGCATCAAGGCCCGCCCAATACAGAGCATCTGTTGTTCGCCGCCCGACATAGAGCCCGCCTGTTGTTTCAGACGTTCTTCGAGACGCGGGAAGAGGGCCAGAACATGGTCCAACTCCTGACGCCCCAAAGGTCCGCCGCCGATGATGAGGTTTTCCAAAACCGACATGTTGGAGAAAATCTGACGGCCTTCGGGGGCCTGCATGATGCCGCGATCGACGATTTGATGGCTTTTGAGTTTGGAGATGTCTTCGCCTTCGAGCAAGATCTGCCCGCCCGTAGGGTGATAAATGCCGGAGATGCAGCGCATCAGGGAGGTTTTCCCGACCCCATTGGCGCCTAGAACCGACACGATCCCCTGCTGGGGCACAGTGACGGAGATGTCATGCAAAATGTCCTGGATGCCGATTTTGAGCGACAGTTTTTTGATCTCGAGAATATTGCTCATTCCTCATCCCCCCCAAGGTAGGCCGCGAGAACGCCCGGATCCTGCCGCACCACAGCGGGCACGTCGTCGGCGATTTTGCGGCCCGAAGCGAGCACCACGAGGCGCTCGCAAATGCCCATGACGAGTCCCATATCGTGTTCGACCAACATGATCGTGAGCCCTTCCTTGTTGAGCCCGGTGATGAACCGAGCAAGCTCTGTGGTTTCCGAGTCGTTCATCCCGGCGGCAGGCTCATCAAGGATCAACAAGTCTGGTTTCATCGCCAGGGCGCGCGCGATCTCGAGGTATTTGCGTTTACCGTAGCTGAGGTTCGCGGCAAGGTCGTCGGCATGATCGGCAAGGCCGACTTTCTCCAACATTTCCCAGCTGCGCTCAGATATCTCTTTGGCATGGGAACTGCGGCCAAAGAGCGAGGAGAAGGGGCCGACGCCCAGCATTCCCAAGGCCCCCACAGAGATATTGTCGAACACAGTCATGTTCGGAAACACCCGCAAGTTCTGAAACGTGCGCGACATGCCCTTGTGGGCGATTTGATGCGCAGAAAGGCCAGTGATTTTTTCACCCTTGAACCGCACCTCGCCCGAGGAGGGTGGGGTAAACCCGGAGATCAGGTTGAAAAGCGTGGTTTTGCCCGCGCCATTAGGCCCGATCAGGCCGAACAGTTCGCCGTGATCGACCCGGGTGGTGACGTTGTCGACCGCTTTGAGGCCGCCAAAGGCCCGGGTCAATCCGTCGAGTTCGAGAATGGCAGTCATTTCCAGCCGATCCCCTTCTGGCCCTCGTCATTGCTCCAGTTCGCGCCAAGCAGACGGCGCGCGAAATTCAGGGCGGAAACCTCGCCAAAGAGGCCTTTTGGCAAAAACAGGATGGAGCCAAACATCACGAGGCCGACGATGATGTTGCGGATGTCCCCCACAGAGCGGAGCGCCTCCGGCAAAAGGATGAGCAACAGCGCCCCGATCAACACCCCCGGAAGGCTCCCGAGACCGCCCACCACAACCATGGTCAGGATCAGGATGGATTGCGAGAAGTGGAAGTCATTGGGGGAAATGTAGCCGGTGGTGTAGGCCCAGAGCGCGCCAGCGATTCCCGCGAAAAAAGAAGATATCACAAAGGCCTGGATTTTCATCACAGTGACATTGATGCCCATGGCAGAGGCGCATTGATCGTCCTCGCGCAGGGACCGCAAGGCGTTGCCATAATAGGAATGGCTCAGCCGGTTCAGCACAAGGATCGAGACTGCGACCACAGCTGCGACGACGTAGTAGATGCCCAGATCACTCTCGATCTCAATACCAAAGAGGTTGATGCCTGAGAACAACATAACCCCGTTCGGACCATTGGTCAGATCGACCCAGTTGAGAAAGACGAGGTAGAGCATCTGCCCGATGGCAAGTGTTGCAACGGCGAAATAAATCGACATCAGGCGCATCGTCGGGAGTGCCACAAGAAAGGCGATGGCGGCCGCAGACAGACCCGCAAGCGGTAAGCCGACGGTGAAGCCAACCCCATGATCCGCACCCAAAATGGCTGCCACATAAGCACCCACGCCGTAAAACGCAGCATGGCCGAGCTGCAGCAGACCCGCAACGCCAGTGACAAGGTGAAGCGAGGCGGCCAAAAGCATGAAAATAGCCGCAAGGGTGGCGATTTGGTAATAATAGCCTTTGTCAAAGCCCACGAGGACCGCCGGGACCACGGCAAAAGCCGCAAGCACTAGCCCGGTTTTGATGAGACGTGATTTAGACACGTTCCCTCCTCGCCCCAAAGAGGCCTTGCGGGAAAAAGATCAGTGTCAAAAGCAGGAAGGCATAGGCGACCATGTCGGACCAGACAGAGGACATGAAGCTGGTCGACAGGCTTTCGGACAGACCCAGAATGATGGCGGAGATTACGGCACCCGGGATCGAGGACAGCCCGCCCATCACCATGGCGACAAAGGCTTTGATTCCGGGCGTGAAACCCATGGACGGAAAGATTGCACCATAATAAAGACCGACAAGGATGCCCGCGAGCGCACCCATGGCGGAGCCGATGACAAAGGTGATGATGATGGTGCGATCTGTGTTGATGCCGCAGTATTTCGCACCCAGCGCGTTGTTGGATACGGCGCGGATCGACAGGCCGACGGGGCTTTTTTTCAACAGCCATTGCAACCCGCCGAGCATCACCACGGTGATGCCAAAGATGATCAGATCGCCGTTGACGATGGTTATCGGGCCGATGCCGATCGGTTTATTGATCAGATAGGCCAGGTCGACGGATTGGAATTGCGAACCAAAGATCATTTCCATCGCTTCGCGAGCGATGATCGACATGGCGAGCGAGGACATCAATGTCGCCTCGCGCATGGCGCGCGATTTTAAAGAGGCCTCATCAGAGAAACGACGGAACGGGCGAAAAGCGAGGCGTTCGAGCCCAAACCCTGCCAAGGCCCCCGTAGCCAGCGCGATGAACAGTACGACCAAGAGCGGCGGACCAAAGACAGAGATCACCATGAGTCCGGCAAACGCGCCAATGGTGTAGATTTCGCCATGGGCAAAGTTGACCACGTTCAGAACGCCGAAAATCAGCGTGAATCCAATGGCCATAAGCGCGTAGATCATGCCCAGAGACAGACCGATGGCCAATTGTTGCAGGATATAAGGATCGAGCACGTCGTCCCCCTTTTGCTATCGTCCCTGTCCGTTCAACAATCACTCAGACGGACAGGGGTAAGGGTTTATTGAACTTCGACAAACATGCCGTTGGAAACCGACGCTTTGGTCAATTCTTTGAGTGGCTCGCCGTTTTCGTCAAACGAGGTATTGCCGGTCACGCCCGGGAAATCCGTGGTCTCCGCCAAAGCATCGCGTAGGCTCTCGCGGGTGATCTCCGGATAGGCTTTGACGACAGCGGACAGCATGATGTTCACCGCGTCGTAGGCCTGTGCGGGGAATTGACCGGGGGCGGCATCGTGGGTTTTGGACCATTCGCCCACAAACTCCTGAACATTTGCATCCATGCGGGTCGGCAGGAACGTTGCGGTCAGAAAAAGCCCCTCTGAGGCGTCGCCCGCAAGTTCGATGAGTTTGTCGTTATAGGCCGCGGAGGTCGAATAGACCGGAATTCCGGCGTCGAGTTGCTTCATCTGTTTGAGGAACTGCCCACCATCCTCATAGAAGAAACCGGTATAAACCGCATCGGGGGTATTGTTTTCGAGTTTGGTGATGATCGGCCGGAAATCGGCCAGCCCGCGATTGAAGAATTCAGTGTAGACAATCTCGCCACCGGCGGCTTCAAAGGGCTCTACAAAGCCTTTGACCACAGATTGCCCCCAGTCGGTCTGTTCGGCGATCACGGCAACCTTTTTGATGCCTTGATCCAGCATCCACTGCGCGTTGACCGAACCTTCTTGGTCCTGGGTGGTGATGTTGCGGAACTGCCATTTGGAGATTTTGGCGAAATCCGGGTGCGACGCGGTTTGTGACAGTTGCGCCATGCCTGCCTTTTTATAGACCTGCGCGGCGGCCATCGAAACGGTCGAGGTGAAATCGCCCAGCACGCCGACAATCCCGTCGTCGTCAACGAATTTGCGGGCGATGGTCACGCCCTCTTTTGCATCCGAGCGCGAGTCTTCATAGATGATTTCGACCGGCACGGGCAGGGCGCCTGAGGCATTGAATTTCGTCAATGCAATTTCGGCCGCGTCTTTGAAATCCTGACCGTATTGCGCGGTGTTGCCGGTGAGCGGTAGCTGGTAGCCGATTTTGACAGTTTCTTCGGCAAAGGCCGCAGCCGGCGTCAACGCTGCCGTGACAGCGATTGCGATGGCTGTTCTTCGTGTAAGTTTCATTCCTGATTTCCTCTGTTGGACGGAGAATGGGTTGTGTTGAGTTTAGATGTGCCCGTTTTCCCGGGTCTGATGATTGTGTTCTTTGGCGGGGCCTTTGGGGGCGCCTTTGTAGGGGCAGCGCGTTAATCCGCAGCCGCCAGGCCTGGTTCAACGATCAGGCGGCAACAGCCGGTTTTGCCGGGCTTCCACGTCTCGCCCTTGAAGGTGAACCCGGCCGCGCCAAACAAGCCCGCGTCGATCGCGCCCGCCGCACGGCACAGCATCTCAAGCTCGTCACCTTCACGCCCTGCGGCTTCCCAATTGTCTTTGAGCGGGCAGCGGTGAAATTGGATTTCCATCCCCTCCGCATCGCATTTGAGCAGCTCCGGCGAAAACAGATGATCGCGACATGGGATGCCGTTGAGGAACTGTTCTGTCAGCGCCTCGATGTTGGCGGGGCCGTGGGCTTTGAGCTTTTCCCCCATCTCGACGCCAAGGCGAAACGTAGCTTTGCTCATCAATTCGATGGTCTTGTCAGGCCCGTATTCTTCGCGCAGCACATCAAACATGTGCATGTAAAATTTCGCGCGCATCGCGTAGGCGCCGGAGAGCTGTTCCAGCGTGATTTCCGGGGTGGCGGGGGCGTCGGTCATTCCATCTCCTGTCGGGTCAACTATTTTAGCGCTTTGCGGTATGGGGTCGGTTCGCAAAGTCAAAGGGCCGTAATCGGGTCTTCTGTCGTCTCCTCGCTGTGCATCACATCCTGCGGCATCCAGAACCCACGAAGTGCTTCGCAATCCGGGGCGAAAATGGCACGCTGTTTCATGAGAGGCACGTCACGGGCCGAAGCCATTTCTTCAGCAGCTGTGATAAACGTACTCATCTGTTGAAATTTCGCGCGCTTGGTATGGCTTTTGAACATCCAGAAATTTTTGAGCGAGGTTGGCGCGGTCGTTGGGCCATTTTTGTGTCGCCAAACCCCCCGTGCGATATCAACATCATAGTCGGCGATAAATCTCAAGCCATTGTTACATATAAATAAAATCCCAGATATGATGTAATCTGTCGTTTGTGTGTCAAAGAAGTAGTTAAAGCCAAGGCGCACCCAGCCGGGCCGCATCAGGCTTTGCCCCTCAGAAACGGCGGTCTCGTATGTTGCGGCTGTCTGCGGCGGAATATGGAGCAGTTCATGCCCGTAAGGTCCCGCACAAGAACAGCCGCCGCGGGCCTGAACGCCAAAGAGATCGTTGAGCAGAGCTACGACAAAGCCATAGTGAAGATGGCGCCCCTCAGTTGAAATATTGAAAGACAGAACCCCAATCCGCTCCTTGTCCAAAGGGCCGAGGATGTCGATGCCCGGCGCGTTGGACAGGCGGGAAAATGCCTCGGTCATGAGGGCGTGTTCCCGAGCTTCGATTTCTGCCGATCCGATTGCTTCCTTCAGCGCCATGACGGCGCCTGCGCGAATATCGCCAATGATGCCGGGTGTGCCGGCCTCTTCGCGGCGCTCAATGTCGCGCACATAGGTATGGTGGTCCGCGGTGACATAGCTAACCGTGCCACCGCCGGTGATACCGGGGCATGTGGAGGTGAAAAGTGCCTTGTCCGCGACCAACACGCCTGAGGCGCCGGGGCCGCCGACGAATTTATGAGAGGAGTAAAACAGTGCGTCGATCCGGGCCATCGGGTCGGCGGGGTCGAGTGAAAGGCGCATTTCGATATAGGGCGCGGCGGCGGCGAAATCACAGACGAACAGGGCCCCATGGAGATGGAGAAGGTTAGCGATCGCTTTCAGGTCGGTGCGCACCCCCGTCACATTGGAAGCGGCGGAAAACGCGCCGATTTTGACACAGTCTTCGGGGTGTGCGTTTAGGCGCCTGGCCAAATGTGCAAGATCAATCTGGCCTGCCGTGTCCAAGGGGATGCGCTCGATCTCCGCACCGGTTTCGCGCCACGGCAGGTCGTTGGAATGGTGCTCATAGGGGCCAACAAACACCACAGGCTTCTCGCCCGCGCGCGCTCTGGCCTCAAGCTCCATGCCGCGCACCAATCGGTCCACTGCCGCAGTGGCGCCATTCCCGGTGAAAATCACCGCATGAGCCTCGGTTGCGCCGACGGCCATGGCGATGGTCTGGCGGGCCTCTTCGCGCAGTGCGGTGGTCACGCGCCCCGTGTGAGAAGCCTCGGTGTGGGTGTTGCCGTAGACGGGCAAAACCCTGTCCTCAATCGCCGCTTCGATAAAGCTCAGGGATCGGCCCGAAGCGATGAAATCGGCGTAGACGAGGGGGCGCGGGCCGTAGGGTCCCGGGATCGGATGGCCTTCGCCAATGACGCTGTCGCGGATGCGTTCAATCAATGCATCGATGGGTTCCCTGGACGCGCCATCTCTGTCGGGATGTGTCGGCGCTACCGCACTTGGAGCCATCGTCAATTTTCCTCGCGTGATCTGCTTCGGGCGCGACGATTGCTAGCCTCTACTAGCGGCGCGCAATCACCGGCTATGGTGATGAAAAATTGGCATTATTCGGATAAATTGCGCAATGAGTTTCTAGTAATTTATGGTGGAAAGCAAAATTAAACTAAAAAATAGGAGAAAGGGGAGTTGGTGGGGGCGGGGATTTTCCGCAATACAGGGTTTCAGGGCAAAATCTTCGACAATTTCACCCGGACGTATGAGAGATGTTTTGCCCGAGCGCACGTAATTCGCTAAAACACAAGGTGAGCTTTCACACCGGCCCGTGTAAAATCGCCTTAAACTGTCTGATGAGCGCTTGCGTCAGACGCTTTTGTGCGTCTCCGGTTATATGCAGCTCTAAGGCATCGTCGTGCGTCTCATCGGGCAAACGGTCGAAGACGTATTCCACCAACTCGGCGGTCTCGGCCACCACGCACGAACCTGCGTCCAGCCACACGCTATGCATCCGCGCGATCAGGTGGAACGGCCCCTCCCAAGCCGTTGATTTGCAGGTATAGCTCCCTCGGAAAGCCGTGTTCTTGCAAAAAAAACCGACGCTTGGGCATGCTCCAGCATTCTGCTGCCCTCCATGAGGGGAAGGCATCAGCGACGGCTGCGTTGTGCTTTGACTGTGGAAAGGAAAGGGCGCGCCCAAGCTTCGTCCGGGGTCACGTCGGAATTTTCGGCGGCGAGCTCCGCGAGGATCTTGCGGTATTCCACCGTCATCCGATCCGCGCGTGTGTGCATTTCCGTCTGGATATCCAGCGGAAATTCGGGCCTCACACCGGCAAGCAATTTGCGGTCCTCCGCTTGAATGCGCCGGTCGAGCGCGACGATGCCCGCGATCTTTTCGGCGTCCGGGTCGTCATTGCGGGCGATGAACTGACAAAACAATGTGTGGCTGTCATCTACCGGGGTCGCGGTCTTGTAGAGCACATGACGCAGCCCGTTTTCATACTCCATCACGTCCTTGTACATCAGCGGCTGGACAAGTTCGGAATTAGTCACGCGCGTGGTAAAATCGCCAGTCAGGCCCGTGTTCCTGCGCAGCGCTTCGGTGATCCGCGCGCGATAGCTGATCCGGGCGGAGAGGTGATGGCCATCACGATGGATTTCGAAACTCTCGAATTGCGAGGCGTTGCTGTCGCCGATGGTGTTTCGATGCGTCCAGGCCACATGGGAGATGTCGAGCGCGTTGTCGATCACCCGCGGCGCTGAGGTGTCCCAAATCTCCATCATCTCATGGATCAGGGTGAAGCCGGAGTCTTCGGCCTCCTCGAGAGTTGGGATATCGGCGCGGGGCATGCCGACGCACAGCCAGACCAACCCGTATTTCTCGTCGAC
Organism: Actibacterium sp. EMB200-NS6; assembly: GCF_001305615.1. Classification (GTDB taxonomy): domain Bacteria; phylum Pseudomonadota; class Alphaproteobacteria; order Rhodobacterales; family Rhodobacteraceae; genus Actibacterium_A; species Actibacterium_A naphthalenivorans. The sequence goes on from NZ_CP010869.1 coordinate 590,322, forward strand.
CAGCATCGGCAGCGTGCGCGCGCGCGGCGGAATCGGCCTCTCAGGGTCGTTCTGCGGGATGCGGGTGCAAGCGCCCGTGCCGTCAAACGCCCAGCCATGATAAGGGCACACGAGCTGGCCGTTTTCGACCCAGCCCTGCGACAGGCGCGCGGCGCGATGGGGGCATTCGTCAACGGCACAGGCGACTTTGCCACCGGTCGCGCGCCAGATCACGTAAACATCGTTCAACAGCCGCACAGGACGCGGCGCATCGGTCAGGTCGGCGCTGTAGGCGACTGGATACCAGTAGTCGCGCAAGGTGGGAATTTCGCTGACATACATTGCGAGAGTTCCTTTTGAGGGGGGGCGTCAGGCCCGGCGGAACGGTTTGCCGACATCGGCCGGCCCGGAGGCGCGTCCGACGAAGGTTGCCAGCGCCACGAGCGCCAGCAGATAGGGAAGGGCAAACAGAAGATCATGCGGCAGTTCGTCGGTAAAGATCTGGGCCCGAAGCGCCACCGCATCGGCGAGACCAAAGCCGAGGCAGACAAGAAAGGCCGGTCCCACCCTCCATTTGCCAAAGACCATGGCCGCGAGCGCGAGGAACCCGCGCCCTTGGGTCATTGAGGCCTGAAACAGATCGAGCGTCACAATGGACAGGTAGGCGCCCCCGAGCGCGGCCAGAACGCCCGAGAGGATTACCGCGGCGATGCGGACCCTGGTTACCGCGATCCCGGCGGCATCGGCGGCGGCGGCGCTTTCGCCACAGGCGCGCAGGCGCAGCCCGACATCGGTGCGCATCAGTACCCACCAGACGATAAAGACCAGTGCGAAGGCGAGCACGTCAATCATCGACAGTTCCCCCAAAAGCGGCCCGATCACCGGCAGCTGCGGCAAAAGGGGAAGCGGTAAGGTCGGTATTTTTGGCACGCTCGGTGTTGTCCCGTCGATACCCCAGATAATTGGCACCAATGCTGCGGTCAGACCGGCACCGATCAGATTGATCGCCGTCGAGCTGATCACCTGATCGCCTCGAAGGAGCACCGACATGATCGCGAGCATCCCACCACTGATGAGCCCGGAGAGCACTGCGCCGCCAAGGCCAAGCCACGGGTTGCCGGTCAGATAAGAAAAGACCACCGCGCCAAAGGCGCCGCTGAGCATCATTCCTTCGAGGCCGATATTGACCACGCCGCTACGCTCGCACAAAAGGCCGCCCAGCATCGGCAGGATCACCGGGACCGACAGGTGCAGCGTTGAGGCGAAGAGGGACAAGGTAATGAATTCGCTCATCTGTTCTCTCCACTCGCCAGGGGAAGGGATTGAGTGCTGCTCGGGTCTGCTTCGGGTGGTCGGTTGCCACGTTGAATCCGTCCGCTCAAATGCACGATCGCGGGTTGGATTGCGACAAAGGCGACAACCAGGCCAGACACGACGCCGACCATCTCGCGACTGATGCCGGCGACTGCCTGCATCTGAACCGCGCCGGAGTCGAGCATGGCAAAGAAAAAAGCAGAGACGATCATTGCAATTGGTGACAGGGCGGCGAGCAGCGCAACCGCGATGGCGTCATAGCCGTAGCCCGCTGAAAAGGCATCGAAGAATCGCCCATAAACGCCGAGCACCTGGACCGCACCGGCCAATCCACCAAGCCCGCCGGAAATGAGCAGCGTCGAATTGGTCATGCGTGCCACCGAAACTCCGCTTGCCAGCGCCGCGCCGGGGTTCGCACCCATCAGGCGGATACGAAAGCCCAAAGGTGTGCGGTAGAGTAGCCACCAGACCCCGATCATCGCCGCAACCGCAACTATCAGCCCTGAATGCAGGCGCGTACCCTCCCAAATCACCGAGAGGCGCGCGTCACGTGGAATTTTATCGGTCGCCGAAGGCTGGGACGCAGAAACGAATGGCCCCTTCGGCGAGACCGCGTAAAGCGCGACGTAGACCGCGACAAAGTTGATCATGATCGTGGTGACGACCTCGTGAACGCCACGATAGGCTTTCAGCAGCGCCGGGATCAGCGCGGCAAATGCGCCGCCAGCGATCCCGCCCGAAAGGCACAGAAACGTGAGCAACGCCGGGGAGACATCAAGTTTCGCGCCGATCACCCCCGCGACCAGCCCCCCAAAAATAAGCTGGCCCTCCACGCCAATGTTGAACAACCCTCCATGAAAGGAGAACGCCACCGCCAGCCCGGCGATCAGAAGGGGGATCATCTGGACAAGCGTTTCGGCCAGTGCGAACTGAGAGCCGAGAGAACCGATAAAGAAGGCCCGCGCGGTAACGCCAAGATCAGCGCCGGAGAGCAGCAGAAATGGCAGCGCACAGAGCATCGACGCCCCCAGCGTGAGGACAAATACCAACGCTCGCGCACCAAGTGTGCGCGCCCGGTCGCGCGTCAGCGCCGCGAAGGCCCCTAGCGTAAGTGGTGTGGTGTTGCGGGCATCTAGCGCCTCCGCAATGATAGGATCGAGACGCGCCGTGCCTCTGCGTGGAAGGGCGGGGCGTTTGGAGCTCATAAGGCAGTGTCCATCTGTTTTGGTGCATCCGGGCATGGGGGACCGGGCGCCGGGTCACCCTGACTGCCGGACATCCAGCGGCCGATCTGATCGATCTCGAATTGTGCGGCGGTCATCCGACCCACGATCTGCCCCTTGCGCAGCACGACGAGCCGATCGGCAATTGCGAAAACCTCGGCCAGATCAAGGCTCGGCAACAGGATCGCGCTGCCGCCCGCGCGCAGATCCAACAGCGCGCGATGTACCGCAGAGGTAGAGCCAACGTCGAGCCCTCGCGTAGGCTGGGCCGCGATCAAGAGGCGGGGCGCGCGCGCGAGTTCGCGCCCCACCACGAGTTTCTGCTGGTTGCCACCCGAGAGGCTCGCCATCGGAATGTCGGCGGCGGGCGGGCGGACCTGGTGCCTTTCGATCAGGGTTTCGGTCAACAGCCGCCTTTGGCGCAGTGAGAGGAACCACGGCCCGGTACTGAAGGGTTTGCCGTCGACGAAGCCGATGGAGGCGTTGTCGATCAGGCTCATCCCGTCGGCCACGCCGGTGGCATGGCGGTCTTCGGCAATGTGCGCGATCCCGGCGTCAAGGCGGCGCTGGGTCGACCAGTCGATCACATTGTGCCCGTCGATGGCGATGAGGCCATCGGTGGCCTTGCGCAAGCCCATCAACAGGTCAACCAATTCGCTCTGTCCGTTCCCTTCGACTCCCACAACCGCAACAATCTCGCTGCCATGAACCTTGAGATCGAGCGGGCCGAATTGCACTCCGTCGGTCAGACCGCGCACATCAAGGATCAGCGGCCCTTCCTTCGGCGCCCGCTGGGGGAGTTCGGGATTGCCGCGCCCGATCATCATCTGGACGAGATGAGCCTCAATCAGTTGACGTACCGCTGGGCGAGCAAGGTCTTTGCCGGAAAGCTCTGCTTCACCGACAACGGCCCCGTCGCGTAGCACTGTCACCCGGTCACACAGGCGCATGATTTCCGGCATTTTGTGGCTGATCAGGACAATCGTCGTTCCCTCGGCCCGCAAGCGGTCGAGCAGTGCATAGAGCTCCTCGGCCTCGGGAGGCGACAGCGCGGCGGTTGGCTCATCGAGTACCAGCGTACGCGCGCCGCCCCAGAGCGCCTTGAGGATTTCTACCTTTTGCCGCGCTCCGACCGAGAGCGTCGAGACCCGCGCGAAAGGGTCGATGCCGAAGCCGAAACAGTCCGAGAGTTCCTGTGCCCTCCGCGCCGCGCGGGGCAGATCGAGCCGGCGCACCATCCTCATGGCAAGTGATCCGGTGGCCCGCCCCATGATGAGGTTTTCCGTCACGCTGAACGCGCCAATCAGGCTGAAATGCTGTTGCACCATGCCGATCCCAGCCCCGAGCGCTTCTGCCGACGAGCGGAAGGTAACCGGCGCACCGTCGATTTCGATCATGCCGGCATCGGCGTGGATCATGCCGAAGAGGATCTTCATCAGTGTCGATTTTCCAGCGCCATTCTCGCCCAACAGCCCGTGGATCGAGCCGGACTGAACGGTCAGATCGATAGCGCGATTGGCGTGGACCGCGCCAAACCGCTTGTCGATGCCCGTCAGCCGGATGGCTGCGGGGCAGAGGGGGGGCTCCAGGCTCACAGTTGCGCGGGTACGAACGCGTCGAGCGCTTCGTAGGTGTCCGGCGGGGTGACTTCGCCAGAGGTGATCTTGTTTTTGGCCGCGTCCACCTTTGCCAGAATTTCCGCTGGAAGCGTGTCGATGTTGTCGGCACAGAGGCCGACAGCCCCCTCGGCAAGGCCGAGGCTTTGCGGCCCGCCCTCGAAGGTGCCCTCGTGCACCGCCTTGTTTTCGTAAAACACCGCGCCCGCGACGTCCTTCACTGCGGAGGTCAGGAAATTGTTAGGTGCCAGATGGCCCTTGCAGGTATCCGCTGCGATGACCCAGTGATCCGCGCCTTCGGCGATAATCGCGTCGTAAATCCCACGCCCGCCGCCGCCTGCAACATCCATAATCACGTCCACATCGCTGTCAAACATGCCCTCGGCCAACACCTTGGCCTTCGCCGGATCGCGGAAGGAGCCGACAAACGCATGTGAAACCTTGATCTTCGGGTCGATCGTGGCAACCCCGGCCTTGTAGCCCGCGAGAAAGCGCACCACCGGCGGGGTTTCCATGCCGCCGACAAAGCCGATATGGCCGGTTTTTGACGTCATAGCCGCAACAATCCCGGCAAGAAAGGCCGCCTCCTGTTCGCGAAAGGTGACACTTGCCACATTCAGCAGCGGTGTTCCGTCGTCGTCGGTCGACACCGCGTCGATCAGGGTGAAATGCGCGTCGGGCCTGGAGGACGCCACCTCGGTCAGCGCATCGTTCAAAAGCGAGCCTACGCCCACCACCATGGTGGACCCGCCGGCCACCGCCTGGAGCAGGTTGGGAACGAATTGCGACTGGTCGGTGGATTGGATCACCTGAGCGCGCCCGCCGAAGGCTTCGACGGATTTGTCGAGCCCAAGCTTGGCGAGGTCGTTGAACCCGTGATCTCCCAACCCGTTCTGATCGGTAATCATCGTCCAGATCGGCGCATCTCCGGCCTGCGCGGCGAGCGGCATGAACGCACTCGTGGCCACCGTCGCGAGTGAAAACAGAGCGGCACGGTGGATGCGGCCCCCGGTGGCGAGAAATGCTGAGAAGGCAGTCGTCATGAGAGGCTCCATTGGCTGTGGAAAAAGGAAAGCATTGCCGAGAATATGGGCTGGTCGGGCCTGGTCATCCGCCGGCCCACCCGGTGAGGGCTTCGAGTTTCGAGCCGCTGCGGGGCTCGTCGGCGCGGCGAAGGGCGATCTCGACCGCCTCGTGTGGGGTTGCCGCGAAGCTCACGGGAAGCACGCGTCGCTCATCGAGGTAACAGCCGTCATAGAGGGTTTCACGCAGCCGATCCGACCAGCCGCCGAGGCCCTCGAGCGCCACGACAGGTACGCCAGCGTCATAAGCGACGGTAAGTTCGTTGAGCGTTCCAACGCCTCCGCCAATCATGATCAGGCTGTGGCACACCCGCGCCGTCAGCACGTTGCGCAGCGTACCCATGCCGGTCGGAAAGACAAGATCCACATACGCGTTTGCCCGTTCCGCATCGCCGTAGGGCAAAAAGCCAACGGTCAGGCCGCCGGCGGATTTCGCGCCGCGGGATGACGCCTCCATCACGCCGCCCGTGCCGCCCGTGATCAAAGCGGCTCCCGCATTTGCCACGTGACGCCCGATCTCTTCGGAAGCGTCGAGAAGTGCGGGCGGCAATTGCTCGCCGGGCCGGGCCGAGCGGCCGATAAGGCCGACCGTGATCATCCGGGTCATTTCCGATCTCCTGTGATTGTCGCGACCATGCCCTCTGTGCTGCGCGCTTCTGGTGGCAGGGGGCGGGCGGTCTTGAGCAATATGCGCGCCCGCGCGTTCACTGCGGCGCGATCCACCTCGAACAGGTCGAGCGGATTGGCCGTTGCCAGCGCGAAAGAAGCGCAGGCGGAACCAAGCGCGGCGGCCTCTATCAAATCGGCCCCCCCCACGCGTCCGGCCAGAAATCCGCCGCAAAACGCATCGCCTGCCCCCGTCGGGTCAATGGGGTCTGCCAGATAGGCGTCAAGCTGAATGCGCTGGCCCCCGTCATCAACAAAGACGCCTTCCGGCCCTGCCTTGAGCACCACCGTGCCCGCGCCGTGCGCACGGAAAGCCGTGAGCGCGTCGCGCGGCGCCAGACCGGGGGCGACGACCTCAAGATCAGAAGTGGAGGGCAGGAACACATCAAGTTTGGGCAGGGTCTGCGCAAGCCTGGCAAAGGGATCGCCCACGAGCTCATGGCGGGCAGGGCAGTCGGTCTGCACCACGCCTCGTGCCTGCGCCAAGAGCGCGACCAATGCGCGGTGACGTTCGAGTGGTAGGAGCGGCAGATGCCAGAACGCCACCCGGTCGAGCCAGGCCTCTGGAATGTCCGCAGGCGCGGGCGCCCCCAGAACCAAAGTTTCTGGCGCGCCGGTGGTATCGATAAAGGCCGCTCGGTCCGTGTTCGGCAGATGGGCCAGAAGCGAGGCCGGGACCGGGTGCAGCCGCCCGCCATCAGGACGATGCGCATAGCTCACCCGCACAGGATGATCGCACTCAAGGTGCACTAGCGCCGAGAGGTCGAACCCGCCGTTGTCGAGCCGATCGAGCACCTGTGGGGGATAATCTCGCCCGACCCGGGCGACGAGATGCGGCGTCCTGCCGCCCAGATACGCGCCCATCGCTGACCATAGCGCATTGCCGCCGGGTTTGGCGGGCAGGGCGCGGCCGGTCGGAGTCAGCACGCTGTCAATGCTGAACGAGCCGACGATGGCGAGCCCTGATGGAGAGATGTTAGTCATCTGTGTGGTCCTGTCGGGGTCTTGTGGCAGCGCACGGGCCTTGGTGATCTCCCCGGGGGGGCTGCACATTCAGGTGTTAATATCAGGGGGCTCTAAAAATCCATTGTTCAACAATGAAATGTTTTCCTGTCTGAATTCTTCAACATCAGACGTAAGGCGCCCATTTTTCACGCGACAGTTCGGCGGGATTTTCCATTGGAGGTCGATTTTTTGGCGAAGCTGGGGGTGGGGCGGGATTCATGTGCGGTCTGCGTGGATGAGTCATTATGCGCGCCGTTGTGCGAGTTTCTGTCACGCGCTCACTGGGCTCAGCAGCGGCGCTTCTCGCGCGCGAGTCCTTCCGGCACCCAGCCCGCATTGCGCGGGTCGACATTGACGCCCGGCGCCACCACGCGGTCGATCGCGTCGAGCAGAGTTTCATCGAGGCGGACGTCTTCGGCGCCGAGCAAGGCGTCAAGTTGCGCCTCGGTGCGCGGCCCGATCAGGGTGCTCGTTACATCGGGATGTGCCTGGGTCCAGGCAAGGCTCATTCGCATCAGGGACAGGCCTGCCGCTTCGGCCAACGCACGTAGCTGCTCCACGAGGCCGAGTTTGGCTGCGTCATCAGCGCGGATGAAGGGGTTGCCGCTTGCAGCGCGTGAGCCCTTCGGTGCGGCTTCGTTGCGCCGGTATTTTCCAGTCAGCCACCCGCCATTGAGGGGACTCCACGCCAGGACCCCGAGGCCGTAGCGGCGGCAGGTGGGCAGAACTTCACCTTCAATCCCCCTTGCTAATATGGAGTATGGCGCCTGTTCAGCGACCGGAGGGGGTAGGCTCATCTGTGTCGCCACCCATTGCGTGCGCACCAGCATCTCTGCAGGAAACACCGAAGTGCCTGCATGTCGGATCTTGCCTGTGCGGCGCAGGTCGTCAATGGCCTGAAGGGTCTCTTCAAGTGGAGTCTCGGGGTCGGGGCGGTGCAGTTGATAGAGGTCGATGGAATCAATGTCGAGGCGGCGTAGCGAGTCTTCGACCGCCTGGATGATCCACGCCCGCCCGCCCCCTGAACGGGTTGGATCTCCTTGCATGGGCAGTCCCACTTTCGTCGCCAGCACCACCTTTTCGTGACGGCCTTTGAGTGCTTTTCCTAAGACCTCTTCCACCGCGCCATCGTTGTAGATATCCGCAGTATCGATCAGAGTGATACCCGCGTCGAGTGCGCGATGAACGAGGCGGATTGCCTCGTCTTCGGAATTCGAAGTGAGCAGCGACATGGTACCCAGACCGAATTGCGATACGGAAAGGTCCGACGTGCCCAAAGTCTGCGTTTGCATATGCGTGTCTCCTGTTGCGGCGCGTGGGGCGGTGTTTGCAGTAACGCATCTTTTCATTCATTGTTCAACAATAGTATATGGGCATTCATTGCTAGCGATGTATGGCGCGATTGTTCTGTCTGGGGGTGGGCGCTATGATTAATGCGGCAGGGGGACGAAGGATTGAGCATGCCCGAGGATCAGCAGTTGCAGTTTCAGCGCGTCAAGGATCGCCGCGCGTTATCGGTTCAGGTCTATGATCAACTCGTCGATGTATTGCGCAAGGATGCCGTGCCAGGTGCGCTCATTCCGCCCGAACTTCAGCTTTCACAAGATCTCGGAGTGAGCCGAACGGTCCTGCGCGAGGCGCTGCGGTTGCTTGAGGAAGATGGGGTGATCGAACGCGCCGTCGATCCGCGGCGACGTCAACTTGCGCAGCCGGGAAGCAATCCGCCGGCCTTCAACGCACCGCTTGAACAAATGCTTTCGGTGTCCGGAGAAATGAGCCTGCGCGTCGTGCGTCACGGGCCACTCGCGCCAACAAGCTGGAGTCGCAACCTGTTGGAAACCCCACCAGACTGCAATGAGGTGATAGCGCGCGAGACCCTATTTTTGCAGGGTGACGAACCGATTGCGTCGGCACTGGAGGTTGTCACGACGGAGGTATTGAAAGGCGCGCGTCCGATTGACGCCGGCGCACCGCCCGCCACTTTGCTCCACGACCTCGGGCCGAAGTTCCGCTCAAAATGTGTCGCGACCCTTTGGCGCTTGTCGAAAGCCACATCAGGCGGCCGATCTCGCGCAGGTTTCAAAGATATTGATCGCGACGTGCCTCTGGTCACACTGACCACAGTGCTGAGGCGGAACGGTAAGCCGGTCTTTCTGGCGAAATATCTTCTGAGATTGGATATGTTGTCTTTGAATGTCGGAAATATCTAACGGTTGGCAGGAGGCTGAAAAATCCTTACTCGGCAGCGATCTGGGAACGCAATTCAGCCTATTGACGGTGAAGACGGGGTTGGGATGTGTGGGGCGGATGAGACGAGCGGTTCGCTGTTCAGCTAATTCGATCTGGAAGAGCGCGTCCCGGCCAAGCACCCGCTTTGCACGATCCGTCAGGTCGGCAATGAGGCGCTGGCCAGCCTTGATGCCCAGTTCGGCCGGCTTTGTTCGACGGAAGGCCGTCTCTGGATCGCACTGACCCGTTCGCCTACCTGCGGCTCTGCCCGCAGATATGCCGACAGCGGGACTGATGGTCGGCGAACTTCTGATGGTCGGCGAACTTGGTGACGAGCACATGCGCGATGGCGCCCTCGGTCGGCAGGCAGGCTTTCCCGCCCCTGAGTCATTTTGCCACAGCCGGGCGGAGCGCCTCCAGGGACCGCACCCGCCGCCAGTCCAGCCCGGCGAACAGCGCCTCGAACTGGGCGCGGTTCAGGGTCATCGGCCCGGGCTGGCGCGGGGTTGCGCGCAGGAGGCCGAACCGGATTAGGGGATTGTCAGTCGAAGGGATGGAGCCAGAAGGCGGAGACAGGCGGGGAGCCCATGCCAGACCCTGCCACCCTGCCAATCGGGACTCCCGACTGCGGCGAATAACGCTATCGGCAGCGACAAAACTTGCTTCGGAAGTTATTCGGCTGGCTACGGGTGGGCGACGATGGCGGCGTCCTGTTATGCCGTCTGTTCTGCTGCCGGTCATGGGATCAATGCCACGCAAAACCCGATCCTCCAGCATCTGGCGCGTCACCGCACCTTCATGCCGCTGAGGCCCGTGCCTCTGAGCCGCTAGTCGAGGCGCAGCGGCGGCAGGGTGCCGAGCGGGATCGGCCCCATGCTGACGTGCCCTTCACGAACGCTCAGCGGCAGGTCGAGGTCATCGCCGCCACGGGCCAGCGCCTGCAGCCCGCGGGCCAGTTGGGCGGCGGTGTCGGGGTCAAGCGCGCCGCTTTCCACGCTCAGCGCCAGAACCCGGCGCCAGTTGGTCACGCCCAGCCGCAGCGTGCCATCCAGCAGACCGCCCTGGCCCACGCTCAGTTCGCCTGACGCATCCAGCCCGATATCGCCCCATTCCAGAAGGGCCTGCTCCAGCCCGATTTCGGTAATCGTCAGCGGCTGTTCCAGCGCGAACCGATCCAGCGGGCGGTCAAAGCTCAGGGTGGCGTCGATCTTCAGCCGTTCGATCAGCGCGGGCAGGCGCCCGTCCGGCGAAAGCCGGGCCAAAAGCGCGGCCGAGGGGACGAGCCCCGTCACCTCCGCCCCGATCCGATGCGCATCAACCCGGTCGGGGGCAAGGCGTGTGGCAAAACGGGCGTTTTGCGCGGTCAGAACGTCGGCGTTGCCGCTGCGCGCGGTCAGCGCCTTGACGACGAAGCCGGAGTGATCCAGCGCCAGGGACGTGCTGGGCCGGAACACCGCGCTGCCGCGCATATCGGCGCTGGCGATCGCGTAATCGCCCAGCAGCGTGTTCAGGCGCTGTTCATGCGGCCAGACGACGATCACATGGTTGGGCCGATAGCTCAGCGCCATGACCTGCAGGAACGGCGCCTGCCAGAAGAACCCGTCACCCTCGACCAGCACGTTGTCGAGCGTGGTGTCCAGACGGTTGGGAAAACCGCGCACCGCCAGCTTGTCATAGCTGACCTGCCAGCCAGTGCCGCCCGTGCCGTTCAGCCAGGCGCGCAGCCCGGCCTCCAGCCCGCGCGCGGCCACGAACCAGTAACCGCCCCACAGCGCGGCGGCCAGCACGACAAGCCCGATCAGTCTTCGCATGGTCGCCCCTTTTCCTTCCCGGCCTGCTGGTGTTTACAGGGCCGGAGCAGAGAGGGCCAGAGACATGCCGCGCGCGCCGCTTTGGGTTTTCGGATACGGGTCACTGATGTGGAACCCCGGCTTTGCCGTGGCCGAACGACAGATCGCGCGGCTGGCCGATTACCACCGCTCGTTTTGCATGCGCTCGGTCCATCATCGCGGAACACCGGATGAACCGGGGCTCGTTCTGGCGCTTGATGCCACGGCTGGCGCGGCCTGCACGGGGCTGGCCTTTCGCGTCGCACCGGGGGCCGAGGATGCGACCGTCGCCTATCTGCAGGAGCGAGAGCTGATTTCCTCGGCCTATCTGGAGGCGGAGCTGCCGCTGGATCTGCGCGGCGGCCCGCAGGTGCGGGCGCTGACCTTCATCATCGATCCCGACCATGTGCAATATTGCGGCGGATTGCCGTTGGAAGAGCAGGCGGGCATCATTGCGCGGGCCGTCGGCGGGCGCGGGGCGAACACCGAATACCTCTATAACACCGCCGCCCATCTGGCCGAGCTTGGCATCGAGGATGCCGAACTGAGCTGGCTGACGCGCCGGGTGCGCGAAATCACAACAGGTTCGGAGGCCTGACACGGCGCCGTGCGATTGCGTGTTGTCGCGGCGCGGCGCATCCCCTAGTGTTTTTTCAACAATATCAGGGTCAGGGCCCGTCCAGCAGATATGACCGACCGCGAGGCAGAACCACATTTCTCCCAACCCGTCCGCCAGATCTTTCTGATGCTGGTGGCGGTCGGGCTTTTCTCTTTCGGGGCCTATGTGGCCTATCCGCGCGTCGGGCCGGTGTTCCTGTCGAACCCCTATCTGAACGGTGTCATCCTTCTGGTCTTCGTCGTGGGGGTGCTGGCCTGTTTCTTTCAGGTGTTTCAGCTGATTTCCTCCGTCCACTGGATCGAAGGTTTCGCGGCCGAACGGCCGGGGCACCAGATGACCCGCGCGCCGCGCCTGCTGGCGCCGCTGGCGGCGCTGCTGCGCAGCCGGGGGGCGCGGATGCAGATCAGCTCTTCCTCGTCACGGTCGATCCTGGAATCGGTCGCCACGCGGATCGAGGAAGCCCGCGACATCACGCGCTATATCGTCAACCTGCTGATATTCCTGGGCCTTCTGGGCACGTTCTACGGCCTTGCCACCACGGTGCCGGCGGTGGTCGAAACCATCCGCTCGCTCGCGCCGAGCGATGGCGAAACCAGCGTTGATGTGTTCGCACGGCTGATGTCGGGGCTCGAGGCGCAACTGGGCGGCATGGGCACGGCGTTTTCATCCTCTCTTCTGGGGCTCGCCGGTTCGCTGGTGGTGGGGTTGCTGGAGCTGTTCGCGGGCCATGGCCAGAACCGGTTCTACCGCGAACTGGAGGAATGGCTGTCGACCATTACGACGCTGGGTTTTTCCAGCGGCGATGGCGACGGGGGCGAGGCCGGTTTCGCCTCCGGCGTGCTGGAACAGATGGCCGGGCAGATGGACGCGCTGCAGGCGATGTTCACCCAATCCGACGTCAGTCGGGCGATGGTTGATGAACGGCTGGGGCAGGTGGCCGACGCGGTAGAGCGGCTGACCACCCGGATCGAGGCCGACAGTACCGCGGCCGGCACCACGGCCACCGCGCTGGCCCGGCTTGCCGAAGGACAGGAGCGGATGATTGCAGCCCTGGAAGGGCGCGCCGCCGAAGACACGGATGTGAACCCGCATGTGGATGCCGAAAGCCGGATGCGCCTGCGCTCGATCGACGTGCAGCTCTTGCGGATTCTCGAGGAGATTTCGGCGGGGCGGCAGGAAACCCTGACCGATCTGCGCGGCGATCTCGCGACGCTGACCCGCACGATCCGCCAGGCCACCGGCGAGCCGGGAGAATAGGCCCATGGCCCTGACCCGACGCAGCGGCAACCGTTTTCAGGCGTCGATCTGGCCGGGCTTCGTCGATGCGATGACGGCGCTCTTGCTGGTGCTGATGTTCGTTCTGACCATTTTCATGGTGGTGCAGTTCATGCTGGGCGAAACCATCGCCGGGCAGGAAACGGAACTGACAGAACTGAACGCCGAACTGGCCGCCCTGGCCGAGGCGCTGGGGCTGGAGCAGCAGCACAGCTTTCAGCTGGAAGCCGAAGTGGGGCAGCTGGGCGGAGAGCTGGATACCGCCCGTATCCAGGCCGAGGCGCAATCGGCGCTGATCGCGACCTTGACGTCACAGCTTGACGCGCGCGCGTCTGATCTGGCCACGGCACGGGCGCGGATCACGGATTTCGAGGCGCAGGTCGCCAGCCTGCTGTCGCAGCGCGATGCCGCGCGGAACCGGGGCCTCGCGCTGGAAGAACAGCTTGCCACGCTGGAAGAGGATCGCAGCCGCCTGCTGACCGAGCAGGAGCAGTTGCAGCTGGCGCTGGCGCAGGCCCGCGATGAGGTTGACGCCCAGGCCGAGGCCGCGCGGCTTGCCGCCGCCCGGCGCGAGGCGCTGGAGGCGCTGATCGCCGATCTGCGCCGTGGCGCTGACGAGGCGGGGCAGGCGAATGCGGCGCTGAGTGACCGGATCGGCGCGCTGGAAAACCAGCTGTCAGAGGAAGAGGCGGCAAGGCTGGCCGAGGCGGCGGCGGCGCAGGCCCTGCGCGACCGGCTGAAAGGCGCCGAGGATGAGTTGACGGCGATGACGCTGGCGCTGGAAGAGCAGCGCCGACGGGCCGAGGAAACGCTGACGATGCTTGCCGCCGCGCAGGCTGCCGAACGGGATCTGGACGCGCGGCTTGCGGCCGCCGTTTTGGCGCGCACGCAGCTGAGCGAAGATCTGGCGGCGGCGTCGCAAGAGCAGGAAGGTTTGGCCGAGGCGCTTGCCCGCGCCGAGGCCGAGCTTGAGGCGCTGCGCGGTACATCGGGCGATGCGGGCGATATTCAGCGCCAGCTTGCCGCCGCGCTGGCGGCCAAGCTGGCCGCTGAACAGGTGGCCCAGGAACGGTTGAGCGAGGCCGAAGAGCGCGCCGTGCTGCTTGCCTCGGCCAATCGGGCGCTTGACGAGGAGCAGGCGAAATCGGCCGAAAGCCAGCGCAAGCTGGCGCTGCTGAACCAGCAGGTGGCGGCGCTGCGGGCGCAGCTCGGCTCGCTTCAGGCGCTTCTCGATGAATCGGCGGCGCGCAATTCCGACGCCAATGTTCAGATCGAAACGCTCAGCAGCCGCCTGAACGCGGCGCTGGTTCAGGTCACCGCCGAACAGCGCGCGCGGGCCGAACTCGAGGCGGCCGAACGCAAGCGGCTGGAGGAAGAGGCGCGGCGCCTGGCGGAAACGGCGAAGAACCTGGAGAATTTCCGCTCTGAATTCTTCGGCCGCCTGCGCGAGGTTCTGGCTGGCCGCGAAGGCGTGCGCATCGTGGGCGACCGTTTCGTCTTTTCGTCGGAGGTTCTGTTCGAATCGGCCTCGGCCGAGCTGTCGGCGGGGGGGCAGGCGCAGATTGCCAATGTGGTGGAGATTCTGCGCGACGTGTCCGACGAGATTCCCGCGGGGATCGACTGGATCATTCGGGTGGATGGCCACACAGACAATGTGCCGCTGCTGGGCACGGGCAAATATCGCGACAACTGGGAGCTGAGCCAGGGCCGGGCGCTGGCGGTGGTGCGCTATATGACCGATGCGCTTGGCTTTCCGCCCGAGCGGCTGGCCGCGACCGGGTTCGGGGAATATCAGCCGGTGAATAGCGAAAACACGTCCGAGGCGCGGGCGCAGAACCGGCGCATCGAACTGAAACTGACCGAACGCTGAGCGACGGGCGGCGGGGTTTCCGCCGCCCGCTGTTTGTTATTCCGCCGTCAGAAGCGGGGGCTTTTTCGAAGAGATCTGGCGCTTGGTCGGCTCTTCGATCAGCAGGTCGATCTTGCCGTCCTTGACGCCTACGGTCACGACGCCGCCCTTGGCCAGCTTGCCGAACAACAGCTCCTCGGCCAGCGGCTTCTTGATGTGCTCCTGAATCACACGGCCCAGGGGGCGCGCGCCCATCTTGTCGTCATAGCCCTTGTCGGCCAGCCATTCTGCGGCGGGCTGGGTCAGCTCGATGGTCACGTCGCGGTCCATCAACTGGGCCTCAAGCTGGAGGACGAATTTCTCGACCACCTGCATGATGACCTCCTTGGGCAGCGGCGCGAAGCTGATCACCGCGTCCAGACGGTTGCGGAACTCGG
This sequence comes from Actibacterium sp. EMB200-NS6, assembly GCF_001305615.1. Classification (GTDB taxonomy): domain Bacteria; phylum Pseudomonadota; class Alphaproteobacteria; order Rhodobacterales; family Rhodobacteraceae; genus Actibacterium_A; species Actibacterium_A naphthalenivorans. The sequence continues at coordinate 605,445 of NZ_CP010869.1, forward strand.
GCGTGAAGGTGCGCTCGATCGCCGCCGTATCCTCGCCCTCGCGCCGGTCGCGGCCAAAGCCGATGGCCGATTTGGCCTGTTCTGCGGCACCCGCGTTCGAGGTCATGATCAGGATCACGTTGCGGAAATCCACCTGACGGCCGTTATGGTCAGTCAGCTTGCCGTGGTCCATCACCTGCAACAGGATGTTGAAGACATCCGGATGCGCCTTTTCGATCTCGTCCAGCAGCAGCACGCAATGCGGGTGCTGATCGATGCCATCGGTCAGCATGCCGCCCTGATCGAACCCGACATAGCCCGGAGGGGCGCCGATCAGGCGCGAAACGGCGTGTTTCTCCATGTATTCCGACATGTCGAAGCGCAGCAGTTCCACGCCCAGCGTATCGGCCAGCTGTTTGGCGACCTCGGTCTTGCCGACGCCGGTGGGGCCGGCGAACAGGTAGTTGCCGATCGGCTTTTCAGGCTCCCGCAGCCCGGCGCGGGCCAGCTTGATCGCCGACGACAGCGCCTCGATCGCCTTGTCCTGACCAAAGACCACGCGTTTCAGCGATGGCTCCAGATCCTTCAGCACCGCGGAATCGTCCTTGGAGACGTTCTTGGGCGGAATGCGGGCAATCTTGGCCACCACCGCTTCGATCTCTTTCGCACCGATGGTCTTGCGGCGTTTGCCGGCGGCCACCAGATGCTGCGCCGCGCCGGCCTCGTCGATCACGTCGATCGCCTTGTCGGGCAGCTTGCGGTCATGGATATAGCGGGCCGAAAGCTCGACCGCCGACTTGATCGCGTCGGAGGTGTATTTGATATGGTGATGATCCTCGAAATAGGGCTTCAGGCCTTTCAGGATCTTCACCGCATCCTCGACCGACGGTTCCTTGACGTCGATCTTCTGGAACCGGCGCGACAGGGCGCGGTCCTTTTCGAAATGCTGGCGGAATTCCTTGTAGGTGGTCGATCCCATGCAGCGCAGCTTGCCGCCCTGAAGCGCGGGCTTCAGCAGGTTGGAGGCATCCATCGCCCCGCCCGAGGTGGCGCCGGCGCCGATCACCGTGTGGATCTCGTCGATGAACAGGATCGCGTCGGGGTGATTTTCCAGCTCGGTCACCACCGCCTTCAGCCGCTCCTCGAAATCGCCGCGATAGCGGGTTCCGGCCAGCAGCGCGCCCATGTCGAGCGAGTAGATCGTGGCGTGTTGCAGAACCTCGGGCGTTTCGCCCTTGACGATCTTGCGCGCCAGACCTTCGGCGATGGCGGTCTTGCCAACGCCGGGATCCCCCACCAGAAGCGGGTTGTTCTTGCGCCGGCGGCACAGCACCTGCACGCAGCGCTCCACCTCGAGCTCACGCCCGATCAGCGGGTCGACATCGCCTTCCCGCGCCTTGGCGTTCAGGTCCACGCAATATTTCGACAAGGCCGATTCCTTTGCATCCCCGTCGTCGGGCTGAGAGCCGTTGCTTTGCGTTTCCTCGTTGAACTCAGGCGCGCCGGAAACCGGGCGGGTTTCGCCGAAGGACGGGTCTTTGGCGACGCCATGGGCGATGAAATTCACGGCGTCGTAGCGGGTCATGTCCTGCTCCTGCAGGAAATACGCCGCGTTCGACTCGCGTTCGGCAAAAATGGCGACAAGGACATTCGCGCCGGTCACTTCGGTCCGGCCCGAGCTTTGAACGTGAATGGCAGAGCGCTGAATCACGCGCTGGAAGGCGGCCGTGGGCACGGCTTCGGAGCCTTCGATCTCGGTCACGAGGGTCGAAAGCTCTTCGTCGATGAATTCCACCAGGGTCTTGCGCAGCTCTTCCAGATCGACCGAACAGGCCTGCATCACCTTGGCGGCGTCGGGTTCGTCGATCAGGGCCAGCAGCAGGTGTTCCAGTGTAGCCAGCTCATGGCGCCTGGCATTGGCCAGCGCGAGGGCTGCGTGGATGGCTTGCTCGAGAGTGTTTGAAAACGAAGGCACGTGGCGTGCTCCTTTCCTGTAGGGCCGAGGGGGGCTGTCGGGCCCGTCCTCAACCGTGGCCTCATATCTTTAAGGTTCGGTTTTTAAGGCCGTGCTTCAAGTCTTTTCTCTTCAATTCCGATCACAGGTTGCGCAAGGGCGCAAAAAATGGGCGTTTCTTTTGCGCTCCGGCCTTGGCCTGTGGCTCAGAATTGATCTTTTCGCCGACGGATTTCAGCGAAAACCTCTGCGTCGGGGTGCCCCGCCAAACCGACGGCCTGTTTCATTTCCGGCAATCCGGCGCGCAGAAAGGGGTTGGTCGCGCGTTCGTCCGACAGGCGGGACGGGACGGTGGGTCTGCCGGCCGCGCGGGCCGATCCTATCGCCTGCGACCGTGAGATAAGCGCTGAATTGTCCGGTTCAATAGTCAGGGCGAAGCGGGCGTTGGCCGCCGTATATTCGTGGCCGGAATAAACCATGGTGTCGTCGGGCAGCGCCGCCAGGCGCGACAGGCTGGCCCACATCATGTCGGGCGTGCCTTCGAACACGCGGCCGCATCCCAGCGCCATCAGGCTGTCGGCGGTGAACACCGCGCCCGCGTCGGGGAAGTAGAAGGCGATGTGGCCGACGGTGTGGCCCGACACATCCAGCACCTCGGCCAGCTCGCCGCAAACGGTCAGGTTGTCGTCATCGCTCACGGCGAGGTCCAGCGGCGGCAGACGGTGCGCATCGGCCGCCGCGCCGATGACGCGGGCCCCGGTTTCGGCGCGCAGTTCGGTCACGCCCTGGATGTGGTCGGCGTGGTGGTGGGTGATCAGGATATCGGTCAGCCGCCAGCCCCGCGCCTTCAGCGCCTCCCGGATCGGCCCGGCCTCGGGCACGTCGACAACCGCGGTCTCCGCGGTTTCGGGATTGTGGAGCAGATAGGCGTAATTGTCGCTCAGGCAGGGCAGGGTGATGATCTCAAGAGGCATGGCATTCTGGCTCCGCTTGGCTATTCTGCCCTCAACTGTTGCCGATCCCGAGGCGGGCCGCAATGCACCTGGACGTGCTTGATCTGAGGAACTTCTACTACCGCACCAATCTGGGGCGCGTGGCGCAAAGGGCAATCCGTGATCAGGTGAAAACCCTGTGGCCCGAGGCAAAAGGGCAGACGGTGGTGGGCTTCGGCTTTGCCGCGCCGCTGTTGCGGCCCTATCTGCCCGAGGCGCGGCGGGTCGTGGCGCTGATGCCCGGCCAGCAGGGGGTGATGCCCTGGCCGGCGGGGGCCGCCAATGTTTCTGTCCTGTCCGAGGAAACCCGCTGGCCGCTGCCCAACGGGCTGGCCGACAAGCTGGTGCTGCTGCACGGGCTGGAAACCAGCGAGCATCCCTCGGCCCTGCTGGAGGAATGCGCGCGGGTGCTGGGGCCGGGCGGAAGGGCGCTGTTCATCGTGCCCAACCGGTCTGGCCTGTGGGCGCGGCGCGATGTGACGCCTTTCGGGTTCGGGCGCCCCTATTCGCTCGGCCAGCTTGAAGGGCAGCTCAAACAGCACGGGTTTCAGCCCGAATGCCACCGCGCCGCGCTCTACACCCCGCCGAGCCGCAAGCGGTTCTGGCTGAAATCGGCGCCGATGCTGGAAAAGGCCGGACGGCAGATCAGCGGCTATTTCGCCGGCGGTGTGTTGATGGTCGAGGCGTCCAAGCGGGTTTACCGGCCAACCGGCACCGGCGTGGAAGAGGGGGTGGCGCGGCCGATGCGGGTTCTGGAAGGGGTGACGCAGCCCGGCGCAGAGCCTGTCTGAGCGTCCGTCCGGCACGAATTTCGGGGAATCGCCGGGCCCTCATGTCGCGCCAGAAAGTCGCAGAGCGGAATGTTAGCGCCAAACCGTCACATTTGGTCCTCAGTGTGGTATCAGATCGGTGTTCATGACGGTTGCCGGGGGGGATATGCTCTGCTACACCCACGCCGATTTCGGAAGCGTACCCGACCGGGTGCGCAGCTAGAGCTGCCCCTTGTCGCGCCCTGCGGCAATCCGGGGCTACAGACATCGGAAGGGTGGACGTGTCCGAACCAGCTTCGATCTCGACAGGCATCGCCGCGCGCTATGCCACGGCCATTTTTGAACTGGCCAAGGAAGGTAGTCTTCTCCCCTCGCTTGAGAGCGATCTTGACGCAATCGAAGCGGCCATGGCCGAGAGTGCGGACTTCCGTTCGCTGATCGCCTCGCCGGTCTATTCGCGTGAGGAACAGGCCGGGGCGATTGCCGCGATTGCCACCGGTATGGGGCTTTCGCCCGTGGTGTCGAACGCGCTGCGCCTGATGGCGGCAAAGCGGCGGCTGTTCGTGCTGCCGCAGCTTGTGGCCACGCTGCGCGGCCTGATCGCCGAGGACAAGGGCGAGATCACCGCCGATGTCACCGCCGCCAAGGCGCTGACACAGGCGCAACAGGACAAGCTTGCCGCGTCGCTGAAAACCAGCACCGGCAAGGATGTGAAAATCAATATGGCTGTGGATGACTCGCTCATCGGCGGCCTTATCGTCAAGGTGGGCTCGAAGATGATCGACACCTCGATCCGCTCCCGGCTCGCGGCACTCCAGAACACCATGAAAGAGGTCGGATAAATGGGTATCCAAGCAGCTGAGATCTCTGCGATCCTCAAGGAGCAGATCAAGAACTTCGGTCAGGAAGCCGAAGTTGCCGAAGTGGGCCGCGTGCTCTCTGTCGGTGACGGTATTGCGCGGGTCCACGGCCTCGACAACGTCCAGGCGGGCGAGATGGTCGAGTTTCCGGGCGGCATCCGCGGCATGGCGCTGAACCTCGAGATCGACAATGTCGGCGTCGTGATCTTCGGCTCCGACCGTGACATCAAGGAAGGCGACACCGTCAAGCGGACCAACGCCATCGTGGACGTGCCCGCCGGCGAGGCGCTGCTGGGCCGCGTTGTCGATGGTCTGGGCAACCCGATCGACGGCAAGGGCCCGATCGCGGCCACCGAGCGCCGCATCGCGGACGTCAAGGCGCCGGGCATCATCCCGCGCAAATCGGTGCATGAGCCGATGGCGACCGGTCTGAAATCGGTCGACGCCATGATCCCCGTCGGCCGTGGCCAGCGCGAGCTGATCATCGGCGACCGTCAGACCGGCAAGACCGCGATCGCGCTCGACACCATCCTGAACCAGAAATCCTACAACGATGCCGCCGGCGACGACGAGAGCAAGAAGCTCTACTGTGTCTATGTCGCGATCGGCCAGAAGCGTTCGACCGTGGCACAGCTGGTGAAGAAGCTGGAAGAGACCGGCGCGATCGACTATTCGATCGTCGTGGCCGCCACCGCATCCGACCCCGCGCCGATGCAGTTCCTGGCGCCCTACGCCGCCACCGCGATGGCCGAATATTTCCGCGATAGCGGCCGCCACGCCCTGATCGTCTATGATGACCTGTCCAAACAGGCCGTTGCCTACCGCCAGATGTCGCTGCTGCTGCGCCGCCCGCCGGGGCGTGAAGCCTATCCGGGCGACGTGTTCTATCTGCACTCCCGCCTGCTGGAGCGTTCGGCCAAGCTGAGCGAGGATCACGGCGCCGGCTCGCTGACCGCGCTGCCGATCATCGAAACCCAGGGCGGCGACGTGTCGGCCTTTATCCCGACCAACGTGATCTCGATCACCGACGGTCAGATCTTCCTGGAAACCGAGCTGTTCTATCAGGGCATCCGCCCGGCCGTGAACACCGGTCTGTCGGTGTCGCGGGTTGGCTCAAGCGCGCAGACGAACGCGATGAAATCGGTGGCCGGCCCGGTCAAGCTGGAACTGGCGCAGTACCGCGAGATGGCGGCCTTCGCGCAGTTCGGTTCCGACCTCGACGCCTCGACCCAGAAGCTGCTGAACCGCGGTGCGCGCCTGACCGAGTTGATGAAACAGCCGCAATACGCGCCCCTGACCAACGCCGAGATCGTCTGCGTGATCTATGCGGGCACCAAGGGCTATCTGGACAGCATCCCGGTGAAGGACGTCGGCCGTTTCGAAGCCGGCCTGCTGGCGCATCTGCGTCAGAAAAACGCCGACCTGCTGGCCGATGTCACCAACAACGACCGCAAGGTCAAAGGTGAGCTGGAAGACAAAATCAAAGCTGCGCTTGACGATTTCGCAAACGATTTTGCCTGAGCGGGCCTGAGGGAGAGGACATATGCCAAACCTTAAGGACCTCAAGAACCGGATCGCGAGTGTCAAGTCGACACGCAAGATCACGAAGGCCATGCAGATGGTCGCGGCGGCCAAACTCCGCCGTGCCCAGGATGCTGCCGAAAGCGCACGGCCCTATGCCGAGCGCATGAATGCGGTGATGGGTGGCCTTGCGGCCTCGGTCGCTGGCTCGGAGAGCGCGCCAAAGCTGCTTTCGGGCACCGGCAAGGAAGATGTCCACCTGCTGATCGTCATGACGGCGGAGCGCGGGCTGTGCGGGGGCTTCAACTCCAGCATCGTGCGTGCGGCGCGGGTCAAGGCGCAGGCGCTGCTGGCTGCGGGCAAGACCGTCAAGATCCTGACCGTCGGCAAGAAGGGCCGCGAGCAGCTTAAGCGCGAATACGAAGCGTATTTCGTGGGCCATGTGGACATGGGCGAGGTGAAACGCCTTGGCTATTCCACGGCGCAGGATATCGCAAAGGGCGTGCTGGCCCGGTTCGATGCCGGCGAATTCGACGTGGCGACGATTTTCTACAGCAGGTTCCAGTCGGTGATCAGCCAGATCCCGACGACGCAGCAGATCATCCCCGCCACCTTCGCCCAAACCGAAGCCGAAGGCGCAAGCATCCTTTACGACTATGAACCGTCGGAAGAGGGGATTCTGGAAGACCTGCTGCCGCGTGGTGTGGCGACGCAGATCTTCGCCGCCCTGCTGGAAAACGCCGCCTCGGAACAGGGCGCCCGGATGAGCGCGATGGACAACGCCACGCGCAATGCCGGCGAAATGATCGACAAGCTGACCATCGAATTCAACCGCTCGCGTCAGGCTGTCATCACCAACGAGCTTATCGAAATTATCTCGGGCGCCGAGGCGCTCTAAAGGAACCGGAGAAACGACATGGCAAACGCAAAAGGCAAAGTGACCCAGGTCATTGGCGCCGTTGTGGACGTGCAGTTCGAAGATCAGCTGCCGGAAATTCTGAACGCGCTGACCACTGACAACAACGGCCGCAAACTGGTTCTGGAAGTTGCGCAGCACCTTGGTGAAAACACCGTTCGCACCATCGCGATGGATGCGACCGAAGGGCTGGTGCGCGGCGCCGCGGTGGAAGACACCGGCGCGCCGATCTCGGTGCCGGTCGGGGATGCAACGCTGGGCCGCATCCTGAACGTGATCGGCGAACCGATCGACGAGAAGGGCCCCGTGGTCGCGTCTGAAACCCGCGCCATCCACCAGCCCGCCCCCGAGTTCTCCGAGCAGGCGACGACCTCGGAAATCCTGGTGACCGGCATCAAGGTCATCGACCTTCTGGCGCCCTATTCCAAAGGCGGCAAGATCGGCCTGTTCGGCGGCGCCGGCGTGGGCAAGACCGTTCTGATCATGGAGCTGATCAACAACATCGCCAAGGTGCACTCCGGCTACTCCGTGTTCGCCGGTGTGGGCGAGCGGACCCGCGAAGGGAACGACCTGTACCACGAGATGATCGAATCCAACGTCATCAAGCCTGACAACCTGTCGGAAAGCCAGGTGGCCCTGGTTTACGGCCAGATGAACGAGCCTCCGGGGGCGCGTGCCCGTGTTGCGCTGACCGGCCTGACCCTGGCCGAGCAGTTCCGCGACCAGTCCGGCACCGACGTTCTGTTCTTCGTCGACAACATCTTCCGTTTCACCCAGGCGGGCTCCGAGGTTTCGGCGCTTCTGGGCCGTATCCCCTCGGCCGTGGGCTATCAGCCGACGCTGGCCACCGACATGGGCGCGATGCAGGAACGCATCACCTCGACCAAGCAGGGCTCGATCACCTCGATCCAGGCCGTGTACGTTCCCGCCGATGACCTTACCGACCCGGCGCCGGCCACCACCTTCGCCCACCTCGACGCGACGACGGTTCTGAGCCGCGCGATCTCCGAGCTTGGTATCTACCCGGCGGTTGACCCGCTCGATTCCTCGTCGCGGATCCTTGATCCGGCGGTTGTCGGGGAAGAGCACTATCAGGTTGCCCGTGACGTTCAGGGTATCCTTCAGCGCTACAAGTCGCTGCAGGACATCATCGCCATTCTCGGCATGGACGAACTGAGCGAAGAGGACAAGCTGACCGTGACCCGCGCCCGGAAAATCCAGCGCTTCCTGTCGCAGCCGTTCGACGTGGCCAAGGTGTTCACCGGCGCCGATGGCAAGCAGGTTCCGCTGGAAGACACGATCACGTCGTTCAAGGCGGTTGTCGCGGGCGAATATGATCACCTGCCCGAGGCTGCCTTCTACATGGTTGGCGGCATCGACGAAGTGATCGCCAAAGCCGAGAAAATGGCGGCTGACGCTGCCTAAAGGGGGCCGTTATGGCTGATACGATGCAATTCGATCTGGTGTCGCCCGAGCGCAGGCTTGCCTCTGTTCAGGCCACCGAGATCCGGATCCCGGGCGCCGAGGGCGACCTGACGGCGATGCCGGACCACGCGCCGCTGATCACCACCCTGCGCCCCGGTGTGCTGGAGGTGATCACGCCCGCAGGCTCCACGACCTATGTCGTGACCGGCGGCTTCGCCGAGGTGACGGGCGAGGGCACGACGGTTCTGGCCGAACGCGCCCATCCGGTCGAGGAAGTGACCCAGGCGATGGTGGACGAGATGATCGCGGAAGCGCATGAGGCACACAAGGCCGCGCATCCCGACGTCGCCGACGTGACCGCCAAGCTGCTGTCCGACATGGTTGCCATGAGCGGCCATATCGGGCTGGACGCGAACGTTCCGAACTTCTGATCCTGGCGCAACGCGCTTTTCAATGGCCCCGCATGTCGGGGCCATTGCCATTTTTATATCGAATTCCTGCCGGTTTCCCGCGATAACGTCAGTTATCGGAACAGGATCGCCAATGCTCAGACTGGACAATCGAAATATCGGGGTCGATCAGGGCTCTATGATCCTGTTTTCCGATTTCGAACATGACGGCGTGATGTGGACAGGCACCGGGCCGCGGGCCACCACCGTCAAGGTTCGGTTTTCAAAGCCCTTCCGCGCGCCGCCGGTGGTGACCGTCGGCATGTCGATGTGGGACATGGATCAGAAGACGAACGCGCGGGCGGATATCTCGACCGGAGAGATCACCCGCGAGGGGTTCGAGATCGTGTTCAAGACATGGGGCGACACCCGTGTTGCGCGGGTGCGGGCAGACTGGCTCGCGATCGGCGAGCTGCCCCATGAGGATGACTGGGAGGTGTACTGAGCCGCGCTCAGAGGCCGACCGAATACATGCCTTCGTAGATCGGTGCCAGCGTCCCGTGTTCGAACAGGGACGAGACCGAGGTGCCGTGCCAGATGTTCATGATCGCCTGCGCGAACATCGGCGCGGTGGGCACGATGCGGATGTTCTTGGTGGCGAGAACCGCATCGGTGGGCTGGATCGAATCCGTGATGACGAGGTTCTTCATCTTGGAGTTCCTGATCCGCTCGACAGCCGGGCCCGACAGCACGCCATGGGTGATATAGGAGTGGACCTCTTTCGCGCCCTTCTCGATCAGAACCTCGGCGGCCTTGCACAGGGTGCCGGCGGTGTCGCAGATGTCATCGACGATGATGCAGGTCTTGCCCGTCACATCGCCGATCACGGTCATCTCCGCAACCTCGCCGGGCTTTTCCCGGCGCTTGTCGACGATCGACAGGGGCGCGTTGATGCGCTGCGCCAGTTCGCGGGCGCGGGCCACGCCGCCGACATCGGGCGAGACGATCATCAGATCACCCATGCGGCCCTTGAAATGGTGCTGGATGTCCAGCGCGAAGACGGGCGAGGCGTAGAGGTTATCCACGGGAATGTCGAAGAACCCCTGAATCTGCGCGGCGTGCAGATCCATGGTCAGAATGCGCTCGATCCCCGCTTCGGTCAGCAGGTTCGCCACCAGCTTGGCCGAGATCGGCGTACGGGCCTTTGTGCGGCGGTCCTGGCGGGCATAGCCGAAATAGGGGATCACGGCGGTGATACGGGCCGCCGACGACCGGCGCAGCGCGTCCGAGATGATCAGCAGCTCCATCAGGTTGTCATTGGCCGGGTTCGATGTGGGCTGGATGATGAACATGTCCTCGCCCCGGACGTTTTCATAAACCTCGACGAAGATTTCCTGATCATTGAAGCGTTCGACGCGGGCGTCGACCAGCCCGACGTTCACGCCGCGATGCATCGACATGCGGCGGGCTATGGCGGCGGCCAACGGGCGGTTGGCGTTGCCGGAAATCAGTTTCGGTTCGGTGACAGAGGGCATGGCAGGGTCCTTGGGCGCAGCGTCCTGATGACAGAATCGTGACGTTGACACCGCTTACCACCCGGATACGGTCTTGCAAACCGGATGCGGCAGGGAGGGCGCAGAATGGCTGACATTGATTACTTCTTTTCCACACTATCCCCGTTCACCTATCTGGCCGGCGCGCGGCTGGAGGAGATCGCGGGGCGGCACGGGGCCGGCATCAGCTATCGTCCGCTGGATATCATGGCACTGTTCGCGCGCACCGGGGGCACGGCGCCGGCGCAACGCCACGAAAGCCGCCAGAGCTACCGGCTGGAAGAACTGGCCCGGCTGAGCGCGAAGAACGGTCTGCCGCTCCATCTGCGGCCCGCGCATTTTCCGACCAACGCGGCACCCTCCTCTTATGCGATCATCGCGGCGCGGATGGCGGGCGGTGGCGATCTGGGCGGGCTGGTGCAAAGTGTTCTGCGGGCCTGCTGGGCCGAGGAAAAAGACATCGCAGAGGATGCGGTGGTGCGCGCCTGTCTGGAAGGGGCGGGGTTCGACCCGGCGCTGGCCGACAGGGGCCTGTTGCAGGGCGCGGAAACCTATGCCGCCAATCTGGAAGAGGCGGTCAAGCGCGGCGTGTTCGGGTCGCCCTTCTACGTCACCGGCGACGGGGCGCGGTTCTGGGGGCAGGACCGGCTGGAGGATCTGGACCGGCATCTGGCCGCCTTGGGCTAGGCGCCGGGGGCTATTGCCCGATCACATCCAGAAAGGCGTCTACATCCGCGTCGGTGGTGCACCACGAGCACACCAGCCGGGCCGAGAGCGGCGTGTCATCCGGCCCGTCGAGCGACTGGTTCCCCGGCCACAGGTAATATGCGGCCCCCGCGTCATGCGCCCGGCGATGGACGGCGCGCGGCCAGGCTGCGAAAACCGCGTTGGCCTGCGCCGGGTGGACAAGTGATGCCACATCCAGCGAAAGAATGCCCCGCGACAGGCGCGCGGCGGCGGCATTGGCGCGTGTGGCCAGCTTGAGCCACAGGTCGTCCTCCAGATAAGCCAGCATCTGCGCCGACAGGTAGCGATGCTTGGAAAACAGATGTGCGCCGCGTTTGCGCCGCAGCTCGAATTCCCAGGCGCGGGCCGGATCGAACAGCACCACGGCCTCGACCCCCATCAGCCCGTTCTTGGTGCCGCCGAAGGACAGCACATCGACACCCGCCTTCCACGTCATTTCGGCGGGGGTACAGCCGGCGGTGATCAGAGCATTGGCAAAGCGCGCGCCATCCATATGCACCGGCACGTCATGCGCCTTGGCGATATCGCAGATCGCGCGCACCTCGGCCGGGGTATAGACCGTGCCGTTCTCGGTGGCGTTGGTCAGAGACACGGCGCCTTTCTGCACGTTGTGAACACCGGCGCGCGCGGCAAAGCCGATGGCCTGTTGCAGCGCCTCGGGCGACATCTTGGCATGGTCGCCGTCGATCAGCGTCAGCTTGGCGCCGCCGCTGAAGAACTCGGGCGCGGCGCATTCGTCTTCTTCGATATGGGCGTTGCGATGGCAGAACACCGTGGCCCAGGGCGGGCACAGGCAGGCCAGCGACAGCGCATTGGCGGCGGTGCCCGTGGCCACAAGGTAGACGGCGGCTTCGGGCGCCTCGAATATCTCGCGGATGCGGTCGCGGACGAGGCTCATCTCGGGGTCGTTGCCATAGGGCATGGAATAGCCGTGATTGGCTTTCAACAGCGCGTCCATCACCTGTGGCGGCACGGGCGAGGCGTTGTCAGAGGTGAAATGCATCCTACAGGTCCTCTTCGATTACGTAATCTTCCCAGTCTTCCACCGGCACGTCGAACTCGGGCACCGTCCATCCCCGGACGGAAACACCGGCGCGGTGCACGCTGTCCGGATCGCCCGAGATCAGCGGGTGCCAGTCGTAAAGCGGCTTGCCCTCGTAGATCAGGCGATAGGCGCAGGTGGACGGCATCCAGTAGGCGACCTTGGCGATGTTGCCGGGTTTCAGCACCACGCATTCGGGCACGATGGTCTTGCGCACCTCGTAATGCGCGCAGCGGCAGGTTTCGTCATCCAGAAGGCGGCAGGCGATGCGGGTGAACACCACCTCGCCGGTATCGGCATCCTCCAGCTTGTTCAGGCAGCATTTGCCGCAGCCGTCGCACAGCGCCTCCCACTCTTTCGGAGCGAGGTTCTTCAACGGGACACGTTCCCAGAACTCCGGGCGCAGGCCGTCGCGGTTGATCGGGTCTTTCATCAGGCGGAGCCTAGCGTTTGGAGGCGGAAAGGAAAGGGGTCAGGTGCCAGCCAGAACGGCGCGGGCCTTTTCGCAGTCCACGGCCATCTGCGCGATCAGCGCGTCGAGGCTGTCGAACTTCGCTTCGGGCCGCAGATACTCGACCAGCGCGACGGAAAGGTGCGTTCCGTACAGTTGGCCGCTGAAATCGAACAAAAAGCTTTCGCAGTTCGGAATGTTTTCGCCGAATGTCGGGCGAACCCCGATCGAAGCGGCGCCGTCATAGGTGCCGGCATGGGGGCCGGATAGCACATCCACCTTCACCGCATAGATGCCGAAGCGCGGCGGGTGCAGCCCCGAGATTGCCATGTTGGCGGTTGGAAAGCCAAGGTCGCGCCCGCGCTTGTCGCCGTGCAGAACCTCGCCCTCGATCCGGTGCCAGTGGCCCAGCATCGCGGCCGCGTCGCGGGGCCTGCCGTCGCTCAGCGCGGTGCGGATGGCGCTGGAAGAGACAGCGCCCGTCTGCCATTCCAGAATCTGCGCAAGCGTCACGCCGAACCCCATTTCGGCACCCATCCGCACCAGATCCTGCGCGGTGCCCTCGCGGCCGCGGCCGAACCGGAAATCCTGGCCCACCACCACATGCGACAGGCCGAGGCCATCGGCGATCACCTCGCGCGCGAATGCCTCGGCGGTGAGGGCGGCCAGCGCGGCGTCGAAGGGCAGTTGGTAAAGGTGATCCACGCCCAGCTTGGCCAGCCGGTTGGATTTGGACTCGGCATTCATCAGGCGGAAGGGCGGGGCGTCGGGGGCGAAATACTCCCTCGGGTGCGGCTCGAAGGTCAGGATGCCCAGCGGCGCCCCGGTCTGCGCGGCCTGCCGGCGAGCGATGTCGATGACGGCCTGGTGGCCCAGATGCACCCCGTCGAAATTGCCGATCGCGGCAGATGCGCCGCGATCTTCGGGGGGCAGGCTGGTCCAGTGGGTGAAGGTCTTCATCGGTCCCCGGTCACGCCGGAGAGCCGGCGCCGTCAGTCAAATTTGCGGCTTGGCGCCAAGACCAGCGCTTCGCCCTTCAGAACGATCGTATCGCCCACCGCGCAGTGACAATCAAGGGTCACGCGACGCTTGCCGTGATCGATCTTGCTGACCTCCACCTCGGCATAGACCACGTCGCCGGGCCGGACCGGGGCCATGAACTTCAACGACTGGCCGAGATAGACAGTGCCATGGCCGGGAAGCTGTTCGCCGATCACCGCGGAAATCAGGCTGGCGGTCAGCATGCCGTGGGCGATCCGGCCGTGGAACATGGTGTTTTCGGCATAGTCATCGTCAAGGTGGACCGGGTTGTGATCGGTCGATACCTCGGCGAACAGTTCGATGTCGCGGTCGGTGATCTCTTTGCGCAAATAGCGGCGCATGCCGATCTCCAGGTCTTCGATGCAAATTGTTCCGCGCGGCATGTTGTCCAACATCTCATCACTCCCGAGGCAGGGTTATGTTGCGATGCAGCATAGCGAAGGACCGCGCGCGGCTCAATCCGAAAGGTAATTTTCGGCCGCTCGTGGCTAATTTGACGCAATTTTATTGCTTCGCCAATTCCGGGTGCAGCTATCTGAGGAAGCCGATGGCAAAGGGCGGCGCAATTTTCACCTTGTCCAACAGGGTGTTAAGGGCATCCGGGTCGGGCTGGCGTTTGGTTCGGGTTTCCTGCGCGGCCAGGCCGCCGGTGATGAACAGGCTGTCGAGGTTTTCGCCCATCGCGCCGCGAATGTCGGTTTCCATGCCGTCACCGATGCACAGGATGCGCTCGTCGGCGATCTCGGCGATCTGTGCCAGCCGCCGCCGGGCAAGATCGTAGATCGGCGGATGCGGCTTGCCGAAATACAGGCTCTCTCCGCCCATTTCGGTATAGAGCGCGGCAACGGCGCCGGCGCACCATTCGCGCACTTCGCCCCGGTCGACCACGATGTCGGGATTGGCGCAGAGCAGTTTCAGCCCCTTCTGCTTGGCATAGAGCAATTGCGGCCGCAGGTCGGACGGGTCGGCATGCGGATCGAACGGGCCGGTGCAGACGATGCCCTCGGCCGCGTCCAGCGGCACTTTTTCGATCTCGACCGGGTTTTCGATGATGTGCAGCGGGTCGAAGAAGCTCTGATCATGGGCTTCGCCGATATAGAACACCCTGGAGCCGACGGTGCCGCGATACATCGCTGCCCGCGCGCTGTCGCCCGAGGTGGCGATCGTATCCCAGCAGTCGTCGGGCACGCCGATCTTGGTCAGCTGCGCGGCCACGCTTTTGCGGTGGCGCGGCGCGTTGGTGACAAGCACGACGATGCCGCCGGACTCGCGATAGTGGCGCAGGGCGGCGACCGCCTCGAGAAACGGTTCGCGGCCGTTGTGCACACAGCCCCAGAGATCAACGAACATGGCGTCGTATCCGCTGGAGATTTCGCTGAGGCTTTCGATGATCCGGGTCATGATCGGGCTTTCAAAAGGAAAAGGGGCGCTGGCCGCGCCCCTTTGCAAGATGAGTTGAGTTCAGACCTTCAGGCTCGGGATGATCTGCTTTTTCCGGCTGACAACGCCGGGCAGGATCACGGTGTCACCGGACACCGACACGCCGAAGCTTTTCTCGGCCACGTTCTTCACGAGTTCGTTGGGGACGAGCAGGGTGGATTGTTCGTTCAGGATGTCGACGACGAACAGCAGAACCTGATCGACGCCATCCTCGGCGGCGACGGTGGCCATGCTTTCGATCAGGCTGGCCTTGCGGTCGAGCACCGTGGCGGGGGAGGTGGTTTCCAGAACGCTGACGCGGAACTTGGTGCCGTCGACCTCATATTCCTTGCTGTCCATCCGCAGCAGTTCCGCATCGGAAAAGGCGGAGACGTCGGATTTCGCGGCGAAGAGTTCAGCGGCGTAATCGGGGATGGAGATGCCCAGCTCATCGGCCAGCTTTTCGGCCACGGCCTTGTCATGCGGGGTCGTTGTGGGCGAGCGGAATTCCAGCGTATCGCTGAGGATGCAGCTCAGCATGGCACATTTGATGTTCTCGGGCATCTGCGCGGCGTCTGCGCCCATCAGGTCATGCATGATGGTGGCGGTGCAGGCGAGCGGGCGGATGGTGATGTCGATCGGGGCCTTGGTCTTCAGGCCGCCCTGCAGCATGTGATGGTCGATCACCTGGATCACGTTGGCCTCGTTGATCGAGGCCGGAAGCTCGGCGATATTGTTGGTGTCCACGATGACGACATCATCATCGGCGCTGACGTCGGCGATGATTTCCGGCTTTTCGAAGCCCCAGCGCTCGAGCATGAAGGCGGCCTCGGTGTTGGGCTCTCCCAGCAGCTTGGCTTCGGCGGGGGTGCCTTGGACTTCGGTCAGATACCACGCCCAGATCAGCGGGGAGCCGGTGGAATCCGTGTCGGGAGCCTTGTGGCCGAGAACTTTGATGGTCATGTGAGCAATCCGGTTGGTCCTGTGTCAATCGGCGCCGTTATAGGCGCGGGCGGGGGCCTTGTCACGGGGGCGAAATGAAACGGTTTTATGGCCCCCGGGATTTCGCGGTGATGGCTGTTGACTCGTGTCGGCGGGTTCCTTAAATCCAAGGCGTTAGCACTCGAAGGAGGTGAGTGCTAACATCCAGGAAACACTTGAACCAAGGAGCGTTCAGAGATGGCATTCACTCCGTTGCATGACCGTGTGCTCGTCCGCCGTGTAGAAGGCGACGAAAAGACCAAGGGCGGTCTGATCATCCCCGACAGCGCGAAAGAGAAACCTGCGGAAGGCGAAGTTGTCGCCGTGGGCGCAGGCGTCAAGGACGAGGATGGCGACCGCATCGCCATGGACGTCAAGGCTGGCGACAAGATCCTGTTCGGCAAATGGTCCGGCACTGAAATCACGCTCGACGGCGAAGAGCTGTTGATCATGAAGGAAAGCGACATCCTCGGCATTATCGCCTGAGCCGTCGTTTTAAACTGAAATTCAGACAACCAGGAGCAAGCAAAAATGGCTGCTAAGGACGTCAAATTCGATACCGATGCCCGCAATCGCATGCTGAAGGGTGTTAACATCCTCGCCGATGCGGTCAAAGTCACCCTGGGCCCCAAGGGCCGCAACGTGGTGATCGACAAATCCTTCGGCGCACCGCGCATCACCAAAGACGGTGTGACGGTCGCCAAGGAAATCGAACTGGAAGACAAGTTCGAGAACATGGGCGCCCAGATGGTGAAAGAGGTTGCCTCTCGCACCAATGACGAGGCGGGCGACGGCACCACCACCGCCACCGTTCTGGCCCAGGCCATCGTCAAGGAAGGCATGAAATCGGTTGCCGCCGGCATGAACCCGATGGATCTGAAGCGCGGCATCGATCTGGCCACGGCCAAGGTTGTGGAAGCGATCAAGGCCGCTGCCCGCCCGGTGAACGATTCCGCCGAGGTTGCGCAGGTTGGTACGATCTCTGCCAACGGCGAAGCTGAAATCGGTCGGCAGATCGCCGACGCGATGCAGAAGGTCGGCAACGAGGGTGTGATCACAGTCGAGGAAAACAAGGGTCTGGAAACCGAGACGACTGTTGTCGAAGGCATGCAGTTCGACCGCGGTTACCTGTCGCCCTATTTCGTGACCAACCCGGACAAGATGATTGCGGATCTCGAAGACTGCATGATCCTGCTGCACGAAAAGAAACTTTCGTCGCTGCAGCCGATGGTTCCGCTGCTGGAATCGGTGATCCAGTCGCAAAAGCCGCTGCTGATCATTGCCGAAGACGTGGAAGGCGAAGCGCTGGCCACCCTCGTGGTCAACAAGCTGCGTGGCGGTCTGAAGATTGCTGCCGTCAAGGCGCCGGGCTTCGGCGATCGCCGCAAGGCCATGCTGCAGGACATCGCGATCCTGACCGGCGGTCAGGTGATCAGCGAAGATCTGGGCATGAAGCTTGAGTCCGTGACCATGGACATGCTGGGTTCGGCCAAGAAGATCACCATCACCAAGGACGAAACCACCATCGTGGACGGCCATGGCGAGAAGGCGGAGATCGAGGCGCGCGTTGCCCAGATCCGCACCCAGATCGAGGAAACCACCAGCGACTACGACCGCGAAAAGCTGCAGGAACGCGTGGCCAAGCTGGCCGGCGGTGTTGCCGTGATCCGCGTCGGTGGCATGACCGAAGTGGAAGTGAAAGAGCGCAAGGACCGTGTCGATGACGCGCTGAACGCAACCCGCGCCGCGGTGCAGGAAGGCGTGATCGTGGGCGGCGGTGTTGCTCTGGTTCAGGCTGGCAAGTCGCTCGACGGCCTGACCGGCGAGAACTCCGATCAGAACGCCGGTATCGCCATCGTGCGCAAGGCGCTCGAAGCGCCGCTGCGCCAGATCGCTGAAAACGCCGGTGTTGACGGTGCGGTCGTGGCCGGCAAGGTCCGCGAAAGCGCCGATCTGACCTTCGGCTTCAACGCGCAGACCGAAGAATATGGCGACATGTTCAAGTTCGGCGTGATCGACCCGGCCAAGGTGACCCGGACCGCGCTGGAAGATGCGGCTTCGATCGCCGGTCTGCTGATCACCACCGAAGCGATGGTTGCCGACAAGCCCGAGAAAGCCGGCGCAGCCGGTGGCGGCATGCCCGACATGGGCGGCATGGGCGGCATGGGCGGCATGATGTAATCCTGCCCGCCAGCAGTTCGGGAAAGGGGGCCTTTGCGGGCCCCCTTTTCATTTTGGCGCCATTTCGCCTAAAGTTTCGGCAACCGCTCGTTCCCCGTGCGTTTTGTGTTTGTTTCCGCGGCGGCACGGCGCCTTGCGCACAAGATTCTCTGTTCCGCGAAGGAATGTTGGGCGTAGGGGTGGAGCATTGAGTTGCAGATATAGACGGTGGGAAATTGACGGATTTCAAGGTTCGGCCAGCCGAGGAGAAGGACAGGCTTGGCGTGTCCATCCTGCTGGATACCGCCTTTGGCGGGCCGTCGGAGGCGCGGCTGGTGGCCGATCTGCGCGCTTCCGGCGCGATGGCGCTGGAGCTGATCGCCGAGCATGATGGCAGTTGCTTTGGCTATGTTGCCTTCTCTCATATGCGCTCGCCCGAAGGGCTTTGGGCACTGTCGCCCGTCGCGGTTCAGCAGGCGCGGCAGGGGCAGGGCATTGGCGGCGAGTTGATCCGGCAGGGGCTCGATCTGGCGCGCCGGGCCGGGGCGACGGCGGTGATCGTCGTGGGGGATTCCCAATATTACCGGCGTTTCGGGTTTTCGCTGAAAGCGGCGGAAAACCTTTCGACACCCTTCGCACGGGAAGCAACGATGCTTTATCCGATCGTGCCCGGCTCTGGCGGAATGCGCGGAGCGCTGAAATACCCCGAGGCGTTCTTTCCCGAGTAGCCGGCCTCTGGCCATGGCTTTGATCCGGCGCGCATTGATCTTTCGCAAGGCGGGTGGCCGGGCAATCGCTACCATCCAGGGCGAATCGTAGCGAGAGGATCACGCGATGCGGCAATTCCTGATGGCCTTTGGCCTTGTTGTGCTGGGCACATCGGCGCTGGCCGAAGAGGCGGCCCTGGTGAATGTGAGCGGGGATGTCTTCATGGCGGGTTCTTCCGTGCAGAGCGAAAGCGGCGCGGATGATCTGTTTCTCGTGGGACAAACGGTGCGCGCGGCCGGGGAGGCCACGGGATCGGCGCATCTGGCGGGCCGGCGGGTGGATCTGAGCGGCGCGGTGGGTGGCGATCTGTACGCGCTGGGGATGGATGTAACGGTGACCGGCGACGTGGCGGGCGATGCCACCCTGTCGGGCTACGACATTTCCGTCGGCCGTGTCGGTGGCGATCTGCGCGCCACGGGGTCGCAGGTGACGGTTGGCGGGCCAGTGGGCGGATACGCGTTTCTGGCCGCAGAGGAGCTTCGGGTCGACGGGGTGATCGAAGGCGACGTGCATCTTTCGGCGCGGCAGCTGGAATTCGGCCCCGACGCAAGGATCGGTGGGCAGCTGGTGCTGTATGAAGAGACGCCGGGCAAGCTCGAGGTGCCGGCATCCGTCATCGCCGGGGAGCGGATCGAACGGCGGGATATCGAAAGCCGCGATCGCCACATGCGCCCGTTCGGCTGGGCCGGATATATCGGCAGCTTCCTGTCGGCGGTGATCGTGATCGCGGCGCTCGCGGCGCTGATCGCCGCGCTGGTGCCCCAGCAACTGGCCGCGATGCGCCGGCGCATTCTGGATGCCCCGTTCCGCACGCTGTGGCTGGGCTTTCTGACGCAATCGGCGGTCATCGGCTCTGCGGTGCTGTTCGCCATGACGCTGGTCGGTGTTTTCCTGAGCCCGGCCGCGCTGTTGGTGGCGGCGATCGGCGGGTTCGCGGGCTATGTTGTCGGGATCTATGCGTTCGGCGTGGGGCTGCTTCTTGCCTGGGGCAGGGACGAGCCCGCGTCGATCGGCCAGCGGGCGCTGGCAGCCGGCTTCGGCGCGCTGGTGGCGGGGGTGATCGGGCTGATCCCGGTGCTGGGCTGGATTTTCCTTCTGGCCGTTTCCCTGGCGGGCGTGGGCGCCATCACGACATGGATCTTCCGGCCGCAGTTCTTCGGCGCGCTGCCTAGCGAATGATCGGCTCCAGCGGGTCATAGGACACGGCGCCGGGGGCCTGAAAGGCGATCTCGGGCAGGGTGTCGGGTTTGAGCCGGATGGCCGACAGTTCGGCGCGGGTGAAAAAGCGCCGCCGGGTCACGATGCCCTCGGGATCCTGCCACGCGTCGGTCAGGGCGCCGGCGGTGATCGTGCAGCGGAAATAGACATCGACCTGATGGAATGTGCTTGCGGGATCGTGGAATTCGTTGACCAGACAGGGCGCGCCCACGGCGATGCGCAGCCCGGTTTCCTCATATACCTCGCGCATCAGGTTGTCGGGCAGGGACTGGCCGCGCTCGGCTCCGCCACCGGGGGCGCACCACAGATCGCTCTGCCCCTCTGGCCAGGCGTTGACCAGAAGCAGACGGTTTTCATGAAGGATAACGGCGCGAACCGCGAGCCGGGGAGAGGTGTGGGCCATGGCGGCAGCCTGCACAATGACGTCATCCGGGGCAAGCCGGGCTTTTGGCCGGTCGGCGATCTCTCTATCCTGCGGCGATGCGCCTGTTCCTGCTTTGCACCCTGACGATGATCGCCTTTGCCGCCAATTCGGTTCTGAACCGGCTGGCGCTGGCCGACGGCGCGATGGGGCCGTCCGGCTTTGCCGCGATCCGGCTGGTCTCGGGGGCGGCGGTACTGGTCGGGCTGAGCGCGCTGACACGGGGCGGGGTCGGGTGGCGCGGGCGGGGCCGCCTGGCCGGAACGCTGTCTCTGGCGCTGTATGTGATCGGGTTTTCCTTTGCCTATGTCAGCCTGCCGTCGGGAGTGGGGGCGCTGGTGCTGTTCGGCGGGGTGCAGGTGACGATGTTCGCGGGCGCGCTGATGATGGGCGAGGCGGTGCCGGCCCGCCGCTGGCTGGGCGCGGCCATGGGGTTTGCCGGGCTTTTGTATTTGCTGTGGCCGGGGGGTGGCACCGCCCCGGCGCTGGCCGGGTGTGTGCTGATGGGGGCGGCGGCGCTGGGGTGGGGCACCTATTCGCTGCTGGGCCGGGCGGCGGGGGATCCGCTGCAATCGACGGCGGCCAATTTCGCGCTGGCCGCGCCGCTGGGGCTGGTCGCATTCGCGGTTCTGCCCGATGGCGTGACCACGCGTGGGGTGGCGCTTGCGGCGGTTTCCGGCGGGCTGACATCGGGGTTGGGCTATGCGCTTTGGTACACCATCCTGCCCCGGCTTGGCGCCGCGCGGGCGGCGGTGGCGCAGTTGACCGTGCCGGTGATCGCGCTGGCCGGGGGCATGGCGTTTCTGGACGAGGCGCTGACCCCGCGCTTCGTGATCGCCGCCCTGCTGGTGCTGGGCGGCGTCGCGATATCGCTGACGGGCGGGCGGCAGGCCTAGGTTGCGGGGCCGAGGCGGCGATTGACATGACCCATCTTGCGGCCCGGCTTTGCCTCGGCCTTGCCGTAGAGGTGGATCGCCACATCGCTGTCCTTGGCCAGCGCGGGCACCTGCGCCACGTCATCGCCGATCAGGTTGAGCATTTCGATATCCGAATGGCGGCGCCCGTCGCCAAGGGGCCAGCCGGCGACGGCGCGGATATGCTGTTCGAACTGGTCGATCAGGCAGCCATCCTGGGTCCAGTGGCCCGAGTTGTGCACGCGCGGAGCGATCTCGTTCACGATCAGCCCGCCGGGGGTCACGAACAGCTCCACCCCCATCACCCCGACATAGTTCAGCGTGTTCAGCACCTTGGCGGCCAGCAGCACGGCATCGGTGCGCTGGGAGGCCGAAAGCTGCGCCGGAATCGTGGTGGTGTGCAGGATGCCGTCTCGGTGGACGTTCTGGCCGGGATCGAAACAGGCGGTTTCGCCATCCAGCCCGCGCGCGGCGATGACAGACACCTCGTGCGAGAACTCGACGAAGCCTTCCAGAACGGCGGGCGCACCGGCCAGCGCGGCAAGCGCGGCTTCGGCATCGGCGGGCGCCATGATGCGGGCCTGGCCCTTGCCGTCATAGCCGAAGCGCCGGGTTTTCAGGATGGCGGGGGTGCCGATCTCGTCAATCGCCTCGGCCAGGTCGATCTCGTCATCGACCGCCGCGAAGGCGGCGGTTTGCAGCCCGATGCCGCGCAGAAAGGCCTTTTCCGCCAGCCTGTCCTGCGACACGCGCAGCGCCTTGCGGCCGGGGCGGATGGGTTTCAGCGTTTCGAGGAAATCCAGAGCCGAGGCCGGAATGTTCTCGAACTCGTAGGTGATGACGTCGACGCTACCGGCGAAAGCGCGCAGCGCGGCCTCATCCTCATAGCTGGCGGTGGTCAACCGGTGCGCTACATGGCCCGCCGGCGGCTCTGCGCCCGGTTCGTAGATGTGGCAGGTGAACCCGAGGCGCGAGGCCGCGACAGAGAGCATCCGGCCGAGCTGTCCGCCGCCCAGAATGCCGATCACCGCGCCGGGAAGAAGCATCTCAGTCATCCGAAGGCTCATCCGGGATCGAGGCCGACAGCGCGGCGCGCCAGTCATCCAGCCGCTTGGCCAGCGCGGGGTCGGTCAGCGCCATGATGCCGGCCGCCAGCAGCCCGGCATTGGCGGCGCCGGCCGAACCGATGGCCATGGTCGCCACCGGAAAACCCTTGGGCATCTGCACGATCGAATAGAGGCTGTCGACCCCGGAGAGCGCCTTTGTCTGCACCGGCACGCCGATCACCGGCACGCGGGTCTTGCTGGCCATCATGCCCGGCAGATGCGCCGCCCCGCCGGCGCCGGCGATGATCACCTGCAGGCCGCGTTCCACCGCCGTGCGGCCGTATTCCCACAGCCGGTCGGGCGTGCGATGCGCCGACACGATCCGGGCCTCGTAAGCCACGCCAAGTTCATCCAGAATTTCCGTGGCAAGCTTCATGGTCGGCCAGTCGGACTGGCTGCCCATGATGATGCCCACTTTCACGTTGCTCATTGTGCCCTCTTATTTCGGAAGCGGCACTATAGCGGGATCAAAGGGTTACGCAATAATGTCGGGGGTCAGCTGATCCTCGAGCGCGGCGATCCGGTCTTTCAGGGTGAGTTTCTGCTTTTTCAGCCGCCGGATGGTGAACTGGTCGGCCACGCCGCCCTTGTCCTCCAGCGCGCGGATGGCATCGTCCAGGTCGCGATGTTCGCGCCGAAGCACCTCCAGCTTCACGCGCAGCACCTCTTCGCTTTTCATTTCGCTGGCAATATTCATGCTTTTCCACTGTTCGTGAGTCGGCGCTTTCCCGGTTCGGGGAACATAGCGTTTTTCGCCTCTTGCGGGAAGGGTGCCCTTGCATGGCGGCCCCGGCCCGCCCATATCTTGTGCAGGTCGCCGAGAACGGGGCCGCACGGATCATCAGGTCGCTTCATCAAGGACTTGCACAAAATGACAAAACTTACCTTGGGATCGCACCCCTACCTTCTGGGCTTCGAACAGCTCGAGCGCTTGCTGGAGCGGAACGCGAAATCCGGAAACGAAGGCTACCCGCCCTTCAATATCGAGCAGACCAGCGATCACAGTTACCGCATCACCCTTGCCGTGGCCGGGTTCGGCGACGAAGAGCTTTCGATCACCGTGGAGGATCGGCAGCTTCTGATCCGCGGCCGCCAACGGGACGAGGACGAGGGCCGGGTGTTTCTGCACCGTGGCATCGCCGCGCGTCAGTTTCAGCGGTCCTTCGTGCTGGCCGACGGGGTCGAGGTGGCGGGCGCGGCCCTGGAAAACGGGTTGCTGCATGTCGATCTGGAACGGGCCGAGCCCGAGAAGATGGTGCAGACCATCCGGATCAACCGAACTTAACGCTCAGGAAGGGGAACCCAATGGATACCAAATACGATTTTCTGCCGAAAGACGCGAACAACATCGTCTATGTGCGCCCCGTTGCCGTGGCCGACCTGCCCGAGGAGGTGCGCGACCAGATGGTCGGGGTTGAACGGCTCTATGCTGTGCATGACACCAAGGGCGAACGTCTGGCGCTGGTGAAAGACCGCAAGCTGGCCTTTGCGCTGGCGCGCCAGCACGATCTTGCGCCGGTCAACGCGCACTGATGCCGGCCGCCGTTGCCTTCGACTGGGTTGACGCCTTTACCGATCAGCCTTTCGGTGGCAACGGCTGTGCCGTGTTTCACGACGCGGCCGCGCTTGACCCCGAGACCTGCGCCGCCATCGTGCGTGAAACCAGCCTGACGGAATGCACCTTTCTGGGGCGCTCCGACGCGGCCGATGTGCGGGTGCGCTATTTTCTGGCCAGCCGCGAAATCCCGTTTGCCGGGCATCCCACCATTGCCACCGTCGCCTCGCTGATCGAGCGGGGCATGGTGACGGGGGAGCGCCTGACGCTGGAGACGCTGGCCGGCGTCATTCCCATCGAGATCGAGTACGGACGCGGCGCGCCGCGCATCGCGATGATGCAGAACGCGCCGGAGTTCGGCGCGCCTGTCCGGGCCGCGCTGGTGGCCGATGCGGTGGGTCTGAAGCCGGCGGATATCATCTTTCCGCCGCAGGTCGTATCGACCGGCCTGCCGTTTTGCGTCACCGTCGTCAGCGGCCATGAGGCGCTGCGCCGCGCCACGCTGAACCCGCGCGGGCTGAAGCATTTTCAGGATATCGTCGGCGGCGCGGATGCGGATGTGATGGAACCGTTCCTTGTGACGCTGGAAGGCGCGACGCCCGCGGGGCAGACGTTTTCACGCCTGCTGCTGGCGCCGCCCGCCCCGGTCGAAGACCCGTTTACCGGATCGGCCACGGGCTGCATGGCGGCCTATCTGTGGCATAACGATCTGATCGACACACCGCGCTTCACGGCCGAGCAGGGCCACTGGATGAACCGCCCCGGCCAGGCCGAGGTTTCGGTTCTGGGCCCGCGCGAGGCGATCACCGGCGTGCGCGTCGGCGGGCAGGGCCGGGTGCTGATGCGTGGGGAAATCCTGCTGTGACAGGCGGCGCCCCTGCCGGGCGCCCATCGGCCGAAACGCAAACGGCCCCGGAGATTTCCGGGGCCGTAAACGTTTTGGAAGATAGCGGGATCAGCCGGCGACGAGGCCCATCTGTTCCAGCTTCAGCAGAACCTGATGGGCGCAATTGTCCACGTCCACACCTTCGGTATCCAGCACCAGCTCGGGGGTTTCCGGCACTTCATAGGGATCGGAGATGCCGGTGAATTCCTTGATCTTGCCTTCGCGCGCCAGCTTGTACAGGCCCTTGCGATCACGCTTTTCGCATTCTTCAAGCGAGGTCGCCACATGCACTTCGCAGAAGGCGCCATAGGCTTCGATCATCTCGCGCACCGCGCGGCGCGTGGCCGTGTAGGGCGCGATCGGGGCGCAGATGGCAATGCCGCCGTTCTTGGTGATCTCGGAGGCGACATAGCCGATGCGGCGGATGTTGATGTCGCGATGCTCTTTCGAGAAGCCAAGTTCGGACGACAGGTGTTTGCGCACCACGTCGCCGTCGAGCAGCGTTACCGGGCGGCCGCCCATTTCCATCAGCTTGACCATCAGCGCGTTGGCGATGGTCGATTTGCCCGAACCCGAAAGGCCGGTCAGGAACACGGTAAAGCCCTGCTGCGCGCGCGGCGGGCGGGTCTTGCGCAGCTCCGCCACCACCTCGGGGAAGGAGAACCACTCGGGGATCTCCAGCCCTTCGGCCAGACGGCGGCGCAGTTCGGTGCCCGAGATGTTGAGCACGGTCACGCCCTCTTCGATCTCATCCGCCGGTTCGTACTGGGCGCGCTCCTGCACATAGACCATGTGCTTGAACGGCACCATCTCGACGCCGATCTCGGCCTCATGCGCCTTGTAAAGCTCCTGCGCATCGTAGGGGCCATAGAAGTCTTCGCCGGCGCTGTTCTTGCCGGGGCCGGCATGGTCGCGGCCGACGATGAAATGGGTCACGCCGTGGTTGCCACGGATCAGCCCGTGCCAGACCGCCTCGCGCGGGCCGGCCATGCGCATGGCCAGGCTCAGCAGGCTCATGGATGTGGTGGCGGCCGGGTATTTGTCCAGCACCGCCTCGTAGCAGCGCACGCGGGTGAAGTGATCGACATCGCCCGGCTTGGTCATGCCGACGATCGGATGGATCAGCAGGTTGGCCTGTGCCTCTTTCGCGGCGCGGAAGGTCAGTTCCTGATGCGCGCGATGCAGCGGGTTGCGGGTTTGAAACGCAACGACGCGGCGCCAGCCCAGCTTGCGGAAATGGGCGCGCAATTCGTTGGGCGTATCGCGGCGGCCGCGGAAATCGTAATGCATCGGCGGCTGGATGCCGGTCACGGGGCCACCCAGATAGACCGGGCCGGCCTCGTGGTGCAGATAGTTGACGGCGGGGTGGGCCAGATCATCCGCACCGAAGACCTTTTCGGCTTCTCGTGCCTTGTTCGGTGTCCAGCTGTCGGTCACCGACATGATCGCCAGGATCACGCCTTCCTGATCGCGCAGGGCGATGTCCTGCCCCGGCTCCAGGCTGTCGGCGAAGGC
Organism: Actibacterium sp. EMB200-NS6; assembly: GCF_001305615.1. Classification (GTDB taxonomy): domain Bacteria; phylum Pseudomonadota; class Alphaproteobacteria; order Rhodobacterales; family Rhodobacteraceae; genus Actibacterium_A; species Actibacterium_A naphthalenivorans. The sequence goes on from NZ_CP010869.1 coordinate 632,028, forward strand.
CTGGCTGACGTCGAGGGTGATCGGCATCGGCCAGAGCGAGCCGTCGGCGAGCCGCATATTCTCGACAACGCCGTTATAGTCCTCTTCGTTCAGGAACCCCTTGAGCGGATTGAAGCCGCCGTTCATCAGAAGCTCGAGGTCGCAGATCTGACGCGGTGTCAGATCCCAGCTGGGCAGATCGCCGGCTTCGACCTTCAGTTTCTGGGCGCTTTCGTAAGAAACATAAAGCTCCGGGACGGGAGCGAGGTTGGGCATGGACATGTTTTTCAACTCGGCTTCTTGTCATTCACAAAAGACCGGTTCCCCCGCCCGGTCGTTTGGGGCGTAGCCCTTTAATGTGACAGAATTCAAGCTTTGGCAGCGTTCTTTTTGCAATTGCGGCGAAAAGGTCGCGTAATGGGCATCCGCGCGGGAAATTATCCCTGTTCCTGCTCCGCCAGCCACCGTTCCGCCTCCAGCGCGGCCATGCAGCCCATTCCGGCCGATGTGACCGCCTGGCGGTATTTGTGGTCGGTCAGGTCGCCCGCGGCGAAAACGCCGGGGATGGAGGTTTCGGTGCTGTCGGGTTTCGTCACCACGTAGCCGCCCATATGGGTTTCCAGCACGTCCTTGACCAGTTCGGAGGCCGGCGCATGGCCGATGGCGACGAAGAAGCCCTTGCACGGCACTTCGGTGATCTGCCCCGTCTCCACATGCCGGGCGCGCACGCCTTCGACGCCCCGCGGGTTGTCGCCGCCCACGACCTCTTCGATCGCGTGGTTCCACAGGATTTCCACCTTGGGATTCTTGAACAACCGGTCCTGCAGGATCTTTTCCGAGCGCAGGCTGTCGCGGCGGTGGATCAGCGTGACCTTGCTGGCGAAATTGGTCAGGAACAGCGCCTCTTCCACGGCGGTGTTGCCGCCGCCGACCACGACCACCTCCTGCCCGCGATAGAAGAAGCCATCGCAGGTGGCGCAGGCCGAGACGCCGAAGCCCTTGAATTTCTCTTCCGAGGGCAGGCCCAGCCATCTGGCCTGGGCGCCGGTCGCGAGAATCAGCGCGTCGCAGGTGTAGGTGGTGCCGCTGTCGGCACTGGCGGTAAAGGGGCGTTTGGACAGGTCCAGCGCATTGATGTGATCGGCGATGATTTCGGTGCCGACGGCGCGGGCGTGGGCCTCCATCTTGATCATCAGGTCGGGGCCCTGGATTTCCACCTCGCCGGGCCAGTTCTCCACCTCGGTGGTGATGGTCAGCTGGCCGCCCGGCTGGATGCCCTGAATGAGCAGCGGCTCCAGCATCGCGCGCGATCCGTAGACGGCGGCGGTATAGCCCGCCGGGCCGGAGCCGATGATCAGAAGTTTGGTGTGACGTGTGTCGGTCATGGCGAAGCCCTCTTGCGCAGCACTGCTTACTTAGACATCCGCCAAAACCTGCGCAACCGCCGTCGGGGCGCGGAGTGTCGCGGGGTGGCGGCGGGAGGAAAAGCTGCTTCTGTCATGTATTATAATAATTGCGCAAGCGTGAAATATAATTGCGCTTCCGGTGCCCGCTGCGTATCATCTGCCAAATTTCAGGAGAACGCACATGTCTGGGGCCAAGCTTGATCCCATAGATCGAAAGATCCTGGCCGAGTTGCAGGCCGATGGCCGGATGACCAATGTCGAACTTGCCCGGCGCGTCGGCATTTCGGCACCGCCCTGTCTGCGCCGTGTCCGGACGCTGGAAGAGGCGGGGTATATTCGCGGATATCACGCCGATGTCGATGCGCGCAAGCTGGGCTTCGAGGTGCAGGTCTTTGCCATGGTGGGGCTGCAGAGCCAGGCGGAGGTCGATCTTTCGGCCTTCGAGGCACGCTGTCGCGGCTGGCCGCTGGTGCGTGAATGCCACATGCTGAACGGCGAGGTCGATTTCATCCTGAAATGCGCCGCGCCGGATCTTTCGACCTTTCAGACCTTCCTGACCGAAGAACTGACTGCGGCCGAGAATGTGGCCAGCGTGAAAACCTCGCTGGTGATCCGCTGCGCCAAGGATCAGCCCGGTGTGTCGTTCGATGTTCTGGAGGCGCGGCTGGGAAGCGACGGCTGAGATCAGGCCGCGCGCATCCCTTCGAACTCATGCTCCGTCAGGCGCGGGATGTGCATCGGGCCGAAGTCGGTCAGGTTGCGGACATGGGGAAACAGCCCCAGGAACAGCTCGCGCATCTCCAGATCGACCATCACATCGGCGGGGGTGCCGGGGTGATAGCTTTCAACCTCGATGCCGTTGGCAAGCAGGATCTGCTGGCCATCGAGCACCAGATGGTAGACGCGCACCGGCGCGGCGGGGCGGACGGACACCATGTTGACCCCGTCGGTATAGCTGCGTGCCGGGGCGAAGGCCGAGCGGGTTCCGAACATCTGCTTGCAGCCGGTGTGGCGGAACAGAACCCGTGCGCGGGGGCCAAGCACCAGGTCATGCGCGGGCCGGGCCAGGCCGAAACTGTCGGCCGTCACCCGGATCAGGCGCACCGCGTCTTCGGCGACGTCGGGCAGGCTGGGGAAGATCATCATCGAGCCGACCCAGAGCAGCGGCATCGGCCCGTTGTCGGCGGTTTCGATCATCGTGCCGGGTATCAGATCCTCTACCGCGACGGGACCGTCGGCGGTGGCGATCAGCGTGCCGCGGGCGAAGGCGGCGAATGCCTCTTCGAAGGCTGGGGTCGCGGGGGCGACGCTGGTGAAATCGATCAGGGCGCCGGAGCGCGTCAGACCGGCAACCTCATATCGGCGCGTAAGAGGCGTTGCGCGCGGAGGCCGCCGGTCGGAACGAGCTGGCGAAAGAGAGCCTTTCATGGCCCGGGATGCCGCAATACCCGCGGCGGTCTGGTGGGGATAACCCATGCGATCAGTCCTTCAGGTCTGGTCACATCTGCTTCGGCCCCCACCGAAGTACTTGCAGAGGACATTCGTTACCGTTACGTCACCATTTGCACCAATCGTTAACGGACTGTCAAAAACTTCCTGTGATTTCAGCGCGCTTTGGCGCCAATGCAGGGTTCAGTGGCGGGATTGTTTCCGATGCTTCGCAAGAACTGCCACATTTCGGCGAGATTGGAAACGGAGATCGCCCGAATCAAAAAACCCCGCGCGTGATGCACGGGGGCAGGTCGATGTTTCGCGGGGCGCTCTGGCCCTGCCTGCGCGGCTTCAGGCGCGCGCGGCTTTGCGGGGTGCGATGGCGCGGGCGCGCGCCGGCCGGGTTGCCCGGGCCCAGGGCAGCTGCGTCTCGGCCTTGGCGCTGTCTTCGAGGATCCATTTCATCCAACGGCGTTTGGCTTTCATCTTGCGCACTCCTTGGTCTGTCATCGCTGCCCCTTTGCGGGGCTTGAGCGGTATGTCTGTGTCCCCCGGCCGTGACTGACCGAATGAGATGAACCTGACAGGGGAATCTGGCAGACATGTGGCTTTGGTTGTGTCCTTTCGTGGTCATGACAGGATGGAATTGTGGCGGCCATCGCGCGCCCGCTACAGCCGGATCGCGGAAATCAGCCGGCCATAATCCACTTCGCCCGCATGAGTGGCCCGCCGGTAAGAGAAGAACCGGCCGGGGTCTGAGTAAGTGCAATGGCGTGTCCATTGCGCCTGCCCGACGCCGGCTTCGCGCAGGCGGTGCAGGCCGAAGCCCGGCAGATCAAACTGCACCCGGTCGCCGTTGCCGCCCGAGAAGAAGCGGCCATAGGCCGGGTCTTCGTCCAGGAACGCCTCGAGGAATTCGGGGCCGACCTCATAGGCGCGCTGGCTGATGGTCGGGCCGATGACGGCGGCGGTATCGGCGCGGCGGGCGCCCAGCCTCTCCATCGCGTCGAGCGTGGCTTCCAGAATGCCGCCAAGCGCGCCGCGCCACCCGGCATGGGCTGCCCCGATCACCCCGGCGCGCGCGTCGGCGAACAGAACGGGCTGGCAATCGGCCGTCAGGATCGCCAGCGCGAGGCCGGGCGTGGCGGTCACCAGCGCGTCGGCGCGGGGCTTTTCGTCCGGCGGCCCCTCGATCACGGCGACATCCGCCGAATGCACCTGATGGATCGAGATCAGCGCCTCGGGCGCCACGCCCATGGCGCTGGCCACGCGGGTCCGGTTGATCTGCACCACCTCGGCCTGATCGGACGAGCCCTGACCGCAGTTCAGCCCCTGAAACACGCCCGAAGAGGCCCCGCCGCGCCGGGTGAAGAAGCCGTGCCGCAGCGGGGATAGCGCGTCTGAGGTGAGGATTTCCAAAGTCATGGCGTGAATCCGGGTGGGGGGGCAGAGCCCTTTGGTGTCAGGGCGATTGTTTTGAAGAGCGTTCCCATTTCCTGTGGGTGGGTCAAGCGGCGATGTGCGGCGACGTGGTTTTCCAGTGCAGTTCCGCTCAGCGCCCCTGCCAGCGCCTGCGCGCGGGCGGTAATCCCCAGCCGCTCCAGAAACACACCCTGAGGTGTCAGGTTTGTATGCGCAACGCCGGTGGCGGCCCGTGCAAGAGCTTCGAAATCGACATGGGCGGTGAGGTCGGCCTCACCGGAATGTGATAGCGGATCGACCGGCTGATGCGCTTTCAGCGCCTGCAGCGTGTCACCCAGAGAGCGCCAGCCGCCATAATCGATGATCAGCGCGGTGCCGCCATGCCTGGCGATGCGGCGGGCCAATTCGCCGATCATCGGCGCGGCGGCGGGGCAAAGCTCGACCACGTCGCCCGGCCGGGTGTCGGCCAGCCGATGGTCCAGCGCGGCGAGCGGTGCGGGCGCGCCAAGGGCGAAGGTCAGCCGCTGGCCGTCTTGCGCCACCTGCACCTCGCGCCAGCCGGCGCTGTCGCGCTGAAACTGGCGGATCGGCAGCGCGTCGAAAAACTCGTTGGCCACGAGGAAAAGCGGGGCCTCGGGCAGGGCGGCGATACTGTCGGCCCATGTCACGGCGTGCGTGGCCAGCCTGTCGCGCTGGGCCTCGCGCAGGGTGGCGGAGGCCTCGATCAGGTGCACCCGGGCGGCATCATGAAAGCCCGGCACCTTTGCCGTGGCGCGCAGGATGTCGGCCATCAGCGTGCCGCGCCCCGGCCCCGGCTCGGCCAGGGTGAAAGGGGCCGGGCGGCCCTGATCCATCCAGACCTGGGCCAGAAACAGGCCCAGCATTTCGCCGAACATCTGGCTGATCTCGGGCGCGGTGGTGAAATCGCCGCCGGCGCCGAACGGATCGCGTGTGGCATAATAGCCATGGGCGGGGTGCAGCAGGCATTCGGCCATGTAATCGGCAAGCGTGATCGGCCCGGTCGCCGCGAGGCGCCGCATCAGCAGATCGGTGAGCGGGGTCACGCCCGGCGCCGCGCGATCATGATCAGCGCGATCCCCAGCGCCACCATCGGCAGCGACAAGAGCTGGCCCATCGTCACGCCGATCCCGTGCCAGTGCAGGGCGAAGCCGATCGGATTGTCCGGGGTGATGAACTGATAATCCGCCTGCCGGAAATACTCGACGAAGAACCGCGCGATGCCGTAGCCGATAAAGAACATGCCCGTGATCTGCCCCGGCACCTTCAGCCAGCCGCTGCGATAGACCAGAACCAGCAGCACCGCGCCCAGCACCAGCCCTTCCAGCCCCGCCTCGTAAAGCTGCGAGGGGTGGCGGGCGCAGGGGCCTTCCCAGCCCGGCGGGCATTGCGCGGCAAGATCACCGGGAAAGACCATGGCCCAGGGTACGGTGCTGGGCCGGCCCCAGAGTTCGGCATTTATGAAATTGGCCAGCCGCCCGAAGAACAGACCCGGCGGCGTGGCCAGCGCCAGCGCATCGGCGGCCGAGAGCAGCATGATGCCGTGTTTGCGGCAAAACAGGATCAGCGCCACCATCACCCCCAGCAGCCCGCCGTGAAACGCCATGCCGCCATGCCACAGCATCGGGATTTCGGCCGGGTTCTGCAGGTAATAGCCGGGTTTGTAGAACAGCACGAAGCCCAGCCGCCCACCGAGGATCACCCCCAGAATGACCCATGTCAGCAATTCCTCGACCTGCTCGGGGCCCATCGGGGCGCGGCCGCCGGGCCAGAGCCTGTCGGTCTTGACCAGCCGCACCACGAGCCGCCAGCCCAGCAAAAGCCCCGCGATATAGGCCAGCGCGTACCAGCGCAGGGCAAGTTCGATGCCGAAAACGGAGATCGAAAAGATCTCGGGGCTGATGTTCGGGAAATTCAGGACTGCCTGCATGATGGCCTTTCTTGTGCTTTGCGCCACGGCGAAGTCAAGCTTGAGCTTCGCGCCTGCGCGGCCCATATAAGGGGAGAATGTAACGCCGGAGGCGCAGATGCAGACCCGCAACAAGTTTTTCGACGATATGTCCCAGTTGATGACCAACGCCATGGGTGTGGCGCAGGGCGCAAAGGACGAGGCCGAGACCGCGTTCAAGGGGATGATCGACCGCTGGCTGGCCGAGCGTGATTTCGTGACCCGTGAAGAATTCGACGCCACCCGCGCGATGGCGCAGAAAGCCCGTGAAGAGAACGAGGCGCTGAAAGCCCGGCTGGACGCGCTGGAGGCTGCGGCGAAGGCGTGAGCGTGGCGCGGATTTTCCGCTAGCCCCTGTCATTGCGGGTTTCCAGCAACGCCTCCAGTGTGGCCAGCGCGCCGGTCTGGCGCATAAGCCTGAGTTCATCGAAGATATCCTCCAGCGCGCGGGAATAGGCCGCGATCGCGATGTCGCGCGATCTGCCGTCGGTGCTGTTGTGCATGCGCTGGTAATGGTTCTCGGCCGCGGCCACCATCGCGATCAGCCTGCGGAAGCGTGTGGCGGTGTTAGGCATCGGGCTTGCCCTTGCGGGGAGGGCGAGGGCGGGCCCGCTGCGGCTCGACTAAAACATTCATCATAAATAAACGGCTTGTTTGTTGCATGGGTTGGTGCCGCGTCGACAGCCAGAGCGGGATTCGGTAACGGGTCTGTTTCCGCTTAAGATGAATAAATCTCGATAAGTCAAGATAAATTTGCCTTACCGTCGCATTCAGATTTAAACGTCCTGAAACGCGTGCCATTCTTCGGCGAAATGATGCTGAACTCCGCAAAATCTGCTGCGCTGGGCGCAAGGATACGCGACCTCGTCGAAGACGGGTTGCAGCGTCAGGGCGTGTCTGCCCGGCGGGCGTCGATGGATGTTGTGGGGCATGACGGGCTGATCCGGGATATCCGCGCCGGGCGCATCCCGAGCTTTGACCGTCTGGTCTGCCTGTTCGAATATCTGGCGATTCCCGTGGAATTCGGGGGGCCGGCCGCGCCCACACCCGGTGTGGCCGAGGATGACGGCTCCGGCGCGCCGGGGTTCGCCGGGCCCGAGGCGTTGCGCGCCGGGTTTCTGCCCTTTCCCTGGCACCGGATGGCGGGCCGGCGGGGCATGGGGCCGGTGGCATTTTCGGGTGACTGGCTGACGGAACGCCAGCTCGCGCCCGATACCCTGAGCTTTGTCGCGCCCGATCTTCTGATCGCCGATCCGACGGGCGGGCACAGGCCGCTTGCGCTGGTCGATCAGGCGGCGCGGCGCACGGGCGGGCCGGCGCTGTGGTGTTATGTCGAGAATGGCAAAACCGCGCTGGCACGGGCGCATTGGCAGAACCGGAGCATTCTGGTTCTGTCAGGTGACGGGCCGCAGGCCATCGCGCGGGTTCTGATCGGCGCAGAGCACGAGAGGGTGCAGTTTCTGGGCCGTGTCGTCTGGCTGGGAAGCTTCGTTCAGGGGGCGTGAGGGGCGCGCGGTTCGGACAGGTGATTCAGGTGGGGCGCTTTCAAACGCGCGCCCCAGCGAATTTTTCCTGCCAGCCTTCACGCTCTTCATCGGTGATCTTGCGGAACAGGACATCGGGCACGGTGAACGCATGGCCCGAGGGCAGGGCCGCCAGCGCGGCCGGCACATCATCGGGCCAGCTGTCATCTCGCGTCTGCATCGCGGCCAGCATCGACGCGGCGGCATCGGGAATGAACGGGCGCGACAGCACCGCGTAAAGCCGGATCAGGTTCAGCGCCAGGCGGATCTGCGCGGCGGCGGTCTCGGGATCTGTCTTGAAGGCCGACCAGGGCGCCGCCGACTGCAGGTATTCGTTGCCCGCGACCCAGATCGCGCGCAGCTCGCCCGCGGCCTTGCGGATTTCCATCGCCTCCATATGCGCCTCATAGGCGCGGATGCGGGGGGTCAGATCAGCGATCAGCGCTTCTTCGGCCGGGCCGAAGGTGCCGCCCGCGGGCACCGCCTCGCCGAATTTGGAGCGGCAGAACTTGGTGACGCGCGACACGAAATTGCCCAGCACGTCGGCCAGATCCTTGTTCACGCTGGCCTGGAAGTTTTCCCAGGTGAATTCACTGTCGGAGTTTTCCGGCGCATGGCTGAGCAGCCACCAGCGCCAGTAATCGGCCGGCAGGATCTCCAGCGCCTGATCCATGAACACACCGCGCCCCTGGCTGGTCGAGAACTGGCCGCCGTCATAGTTCAGGTAGTTGAACGACTTGATGTAATCGACCAGCTTCCACGGCTCGCGCGAGCCCATGATCGTGGCCGGGAAAGACAGCGTGTGGAAGGGCACGTTATCCTTGCCCATGAACTGCACATAGCGCACGTCGTTCCCGCCCTTGTCGGTGCGCCACCAACGTTCCCAATCGGCATCGGATTTGCCGTTCGCATCCGCCCATTCGGCGGTGGCGGCGATATATTCGATCGGCGCGTCGAACCAGACGTAGAAGACCTTGCCCTCCATGCCGGGCCAGTCCGCATCGCCCTTTTTCACCGGTACGCCCCATTTCAGATCGCGGGTGATGCCGCGATCCTGAAGCCCGTCACCGTCATGCAGCCATTTCCGGGCGATGGATGTGGTCAGGATCGGCCAGTCGGTCTGGCTGTCGATCCACCGGTCGATTTCGTCCTTCAGAAGCGACTGACGCAGGTAGAGGTGCTTGGTCTCGCGCACCTCCAGATCGGTCGAGCCGGAAATGGCGCTGCGCGGGTTGATCAGGTCGGTCGGGTCGAGCTGTTTGGTGCAATTCTCGCACTGATCGCCGCGCGCCTTGTCATAGCCGCAGTTGGGGCAAGTGCCCTCGATATAGCGGTCGGGCAGAAAGCGGCCGTCGGCGTGGGAATAGACCTGCTTTTCGCTCACCTCCTCGATCAATCCGTTTTCGGCCAGCTTGCCGGCGAAATGCTGGGTCAGCGCGTGGTTGCGCGCCGATGACGAGCGCCCGTAGTGATCGAACGACAGGCGGAAGCCCTCGGCCAGTTCGGCCTGCACGTCATGCATCCGGGCACAATACTCGGCCACATCCTCGCCCGTCTTGGCGGCGGCCAGTTCGGCGGGGGTGCCGTGTTCGTCGGTGGCGCAGATGAACATCACCTCATGGCCGCGCTGCCGCATGTAGCGGGCATAGAGATCGGCCGGAAGCTGCGAGCCGACCAGATTGCCCAGATGCTTGATGCCATTGATATAGGGCAGGGCCGAGGTGATGAGGATGCGTGCCATGTGGGGTATGCCTTTGTCCCGGTTTGCCGTCCCGTTTAACGCCGCGATGCAAAAAGGGCCAGAGGGCGTGTACCGGGCGCCGCGCGGTGCCGCTCAGAATTTGCTGATGGAGTTGCCTCCGTCGGCGATCAGCGCGGTGCCGGTTACGAAAGACGACGCGTCGGAGACCAGAAACAGCGCCGCTTGCGCGATTTCCTTCGGGCTCGCCATGCGTTTGAGGGCATGCAGGCCGCGCACGATGTCATGATAGGACGGGTCATCGCCCGCCATCGGCGTGAGTGTGCCTCCGGGCAGCAATGTATTCGCGCGCAGCCCCTGTGGCCCGTGCTCTGCCGCCAGCACCTGAGCCAGGCCTATGAGGCCCGCCTTTGCCGCCGCATAGGCGCCCATGCCCGGCAGCCCGACCGTGTGGCCGACGAAGGAGGAGGTGAACACGATCGAGCCCCCGCCCGCGTCAAGCAGCGCGGGAACCTGATATTTCGCGGCATAGAAGGCGGCGGTCAGGTTGGTTCCGATCACGCGGTCCCAGGTTTCGGTTGCCATCGCGGGGATGGGGCTCATCTCTCCGGTGATCCCGGCATTGTTGAAGGCGGCGTCCAGCCGGCCGAACCGGCGCCGGGCCAGCGCGACAAGCGCTTCCGCGTAGCCTTCATCCTCGACATCGCCGGCAAGAACGGCGGCATTTCCGCCCGCGCGGATGATTTCGGAGGCATGTGTCTCGAGCAATTGACCGCGCCGCGCCCCCAGCACGACATTGGCGCCCTCGGCGGCGAAGAGTTTCGCGGCGGCTTCGCCGATACCGCTGCTTGCGCCCGTGACGATGATGGTTTTTCCTGCCAACTGCATTGGTGCCTCCATGCTCCACAGATCGGGATGGCCTACACCTAAAGCGGGCGATTATGCCGCTCGACCCGGATCTTGCGGCTTCGGCGGGATGGGCCGCCGGGGGGGTGCGAAATCACAAGTTCCGGGGCGCAAAGGGCCAGAGGCGGTGTGCCCCCGGCCCCCTCACGCGCGCAGGCTTACTGCGCGGTATAGCCGCCATCGACCAGGTGATAGCTGCCGGTGACGAAGCTGGCCCTGTCCGACAGCAGGAAGGCGACAAGCCCGGCCACCTCTTCGGGGGTGCCCAGCCGCCCGGCCGGGTGCATCCCCGCCAGCGCGGTCAGCTGTTCGGGGGACATGGTGTCATCGACCATCGGGGTGTGGATGAAGGCCGGGCCGACCGCGTTGACGCGGATGCCCTTGGGCGCATATTCGATGGCCGCGTTTTTCGTCAGACCGACGACACCGTGCTTGGCGGCGACATAGGCGCCGGCGGTGGCAAAGCCCACGCTGCCCAGGATCGAGGCGATATTGACCACCGCGCCGCCACCGGCCGCCTCGATCGCGGGAAGACCGAAGCGCAGCCCGTAGAAAACCCCGCTCAGGTTTATGTCTATCACCTTGTGCCAGCCGTCGAGCGGATAGTCCGCCACCAGATCCGCCGGCCCGGCGATCCCGGCGTTGTTCACCAGATAGTGCAGCGCGCCGGTCTGCTCCACGGCGAAGGCGATCATCGCCTCGACGGTCTCGGGGCGGGCCGCGTCCACCGCAACGGGCAGCGCCGCCCCGCCCGAGGCCTTGATTTCATCGGCGATTTCCTGGGCGTGGGCCTCATTCAGGTCGGCGACGATCACTGTCGCGCCCGAGGCGGCAAGCTCCCGCGCGATCGCCGCGCCGATACCAGAGCCGCCGCCGGTGACGATGCCGGTTTTGCCGTCAAAACGGATGTCCATGTCACATCTCCAAATTGCACCGCGTTCCCATAGTGCAGATGGGGAATGCGCCGGGCCGGAGCAAGGGCAGGCGGGGGCCGGTTTGCCCTACGGCTCGTGCCGGTCACGGCTGCCTTTCATCAGGCGGCCGACGGTGAAAGAAGTGCGCGGCGACCAGACATAGGGCGTGCGCGTCTCGACCGTGGGGCGCACGCGCATCCGGGCCAGGCCGAAGACGACCAGAACGATATGCCCCACCGCGATCAGCAGGAACAGCGCGGAAGGGCCGAACCGGGTGATCAGCGCCGATGCCGCAAGCGGCGACGCGATGGCGCCCACCGCATAGAAGAACATCAGCGCGGCCGAAAGCTCTACCCGTTCGTGGCTTTCGGCGAAGTCATGGGCATGGGCGGCGGCGACCGAATAGATCGGGAAGGTGCTCATCCCGAACAGGCCCGCCGTCAGCAACACGCCAACCGTGCCCACGCCGCCCGCGGCGGTGCTGACGGCACAGGATACCGTGGCCGCGACCGACAGCCAGATCAGCACCCAGCGGCGATCGTATTTATCCGCCAGCCAGCCGATCGGATATTGCGCCAGCGCGCCGCCCAGCACGTAAACGGCCAGAAACAGGCCGATCTGATTGGCGGCCAGGCCCACCTCCTGGCCATAGACAGGCCCGACCATGCGGAACGCGGCGCTGGACAGGCCAGAGACAACCACCCCCGCCGCGGCCAGTGGCGAGCGTTCGACCGCCAGCCACGGGCGCAGCCGCGGCGTGTCGGGTGTTTCGGGCTGGCGCACGGTGGTCAGGGCCAGCGGCAGCAGGGCCGCGCAGCAGACGATCGTCAGCAGGTTGTATGACACATAGGCGGCCGGTTCGAGAATGCCGATCATGAGCTGCGCGCAAAGCGCCGCACCCATATCGACCAGCCGGTAGATGCCCATGGCCCGGCCCCGCGTCTCGTTCGTCACCTTGGCCTGCAGCCAGGCCTCGATCACCGTGTAGCAGCCGGCGATGCACAGGCCCGTCGCCACCCGCATCAGCGCCCAGGCCAGCGGATCCACCAGCATCATATGCGCCAGCAGGCCGATCGCCCCCGCAGCGGTGAAGGCGGCAAAGGCGCGCGAATGGCCGACCGACCCCATCAGGCGCGGCGCCCACCAGCAGCCGATGAAGAACCCGAAGAAATGCGCCGAGCCGAGCAGCCCGACCTGGGCGGTGGTAAAGCCGAGCGACAGGCCCGAAAGCGCGTCGAGCGGCCCGACGGCGCCTGACGAGAGCTGAAGCAGGGCCGCGGACAGCAGCAGGGCGGCGAAGGAGATGATCAGGCGCATGCGGGGGTGCTAGCCCGGCGGTTTGCGCCGGGCTGGCCCGTTCTCGACATGCGATGTCGTTTTGCTCTGTTCGCCCGTGGCATGTGCGGGGCCGGATCAGAACAGGAAGTTGTCCACATCGTCGAGCTGGCCGAGCCTGATATCCTCGACCGTGATCTCGACATTGCGAAAGCTGATGATCACGTCGCTGCCGCTCTTGTCGAAGTCGAGCTGGCCGATGTGAGACGCGCCCCTGCCGATCTGGATCAGATCCTCGCCGAGGGTGAAGTCCTTGATCGTGTCCTTGCCGTCGCCCTTGCTGAAAAAGAACGTATCCGCGCCGGCCCCGCCGAACAGCTTGTCGTTGCCGGCATCACCGCGCAGCAGGTCATCGCCGCCGCGGCCGAACAGAACATCCCGCTTGGCGCCGCCGAACAGCTTGTCCTTGCCGGCGCCACCGTCGAGCTTGTCGGTGCCGTTGTCACCATAGAGCCGGTCCTTGCCGTTGCCGCCTTCCAGGCGATCGGCCCCGCCGCCGCCAAAAAGCTTGTCATTGCCGCCATTGCCCCGCAGCAGATCGTTCTGCGACAGGCCGAAAAGCTCGTCGCCGCCGCCATTGCCCGAGATGCGATCCTTGCCATGCAGGCCATAGACACGCTCGCCGCTGTTGCCGCCATTGAAGACGAGATCTTCCGACAGCCAGATGTCGGGCACCTTCACGCCGTCGACCTTCAGCGTGGCATTGTCGAAAGAGGCCTCGTTTTCGATCGGGCCGGTGATCCTGGCCAGGGTGGTTCCATCGGGGTCTTTGAAGGTGATGCCGTCGACCGCGAGGTTGGGAATGGTCGTCAGGTCAACCGCGCCGGTGGCGAACGCCTGGGCGATTTCGACGACTTCCGCGAAATCCTCGGGCGCGGTGCCATCCACCGTCAGGCTGTAGCCGTCGAGTGTCACGCCAAGCTGCGTGGGGGTCAGGCTCAGCGCGGCAAGCTCTGTGCCGCCGTCCAGTATGGAAACGCCGCTGATGGCATAGTCATCGAGCGTGGTGTAGATGCTGTTCAGCTCCTGGCTGGACAGGTTGGCCATGTCCGACAGCATGCTGAGCGCGCCGACGAGGGCATAGAACTGCGCGAAACTGTTGAGCAGCGCGCCGTCGACCTGAAAGCTCTGATTGCCCGAGCTTAGCGTGTAGGCGGACGAAGACATCTGAAACGACAGGATTTCGGTTCCCGAACGGGTGACGGATATGCCGTCGAACGTGCCCTGGGCGAGGCCGGCGAAGATCGCGTCTTCGAGTTCGGAGATGCTGGAAATCGGGGAGATACCGCTGCCGCTGATGGTCAGATCGAACGCGCCGGAAGACAGGACGATCCTGGAGGCCGACAGTTGTGTCGGTGTCCAGCCAGAGGCGGAAACCTGATCGTCGAGCGCATCAAGCGCGGCCTGATGATCCAGTGCGAAATTGTCGACAGCGGCCAGATCTGGGGGTGTGTCGAGCAGATTGAAAAACGCGGAGGTGAAATTTGCAGTTGTCATTTCGGTACCTTTGGGAACATCAAGCATCGCGCCGGAACTCTATGAGTTTTTGACAAAAGGGAAAGCGGTTTGGCCGGGAGGATCATCGTATCTGGCATCTGGGATTGGTTTTTTTCATTCTATCGTTCGGCTTGGGCGGGTGCGGGCATCCGCTGGTAACAGATGCGAAAACCGCCCCGGTTTTCGGATATCGAAACGGTGAGGATATTTTCTATTCATTGGCGCTTCTGGACGAAACAGCGCGCCGGTTTCTGGCCCTGCCGCCGGCATCCACGCCTTCGGCGGAGCCCTCGGCGACGACAGGTGGAACCGGGCAGGGCGGGGTGGGGCCGGTCTCTCTGGGCGGCTCGGTCGATTACGACATCCGCCATTCGTCCGAGGTTTCGCTTGGCGTGGTGACCACGCTTCCGGTAACGCCGCGACTGGCGGTCGAAGGGCGGGTGGCCTTCGCCTATGGCCAGAGCCTTTATGTGCTGCCGGAGGGGATCGACATCCTGACCGATCCGATCGACATCGATCTGCGATCCAGATCCCTGGAGGCCGAGCTTGGCCTGCGGCTGCGACAACCCCTGGGGGGAAAGCTGGCCGGGTATCTGTCCGCCGGGGCCGGCCGGCGGATCGCGCGCGCGGACATGTCGCTGACCTCGGCGCTGCTGGATACCGGCGGGCAGATCACCGAGCATCAGGATTTCTTCGCGGTCGGGGCCGGGGTCGACCTGCCGGTGCTGGCCCGCAGCCGGGCCGCCCTTGGCACGGCCGTCAAGCACTACCCCGGTATCGGCACCAGCCTGCTGCTTGGTGTGGACATCAGTTTGCGCTGATCCTGTTTTAAGGGTTGCCCTGACGCGCGGCGGCAATAACTGTGCGCCCGGAACGTGGATATTCAGGGGCATCCCATGCAAAAAGTCAAACTCGGCCGCTGCGGTCTTGAGGTTTCCGAGATCTGCCTGGGGTCGATGACCTGGGGCAACCAGAACACGCTGGACGAAGGCCATGCGCAGATCGACATGGCACTTGATCGCGGCGTGAACTTCATCGACACGGCAGAGATGTACCCGGTCAATCCCGTGCTGCCCGAAACCGTGGGCCGCACAGAAGAGATCATCGGCGAATGGTTCGCCCGCACCGGCCGCCGCGACGAGGTGATCATCGCCACCAAGATCACCGGCGCGGGCAGCAAGGCCACGCGGGACGGCGCCCCGATCAGCCGTGCGAGCATCACCGAATGCGTCGAGGCATCGCTGAAGCGGCTGAAGACCGATGTGATCGACCTCTATCAGTTTCACTGGCCGAACCGGGGCTCGTATCACTTTCGGCAGCAATGGGCCTATGACCCGTCGAAGCAGGATCGCGCCGAGACGCTGGCGCATATGGAAGAGGCGCTCGATACGCTTCAGACCCTTGTTCAGGAAGGCAAGCTGCGCCAGTTCGGCCTGTCGAACGAAACCGCGTGGGGCACGGCCGAATGGCTGCGTCTGGCCGAGGCGAAGGGCGCGCCGCGCGTGCAATCCATCCAGAACGAGTATTCGCTGCTGTGCCGCCTTTACGATCTGGATCTGGCAGAGCTTGGCGTGAACGAGGATGTGACGCTGCTGGCCTATTCGCCGCTGGCCAACGGGCTTCTGAGCGGCAAATACGCGGGCGACGTGACGCCCGAAGGCACCCGCCGCGCGCGCAGCGCCACGCTGGGCGGGCGCGTCACGCCTTTTGTGTGGGAGGCCGTCTCGGCCTATATGGGCATCGCCAACGCGCATGGGCTGGACCCGGTGCAGATGGCGATCGCGTTTGTGATGGCGCGGCCCTATCCGGTGATCCCGATCATCGGCGCCACCTCGCTGGCGCAGCTGGATACCGTTCTGGGCGCGGCGGAGCTGACGCTGGGCCAGGAGGTGCTGGAGGATATCGCCGCCGCCCGCATGGCGTATCCGATGCCGTTCTGACGGGCCGGCGCGTGTGATCAGGTGATTTCGGCCCGGAGCGTTGCAAGATGCCCGGGCCAGTCGCGATCCGAAACCGTGGCCTCGCGCACCAGCCCGTCGAAATGGCGGGTGAACGCCTCGACCCGCTCGGTATCGCGGAAGGCAAGATAGTTCTGCCCGAGGTAAAACACCGCCAGCATCGGGCCGAAGACGGTGACGGGGGCCGAGAACACCCGCCGCGCATCGAACAGCATCAGCCGTAGCGACGGGAAAAGCTGGTCGTGCAGGGCCAGAAACCGGTCGATCTGCGCGCGCCGCAGATCGGCGGGCAGGCCGCGATAATACCCTTCGCCCCGGGCGAAGCTTTCCAGCTCGTGCAGGGGCACCGCGATCTCATAGTCGGAGCGCGCCCCGCGCATCCAGTTCAGCCGGTCTTCTGAGGCGCCGATGGCCTGTTCGGTGGTCCGGCCCAGATGGGGGCGATATTCCCAGCGCAGCACTTCATGCGTTTTCAGCATGTCGGGCAGCCCGGCCGGAACATGGCGGATCTTGTAGCCTGCCGCCTCGCGGTGCCATTCAAAGATCTGCTCGTCGATCAGCGCGCGCTGGGCCTTTGTCATGGCAAAGCTGGTGGCCAGAAGGTCTGCCGCGCTTTCGGGCCGGTCGCTGAGGCCGAGCAGCCAATCGGCCGACACGCCGAGCGCCGCCGCGCATTCCCCGACCACCTGCGCGTTGGGCAGCCGCGCGGCCCTGTCTGTCAGCAGTTGCGAAATGGTCGAGCGATCAACCCCCGCCGCGCGGGCCAGCGCGCTTTGGCTGGTGCCGCGCAGATCCATCGCGGCCAACAGGCGGGTGCGCAGCAGCCGGGCGCGGGTGTTTTTGTCGATTTTGATCACCATCGGTAAGCAAATACAGCAATTATGAAAATTTGGTAACCATTATTGGAATGTGCAGCCGCAGCATCGCCCGCTATCCCCAAGCTGTTCCGAACGGGGGAAGCGATGGAAAAACAACGGTTTCGCGGCTTGGCCGAATGGCCCACGCTGGCGCTTGCAGGCCTGTGCTATGGCGCATGGGGGCTGGGCAGCACATGGTTGGCCGACCTGTGGCTGCCGCTCGGTGTTGGTGTCACGGCCCTGGCCATCGTGCTGCATTCATCGCTGAGCCACGAGGTGATCCACGGCCACCCGTTCCGCAACCGCACCCTGAGCGCGGCGCTGGTGTTTCCGGCGTTGTCGCTTTGCGTGCCCTATCTGCGGTTCCGCGATACCCATCTGGCACATCACCGCGACGCAATCCTGACCGATCCGTATGACGACCCGGAATCCAACTATCTGGATCCGGGCCGGTGGGAGCGTCTGCCGCGCCCGGTGCAGGCCGTGCTTGGCGCGAACAACACCCTTGCCGGGCGGCTGCTGATCGGGCCGGTGATCGGGCAGGCGGCATTCATGGCTGCGGACCTGCGCGCGATCCGGTCGGGCGACCGGTCGGTGCTGGCCGGCTGGCTGTGGCACATCCCGGCGGTGGCGTTGGTGCTGTTCTGGCTGCGGGGCGCGGCGATGCCGGTTCCGGCCTATCTGCTGGCCACCTATATCGCCCTGTCGATCCTGAAGATCCGCACCTTTCTGGAACATCAGGCGCATGAGCGGGTGCGCGGCCGCACCGTGATCATCGAAGACCGGGGCCCGCTGGCCTTTCTGTTCCTCAACAACAACCTGCATGTGGTGCATCACATGCACCCCGCGGTGCCGTGGTACCGGCTGCCCCGGCTTTATGCCGGGGATCCGGGCCGCTATCTCGGCCGCAACGAGGGCTATCGCTTTCGCTCTTACGCCGAAGTGTTCCGCCGCTTTCTGTTCCGGGCGAAAGATCCGGTGCCGCATCCGCTCTGGCGGCGCTAGCACGGCCCTCGACCCGTGCCCGGCCGCATGGCATCAGGGGCCATGGAGCTTTGGGTTATCATCACACTCGCGGCTGCGGCGGTGCAGACCGTGCGCTTCATGCTGCAAAAACAGCTTCGGTCGGCGGGTCTCGGCACCGGCGGCGCGACGTTTTCGCGATTTCTGTTCGCCGCTCCGCTGGCGGCGGCGCTGGCAGGGGCGCTGATCGTGGCATCCGGGGCGCCCGCGCCCGGCATGCCTGCCCGGTTCTGGGCCTTCGCGCTGAGCGGCGGGCTGATGCAGGTCATCGCCACCTTCGCCACGGTGGCGCTGTTTGCAGAGCGCAACTTCGCCGTCGGCATCGCCTTCACGAAAACCGAAACCGTTCTGGTCGCGCTGTTCTCGCTGGCTGTGCTGGGCGAGGCGGTGAGCCTGGCGGGCTTTGCCGCCATCCTGATCGGGGTGGCCGGGGTCATCCTGCTGTCGCGCCCGCCCGGCGCGGCGGGGGGCAGCCCGTGGAACCGCGCCTCGGCGCTGGGGCTGCTGGCGGGGGCGGCGTTCGGCGCGTCGGCCATCGGCTATCGCGGGGCATCGCTGGCGCTGGAGGGCGGCGGTTTCTTCCTGCGGGCGGCGCTGACGCTGGCGGTGGTGACGGCATCGCAGACCATCGGCATGGCGCTGTGGCTGCGGCTGACCGAACCGGGCGCGTTGGGGCGGGTCATGGCAAGCTGGCGCAAGACCGCGCTGGTGGGGATCACGGGCATGCTGGGCAGCCTGGGCTGGTTCACCGCGTTCACCCTGCAGAACGCCGCCTATGTGCGGGCGCTGGGGCAGGTGGAGCTGGTGTTTTCGGTGCTGGTGGCATGGCTGGTGTTCCGCGAACGCTCTTCGGGGCGCGAGCTTGCGGGGATCGCGCTGATCGCCCTGTCGATCGCGGCCATCGTTCTGCTGGCCTAGGCGATCCGCAGAAACTCCGACGCTGCGGGGGTATTGTTGAAGAAGGGCACGCTTGCCGGTGGCAGGCCGGTTTCCAGCAGGCCCGCGATTTCCGCCAGAACGACCTCGGTGATGAAGGGCAGGTCGAAGCCGCGTGCCTTGGGCAGCGGAACCCATTGCAGATGGCTCAACTCATCCTCGGCGCGCGAGAAATCATCCAGATCGCCCACGGCCCGGTCGGCCTCGACCAGAAAGAACCGCGCATCGAACCGGCGCGGGCGGCCGAGCGGGGTGATGGCGCGAAAGATGAAATGAAACCCCTCGGGACTGGGCAGATGGCCCGAGGCGGCAAATCCGCGCCAGCCTCTGGGCGCATCTGCCGGCCAATCGCCGGGCCGGCCCAGGATCAGCCCGGTTTCCTCCCACACCTCACGGATGCCCGCGGCCACCAGCGCCGATGCCAGCGCCGGGTCGGCCCTGTCTTTGAGGCGGGCGTCGCAGGCCGGATTCAGGGGCGGCGACAGGGGCACGGCGGCATCCACATCATCCACCGCGCCGCCGGGAAACACGAACTTGTTGGGCATGAAGGCCGCCGCCGCGCCACGCTGGCCCATCAGAACCTTCGGCGCGGTGCGCGCGTCGCGCAGCATGATCACCGTCGCCGCGTCGCGCAGCGCGGATTTGTCGGGCGGGCTCAGCCCTTCGCTCCGAACCCGTGCATCTTCTTCGCCCATTGCAGCGCCACCATCAGCCCCTTCAACCGGGGAAGAAGGTAAAGCGAGAGCCCGACACAGCCAACCGAGAATATCGAGGCCAGCACCAGCGGGTCGGGGCGGAAGGTGGCGAAGGCCCACAGGATGACCGGCGCCATCAGATGGCCGACGATCAGGATCGTCAGGTAGGCCGGGCCGTCATCGGCGCGGTGATGGTGCAGCTCTTCGTGGCACACCGCGCAGGTGTCGCGGACCTTCAGATATCCGCGCAACATCGGGCCTGCCCCGCAATTTGGACAACGCCGGCGCCAGCCACGCCAAAGCGCGGGCCGCACCAGCCGTTCAATCGGCTCTGCCATATACATGCTTTCTCTTTGCGCCGACGCATCCCTCCATGCGCGGCAGACCATAATCTACAGGAAAATAGCCCGCCGCACAGGGTCGTGACAGCCGTTGCGGCGGGATGTCGCAAAAAAGATGTATCTTTGGCGACGGAAGTTTCCGCTTGGCGCGTTTGAATTTGTGAACGCGGGCGGTGGCCGGCGTTGGAAAACGCGAAGTTGAAAGCAGGAGACAATCAATGACTCGCAAGATTTTTCTGAGCACGATTTCCGCCCTTACGCTGGGGGCCGCGGTGCTGACCGCCGCCATGCCCGCAACGGCGCGCGGGCCGCAGGATGGCGCCGGGTTCGGGCCGGGGATGCAGAGCTTCGAGCAGCTTGATGCCAATAAGGACGGCGGCCTGACGATGGAAGAGTTGCAGGTGCCGATGAAAAACCGGTTCGACACGATCGACGCCGACAAGGACGGTACGATTTCGGCGGAGGAAATGCAGGCCGCGCGGCCGGCCGATGGCGGGCGTTGGGCCGACCGGATGGCCCGTCACGATGGTGGCATGCAGCGGTTCGAGGTGACGCCGGAAATGCGCGCGCAACGCGCGGCCCGGATGATCGAGCTTCTGGATCAGAATGCCGACGGGCTGCTGAGCCTTGAGGAACTGTCGCAGGCCCCGGCCGCCGACCGGATGTTCCAGATGCTGGATACGGATGGCAACGGCGCCATTTCGCCCGAAGAGTTCGACGCGGCCCGCGCGCGCTTTGCCGAAGGGCATATGGGTGGCCGGTTTCAGATGCACCACTGACGCGGCATGAAACAGCGCGGCCCCGCCCGGTATGGATGGCCGGGGCCGCGCACAGGGCCGTGATTGTCGCCGGAGACGATACAGGCTAGGCCTTCAGCAGGATGGACATGGCCTTCGACGCGCAAGATGAAGTTTCGGACGAGGCGCTGCTGGTGCTCTACGGCAACGGCGACGAGGCGGCTGCCCGTGCCCTGACGCTGCGCATGACGCCGCGCGCGCTGGGGTTCGCCATGCGCATGCTGGGCGACATGGCCGAGGCCGAGGACGTGGCGCAGGAGGCGATGCTGCGCCTGTGGCGGGTCGCACCCGAATGGCGCCAGGGCGAGGCGAAGGTCACAACCTGGCTGTTCCGGGTCGTGGCCAACCTGTGCACCGACCGGCTGCGCAAGGCGCGGGGCGTGGCGCTCGATTCGGTGCCCGAACCCGAGGATGATGCGCCGGGGGCCGAGGCCCGTCTGCTGGCCGCGTCACGGGCGCGGGCGCTGGACGAGGCGCTGCTCACGCTGCCGGAACGGCAGCGGCAGGCGGTGGTGCTGCGGCATATCGAAGGGTTGGCGAACCCCGAGATCGCCGAAGTGCTGGAAATTAGTGTCGAGGCGGTCGAAAGTCTGACCGCACGGGGAAAGCGGGCGCTGGCCGCCGTATTGGCGGAGCGGCGTGAAGAACTGGGGTATACCGATGGCTGATCTGTACGAACAGGAACGAGAGCTGGAAGATTTCTTCCAGGCCGCGCGCGATACGGCGCCGGTGCCCTCTGCAGCGCTTCTGGCGCGTGTCCTTGCCGATGCGTCGGCGCAACAGCCCGCACCCGTGGCCGCGCCGCGCCGGGGGATCTGGCGGCGCCTGTCCGGGGCGGTGGGCGGCTGGCCCGCGCTTGCCGGTCTTGCGACCGCCACGCTGGCGGGGGTCTGGATCGGCTATGCGGCGCCGGGCGCCGTCGGGGATCTGGCAATCAGCGTCTGGCCCGGCGGCGGCGTGGCCTATGACGTGGTCGATCTGATCCCGTCGATGGATGGCTATCTGACGGAGGATGGCGCATGAGCATGAGCGAACAGCCCGCGCCCAAGGGGGTTCGCTGGGGGCGTGTGATACTGGCGCTGTCGCTGGCGATGAACCTTCTGGTGCTGGGGCTGGTGGGGGGATCGGCTCTTTATCATTCAAGAAACGGGGCACCCCCGGGCCGCGAAATTCTGGAATACGGGCCCTATACGCGGGCGCTGAGCCCCGAAGACCGGCGCGCCTTGCGCCGCGCGCTCAGGCATGACGCGGGCGCGATGCGCAGCACGCGCCACGAGGTGCGGCAGGATTTCGAGCGCCTGCTGCAATTGCTGCGCGCCGAACCCTTCGATGCGGCGGCGGCGGCGGGTCTGCTCGAGGCACAGCAGGCGCGGGTGGGCGAGCAGGTCGAACTTGTGCGCCGGCTTTTTCTGGAACAGATCAGCGCGATGGAGCCCGAAGAGCGGGCCGCCTTCGCCGACCGTCTGGAACAGGTGTTGCGCCATGGCCCGCCCCGCCACGCGCCCGCGCGGGACTGAGCGGCGGGCGGATCACGCGGCGGAATTGCGGATCGTCACCTTGTTGCGCCCGTCGGCCTTGGCGGCATAAAGCGCGGCGTCGGCCTCTTCCATCAGCACGTCAACCGCGCAGCCGGGACGATCGCACAGGGTCAGCCCGATGCTGACCGAAACCGAGATCACACCTTTGCCGCCGGGCAGCAGCACCGGCGTTTCGCCGATCTGCAGGCGCAGACGCTCGGCCGTGGCGGTGGCGATCTCCAGGCTGGTTTCGGGCAGGGCGATCAGAAATTCCTCGCCCCCGATGCGGGCCACCAGATCCACGGCGCGCAATTCGGCGCTCAGCAGCCGCGCGACCTGTTCCAGTACCGCGTCGCCCGCCGCATGGCCGTGGCGGTCATTGACCTGCTTGAACCGGTCCATATCCAGCAGCATGACGGCGCAGGGCCGCCGGGTCTCACCGGCGCGGCTGACGATGCGCGCCAGATGCGGCAGCGCGTAGCGGCGGTTGAACAGGCCGGTCAGCGGGTCGGTGACAGCCAGCCGCAGCCCGTCCTTGACCGAGGCGCGCAGCCGGTCGGATTGATATTTCCGGCTGAGCTGGGTGGCCAGCCGCAGCGCCATTTCCGGCCCGTCGAACGGGCTGTTGACCAGATCGTTCGCGCCCAGATCCAGCGCCATTGCGGCGGCTTCGCGTGCGCCTTCGGGCACGACCATGAGCACGGCAGAGTGGCGCGTCGCGGCGCGCGAACGCAGATCCGTCAGCAGGCGCAGCCCGGCGCCGCTGCGCTCCAGATCGGCGGAGATCACGAACAGATCCGGCACCGGCCCGCCGTCCGACAGGGCCAGCGCCCCGTCGCGGGTCATCACCGTCAACTCGGCATTCAGATGCCGCGACAGCGCGCCCTTCCAGTGCAGCGCCTGCGCCTGCCGCGCCGCGATCAGAGCGATGCGCCCCTTGCGGGCGAAATCCTCTGCCGGTTCATCAAAGCCCAGCACCCGGCGCGTGCCGTCGCGCAGCGCCAGTTCGCGCGCGGTTTCACGGGCGCGCAACAGGCTACGGACGCGGGCCAGCAGCGTCAGCTCGTCCAGCGGCTTGGGCAGGAATTCTTCGGCGCCTGCCTGAAGCGCGCGCAGCTTTTCTTCGGAATTCCGCGCGGCGGTGACCATGATCACCGGGATCTCGGCGGTGTCCGGGTCGGCCTTCAGGCGGCGGCACACCTCGATCCCGTCCAGATCGGCCATCATGAAATCCAGCAGGATCAGATCCGGCCGTTCGCGCCGCGCCAGATCCAGCGCGGCCAGCCCGCCATCGGCCTGCAGCACCTGATAGCAGGCCTCGGCCAAGCGCACCTTCATGACAATCCTGTTCGTCGCGACGTCATCCACGACGAGGATTTTCCCTGGCATTGAGCTTTCTCCCGCGCTCTGATCTGGGTTGATTTTTCGTGTTCAGTATTGAGCAGGAAGTGTTAACAAACCCTTTAATGAGCACGGAACGGGGGCGGCGCATGCGGGCGGATCAGGCGGAAACGGTGGCGTTGAAGGCCCTGGGCTGGCTTGTCGGCAACGAAGAGCTGTTGCCGGTCTTCCTGGGCGCCAGCGGGGCCACGCCCGACGATCTGAAGGCGCGCGCGGCCACGTCCGAATTCCAGATTTCGGTGCTGGATTTCCTGACGATGGACGATGCGTGGGTGATGGCCTTCTGCGAGGCCGAGGGGCTGGCCTATGACATTCCCATGCGCGCCCGGCAGGCGCTGCCGGGCGGTGCCGACATGCACTGGACCTGAGGCCGGAACAGGCCCCTTGGCCCGGCCTTTTCCCTTTGCCGCACAGCGCGCCGGGCCGATTCCGGCCGCCGCGGCAACCGCGAGGCTGGCTTTGGGGCGGTCTGCGCGGTATTCCCCCGGTATCCGCTGAAAACAAGGGTGTGTCATGGCCGAGATCCGGGGAATCCTGTTCGACAAGGACGGCACGCTGTTCGATTTCCACGCCACCTGGGGCGCCTGGGCGCAGGGGTTTCTGAGTGATCTTTCCCAAGGCGATGCCGGCCGGGCTCAGGCCCTGGGGCAGGCCATCGGGTTTGACCATTCGGCCGGTGTTTTCGCGCCCGACAGCCCGGTGATTGCCGGCACGCCCGGCGACATCGCCGCGTTCCTGCTGCCGCATCTTCCCGGTACCTCGCCTGATGTGCTGATCGCGCAGATGAACCGGGCTGCGGCTGCCGCACCGATGAAAGAGGCCGTGCCGCTGGCGCCGATGCTGGACGGGTTGCGCGGGATGGGGCTGGCGCTGGGGGTCGCGACGAATGATGCCGAGGCCCCGGCGCGCGCGCATCTTGCCGCAGCCGGGGTGGCGGGGCGGTTCGATTTCATCGCCGGGAGCGACTCGGGCCACGGGGCGAAGCCCGCGCCGGGGCAGCTGCTGGCCTTTGCCGATGCGGCGGGGCTGGCCCCTGCATCGGTGCTGATGATCGGCGACAGCCGCCATGACCTGACCGCCGGCCGGGCGGCGGGGATGGGCACGGTCGGCGTTCTGACAGGGCCCGCGACGGCGCGCGATCTGGCCGATCTGGCCGATGCCGTCCTGCCCGATATCGGCCATCTCGGCGCCTATCTGACCGCCCGCCTGCGCTGAACGCCGGCGAAAAACGACGCCTTGCTGTCGCTTTCGATGCGGCACGGGGGCGGGGCCCGGTGTCTTCTTGGGGGAAACGCAAGGAGGCGCATCATGGCCGGTACATCCCTTCGCAGGCGACGTTCGGGCGGGCATTCGGGAAAGGCACTGCGTCAGGGCGGGGCGGTGATCGAGCAGATGCCGTGGCGCATTCCGCGCAACACCGACCGCCCGACAGAGCCGCTGACCGAAGAGGGCGTGGCCGCGATTCACGACGGCGCGATGCGCATCCTCGAAGAGATCGGCATCGAGTTTCTGAATGACGAGGCGGTCGCGATCCTGAAACAGGCGGGTTGCACGGTGGACGGGCACACCGTCCGCATGGGCCGTGATTTCGTGATGGAGATGCTGGCCAAGGCGCCGTCCAGCTTTGCCATCACCCCGCGCAACCCGGACCGCCGGGTGACCATCGGCGACGGGCATATGCTGTTCATCAACGTCTCTTCCCCGCCGAACTACTGGGATCTGCACAGCGGCAAAGTGCCCGGCACGCGCGCGCAATGCCGCGACCTGCTGAAGCTGACCCAATATTTCAACTGCATCCACATCGCCGGCGGCTATCCGGTGGAGCCGGTGGATGTGCATCCTTCCGTCCGGCACCTTGATGTGCTGTTCGACAAGCTGACCCTGACCGACAAGGTGGCGCATGCCTATTCACTGGGCCGCGAACGTGTCGAGGATGTGATGGAGATGGTGCGCATCGCCGGCGGGCTGAGCCATGACGAGTTCGAGGCGGCGCCGCGCATGTATACCAACATCAACTCCACCTCGCCGCTGAAGCATGACATCCCGATGCTCGACGGCTGGATGCGCTGCGTGCGGCGCGGGCAGGCGGTGGTGGTCACGCCCTTCACGCTGGCCGGTGCCATGGCGCCGGTGACGATGGCGGGCGCGGTGGCGCAATCGCTGGCCGAGGCGCTCTGCGCGATCGCGCTGGCGCAATATATCCGCCCCGGCGCGCCCTGTGTGCTGGGCACCTTTACCTCGAACGTGGACATGAAATCCGGCGCGCCGGCCTTCGGTACGCCGGAATACATGCGCGCCACCCAGATGACCGGCCAGATGGCACGGTTCTACGGCCTGCCGCTGCGCGCGTCGGGATCCTGCGCGGCGAACGTGCCGGACGGGCAGGCGATGTGGGAAACCTCGAACGCGCTGTGGTCGGCGGTGCAGGCGGGCGCGCATATGGTCTATCACGCGGCTGGCTGGCTGGAGGGGGGGCTGATCGCGAGCCCCGAGAAATTCATCATGGATTGCGAGATGCTACAGCAGATTCAGCGCTATTTCGACCCGGCGCTGGTGGCCACCACGCCCGATGACATCGCGCTGGAGGCCATCCGCGAGGTCGGAAGCGATGGCCATTTCTTCGGCTGTGCCCATACGCAGGAGCGCTACGCGACAGCCTTCTACCAGCCCTTCCTGTCGGACTGGCGCAACTACGAATCCTGGTCGCTGGATGGCGCGTCCTGGACGGTCGAGCGGGCGCACCGGGTGTTCAAGGAGATCGTCAATGGTTTCGAGGCCCCGCCGATGGAGGAGGACATCCGCGAAGAGCTGGAGGCCTTCGTCGAGAGGCGCAAGGCGGAGGGCGGCGCGCCGACCGATTTCTGAGCGCCGGGCGCCCGGACATCGGCCTTGTCTTGGCGAATTGTTAAGGTTTCCTCTGCAAAGCTGCCCCTACGAAAAACCGAGGGCGTTTCATGCATGGTCTGATCAACAGATCCATCCAGTGTTTTGTGCAGGATACCTACGGCGCAGAGCTGTGGGCCGATGTGGCGGCCGATGCGGGCCTCCGCGCCGAGGGGTTCGAGGCCCTGCTGATCTATGACGACGCGCTGACCGAGGCTGTTCTGACGTCGGTGTCGCGGCATCTGAAGAAATCGCGCGAGGTGGTGCTGGAGGATCTGGGCACCTTCCTGGTGTCCCACGCCAATCTCGAGCCGCTGCGCCGGCTGTTGCGCTTCGGCGGCGAAAACTTCATGGAATTCCTGCATTCGCTGGATGACCTCGCCGATCGCGCCCGGCTGGCCGTGCCCGATCTGGACCTGCCCGATATGGAGATTGTGGACGAGGGGCCATCCACCTTTCGCCTGCTCTGCCGCTGGCATTTCGCGGGCTCTGGCCATGTGATGCTGGGCATCCTGCGGGCCATGGCGGATGATTACGGCGCGCTGGTTCTGCTGGAATACCTGGGCGAGGCGGCGGGGCGCGCCGAGGTGCAGGTCGAACTGCTGGACTGCCGCTTTGCCGAGGGGCGCAGCTTCAAGCTGGCCATGCCGGCGGGGTAGGGCGGATGCGGGATGCGATGCGCCTTTCGCCCGATGCCATGGCCTGCCTGATGCCGATGCATGTCTGGGTCTGCCCGAAGGGGCTCATCCGCCGGGTCGGCCCCACGCTTCAGAAACTGCGGCCAGCGGCGCCGCTGGCCGGGCGCCGCTTCCTGGATGTGTTCGAACTGCGCCGCCCGCGCGGGGTGCACACGCTGGATGATTTCGTCGGGCCAGATGGCGCGCGGCTGCAACTCGCCTTTCGGTCCGCGCCCTGCACCGCCCTGAAGGGCCTCATCATCGGGTTGGGCGAAGGGGAGGGCGCGCTGATCAACCTGTCTTTCGGGATTTCGGTGGTCGAGGCCGTGGCGACCTACGGGCTGACCGTCGGCGACTTCGCGGCGACCGACCTGACGGTGGAAATGCTCTATCTGGTCGAGGCGAAGAGCGCGGTGATGGAGGAATCGAAAAAGCTCAACCAGCGGCTTCAGGGGGCCCGCATCGCGGCCGAGGAGCAGGCGTTCACCGACACGCTGACTGGGCTGAAAAACCGCCGCGCGATGGATCATGTGCTTGCCCGGCTGGTGGATGAGCGGCGCGCCTTCAGCCTGATGCATCTGGATCTCGATTTCTTCAAGGATGTGAATGACAATCTGGGCCATGCCGCCGGCGATCACGTGCTGCAGCATGTGGCACGCATTCTGGTGGAGGAGACGCGGGATACCGATACGGTGGCCCGCGCGGGCGGCGACGAGTTCGTTCTGATCTTTCGCGATCTGGTGGATATGTCGCGCCTGAAGGGTATCGCCCTGCGGATCATCCGGCGGCTCGAGCAACCGATCCTCTTCAACGGCGAACCCTGCCGGGTGTCGGCCAGCATCGGCACCGCGGTCTCTACGCAATATCCCGCCGCCGAGGCCGCGCAGATTCTGCATGACGCCGACATGGCGCTTTACGCTTCCAAACGCGCCGGCCGCGCCCGCGCGACCTTCGCGGGCGAGGCGCTTCGACGCGGGTCTGACGCTGCCGGAAACGGGGATGCGCCTTTGCATTGAGCGGCCCGCCGTCTGACCGGCGCGCGCGCTGCCTGGCTCCGGGCCGGGGCTGCGCCCGAGCGTCGCACTGGATGCGGTAGGGCCAAAAAGGAATTTGCGGCTTTCGCGATTCGCTATATAGGTGGTCTATATAGCGATATCCGGAACAGTCACGATGAGCATCCGCGCCGAAGTTTCCTTTGCCTCATCCGGGGCCTCCCGCATGGGAAAGGAGCGTGTTCGCCTGCTCGAGGCTGTCGGCCGCGAAGGCAGCATTTCCGCCGCGGCGCGGGCCACCGGCGTAAGCTACAAGGCCGCGTGGGATGCCATCACCGCGATGAACAACCTCGTCGGGCAGCCGCTTGTCGCGGCGCAGACCGGCGGGCGGCAAGGTGGCGGCGCGGTGCTGACCGAGGAAGGCCTGCGCGTCGTCGAAACCTTTCACCGGCTGGAAAGTGAAATCGCCCGGACCTTTCGCGCGCTCGAGCCCGAGCTGGCCGGAACAGGCGTGGCCGCGGCAGGGATGTTATGGGGGTTTTTCATGCGAACCAGCGCGCGCAATGCCCTGCGCGGCACGGTCGAGAAGGTGGTCAACGGGGCGGTGAACGCAGAGGTCACCCTGCGCGTTTCCGACCGGACCACCCTGACCGCGATCATCACCCGCCAGAGCCTGCGCGAACTGGGCCTTGTGCCCGGCCGCCCGGCGATCGCGCTGATCAAGGCGCCGTTCGTCATTCTGGCGCCAGTGGACGAGGCGCGGCGCACCTCCATGCGCAACCGGATTGAAGGCGTGGTGAGCAACCGGGAAGATGGCGCCGTGAACTCGGAGATTACGCTGGATATCGGCGGTGGCAAATCGCTGACCGCCACTGTCACCCTGGCCAGCGCAAAGCAGCTGGGGCTGGAAAAAGATGCCGCCGCCTGCGCGCTGATCGACGCCGCGCATGTCATTCTGGCCGTCGACTGAAAGGGAAACCAGTGAAAAACCTTCTGCTGGCAGTCTTTATGGCCCTCGCGGGCGGCTCCGTTCGGGCCGAAGAGATCAACGTTGCCGTCGCAGCGAACTTCACCGAAGCGGCGACCGAAATCGCGACCGCCTTTGAGGCCGCGACCGGGCACCGCGCGCTTCTGAGCTTCGGCCCGACCGGGCAATTGTTCACCCAGATCACCCAGAACGCGCCGTTCGACGTGTTTCTGGCCGCCGACAGCGCCCGCCCGGCCCGCGCCGTGGAAGAGGGGCTGGCCGTGGCCGGAACGAATTTCACCTATGCGATCGGCAAGCTGGTGCTGTGGAGCGCGGATCCCGGCCTCGTGACGGATGAAACGGTCCTGTCCTCGGATGGTTTCACCCGGATCGCGCTGGCCAACCCCGAAACCGCGCCCTATGGCGCCGCGGCGGTCGATGTCATGCGCAACCTTGGCGTCCATGATCGGCTGGAGCCGAAATTCGTGCGCGGCAACAGCATCGCGCAGACCTATCAGTTCGTGGCCACGGGCAATGCCGAGCTGGGCTTTGTCGCCCTGTCACAGCTTGCCGGGCGGACAGAGGGATCGGCGTGGATCGTGCCGGATGATCTCTATGCGCCGATCCGTCAGGATGCGGTATTGCTGAGCAACGGCGCGGGGAACCCGGCGGCGCAGGCCTTCGTCGGGTTCCTGAAGGGGCCCGAGGCGGCGGCAATCATCGCGC